>JBEKJO010000084.1:0-25609 GCA_050011195.1 Verrucomicrobiota bacterium | reverse complement strand
GTCTTCGGCGCGTTCAAGCGCGCCCTTGATGCCTTGGCGCAAGACGAGAAGCGCGATCCGTACAAGCTGTTGTTTGATTCATCCTGATTTTCACCCCAAACCCGCCATCACTGAGGGATTACGGGCCCCGAGCTGCGCTGAGGCGGTCGGCTCAAGCATGAACAAGGCACGCAGCCCTGAAATCCGAACACCGAAACCCGAAATCCGAATTCCGAAGAAGGCTGAACCTGATGGCGTGCTGCTCTCCTGCGAAGGCTGTTTATTCGGGCCTCGGATTTCGGGTTTGTTTCGGATTTCGGCCTTCGGATTTCGGATTTGGGCCGTTGCCGACCGCCTTAGGAGAATCCCTGGAGGATCGCGCGGCGCGTCGGCGGGTCCCCAGAACTGGTGACTAGCGGGGAACGGGCCGTCTGGTATCATTTGGGCGTGTTAACGATGCAACCGTGTGGCATCGGGTAAGAATTTAAAGCGGTTCTCAATGTAGAATGTGGCGGAGAGGCCGGGTGAAAAACCCGGCCTTTCTGTTTGATGTGCCGCATGGACCTCAAAACTAATCTCAGGAACCTCAGATACCGCCTGTCTTGCGGCGTCTTGCTTGCGGCCTTGTCCAATACCGCCTTGGTGTGGGCAGCGGCCCCGTTCTCAACCACAAGCATCTGCATCGAGTGTCACCAGAAGTTAAAATGAGAATTTCCGCATTCTGGGCTTGACAAACGGGATTTGTGCGATTACGGTGCCAGGCAGTCTGGTCGTCCCCCTGGCCGGCCGGTGGACCGGGCGGGAGAAAGAGGGACGCGAGGGCGAGTGCCCTCGCCAGCCTTGGGGCGCTTGGCCCGGGGATCGGGCGGGAGAGAGAACTGGAAAGCTTGAAACGAGGTTGAAACGAGCTTGAAATGAGCTTGAAACTACGGAAGTACTACGGAGGCACGACGGAAGTACTACGGCGGCGCTCCTCCGGTGCCACTGCGGTAGTTCTGCCCTCGGCCTGCTAACCCCTGATTCCGCCCGCGCGCCGCGATTACTCCGCCTGCGGCACCACGGCGCTGGTCTCCTTGAAATCGTCTTCCCAACCGCCGATCATCTGCCGCGTCTGGATAAACACCTTCTGCCCGACCGCCGGCACGCCATACGCCGTCCGGTAAAGCTCGGTAAAATCGCTCCAGCCCCCCACCGCTTTGGGCAGCCGGCCCAGAATCGCCGGCCTGCGCGGCGGGAAAGACCTGCCCGCGCTGCACCCCGGCGCGCCCAGCACAAACGTGTACTGCGCGGGCGCCCGCGGAACCCTCACTCGCAGCGTAATCTCCCCGCCCCGGTTCAGTATCTCCAGCTCCCCAATTGGATTCGGCTTGATCTTCTCGAACTTGGGGGGGTCCTTTGTCAGCGGCTCTTGGGCGGCAACCCGCACGCAGTTGATCTTGCAGAAAAGGTGGTAGCCGTCCTTGGGACAGCGCGCCCCTTTCGACAGCCGCCTCTTCAATTTCTGGACGGCAGCCTCCCAGGCCGCAAACTGTGTCGGCGTGAGCGTGCGCCAGGTCTGTGCGACCAGGCTCAAAGCGCTCCGGGGGCGGAGTCGCGCCATGGTGGGGCAGCCGGGGCGGCTGGGCTGGCTGCGGACCACCCCGCCATACTTGCTGTCAACGAACACTACGTTGCCGATCTTGCCGGAATACTTGCCTTTGCGTATTTTCGCCATATTCGTTCCTCGTGTCGCTGGCCGTCCGCGCCGGCCCTCGCCCGCGCGGTGACGACGGGTCATTTTCCCCCGTCGTCCGGCCAACTCAACGCCCCATCTAACCCCCAACCCCGCCCCCGCGCAACCCTTTTTTGGAGTACAACATCTATTGTCATCACTGGAACAAGAAGCGCAAACACCTGCGAAGAGGTTTTGCTCGATTTCTCTCGACAGCTCCTTTGCTTTGTGATGGAATCGCCAGAGAAAAGAGCAGAGAGTCGGAATCAGCATTCGACGGTTGGGGTTTGCTGGTTTCGCGGTGTCAGCCGGAAGGCGTGGGTTATGGATATGGAAATGACAGTGGCAATAGAGAGAATGGGGTCAGGCGTGCATGTATTGGGGCGTGTTGCCCAAATCGTCCGCGCGTTTCAAGGCAGGGCGCGCTGTCCCCAGCGCGCCGTGGGAGGTCGCCAAAACCCGCGCATTTCGGACATCTTTGGACGCTCGCGGCGCGCTGGGAACAGCGCGCCCTACCACCGGAGTGCTCACTATGCCAGATTCTCTGCCATTCCCCACGAGATTCCCTGCAACCTTGCCCGGCGCTTTCCTCTGTAGGGGTGGAGGCCGATGGCCTCCCCTTGAGGGTGGCACGGCGGGAAAAAGAGAACCGCGCCACGGAGCCTTGAGGAAATCCGTAATAAACCTGGAATGTGGATACCAGGAACTGAATATGAAAACCCGCAAGCGTGAATTTATGAAAACTTCCCTTAAGAATCCGTGTATCCTGCCCGTGCTGATCGCCGGTCTCAGCTTGATCCTAGCTGGTCGGGTGACCGCACAGAGTTTCACAACCCTACATTATTTCACCGGCCCCACCAGTGACGGAGATAATCCGTTAGCCGGATTGATTATCTCGGGCAACACCCTTTATGGGGCGGCGGATTCTGGCGGCAGTTGGAACAATGGCACGGTGTTCGCCCTCAACACCAACGGCACGGCTTTTACGAACCTTTATAGTTTCACTGGCGGCAACGATGGACAGAATCCAGATGGCACTTTGGTTTTATCGGGCAACACCCTGTATGGGACGGCGAGTGGGGGCGGCGCCTATAGCCAGGGCACGGTGTTCGCTGTCAGCACCAATGGCAGTGCTTTTACGAACCTTTATAGTTTTGCTGGCGGCAGCGACGGAGCAGAACCGAATGACACTTTGCTTTTATCGGGGAACACGTTGTATGGGACGACAAGGGGGGGCGGCAGCGCGGGCTATGGCGTGGTGTTCAAGGTCAACACCAACGGCATAGGCTTTACGAACCTGTATAGTTTCACGAACGGCAGCGACGGAGCGCAACCGCATAGTTTGGTTATTTCGGGCAGTACCCTGTATGGGCCGACGCTTGGGGGCACGGTGTTCAAGGTCAACACGGATGGCACGAGCTTTACGATCCTGCACAGTTTCATGGCAGCGAATTACTCGGTGACGAATATCGCTTCTGGTTCTACTGCTCCTGCCTTTGCCAACAGCGACGGAGTTGGAGCCGCCGGCTTGATTTTATCGGGCAACACCCTGTATGGGACGGCGTTCTTTGGCGGCGCCAATGGCAATGGCACGGTGTTCGCCCTCAACACCGACGGCACGGGGTTTACGAACCTGCATAGTTTCGCGGCCAGCAGCATCAATTCTGCAGGTCTCTATGCCAACAGCGACGGCGCTCATCCGTATGAGCGCGGATTGGTTTTATCGGGCAACACCCTGTATGGCACGGCGGCTGTTGGCGGCATCAACGGCAATGGCACAGTGTTCGCTCTCAACACCAATGGCACGGGTTTTACGATCCTGCATAGTTTCGCGGCGGGCACCGGTTCTTTTCCTCACAATTATATCAACAGCGACGGAGCTACGCCGTTTGATGCCGCATTGATTTTATCGGGCAACACCCTCTATGGCACGGCAAAGGCTGGCGGGACCAATGGCAATGGCACGGTGTTCAGCATGTCCTTGGCATTCGCGGTGATCACGACTGCCTTGCCCAACGGCACGAACGGCGCGGCTTACAGCCAGACCCTGACAGCTTTCGGCGGCCAGACACCCTACAGTTGGACGAACAGTTCCGGCGCATTGCCTCCGGGATTGACGCTGGCGGCCAACGGCGTGATCTCGGGGACGCCGACGAACAACGGGATTTTCAATTTCACCGTGAAGGTGACGGACGCTACCAACAGCACGGCCACGCGGCCTTTGACATTGACGGTGGGCAGTCCCCCCAGTGTTGTTGCAATTCAGCCGACGAATAGTTCCGTTACGGTCCCGGTCGGAAGCAATGTGACTTTTGTGGTGTCAGTGGCCGGCACCGGCCCCTTCAGTTACCAATGGCAACTGAACGGAACCAACCTCCCCAACGGGATAATCACCACCGTGGCGGGTGGCGGAAACAGTGGTTTGGGCGACGGGGGCGCGGCGACCAATGCTGAATTGGCTGGCCCCTCTGGCGTGGCAGTGGACGCAGCCGGCAACCTGTTCATTGCTGATGAATTTAACAACCGAATCCGCAAGGTGGGCACCAACGGGGTTATCAGCACAGTGGCAGGCAATGGTTACGGTGCTGGCGGCCCTGGAGGCTATTCCGGCGACGGGGGCGCGGCGACCAATGCTGAATTGAATTATCCCTCTGGCGTGGCGGTGGACGCCACCGGCAACCTGTTCATTGCGGATCTGTATAACAACGTCATCCGCAAGGTGGGGACCAACGGGATTATCACCACGGTAGCGGGCAATGGTTACGGTGCTGGACAAGGCTTTGGAGGCTACTCCGGCGACGGAGGCGCGGCGATCAGCGCTGAATTGAATGCTCCCTATGGCGTGGCGGTGGACGCCACTGACAACCTGTTCATTGTGGACGAGGACAACAACTGTATCCGCAAAGTGGGAACCTACGGGATTATCAACACGGTGGCAGGCATCGGGACACCAGGATACGCCGGCTATTCCGGCGACGGACGCACGGCGACCAATGCTCAATTGTGTGGACCCTCTGGCGTGGCGGTGGACGCCACCGGCAACCTGTTCATTGCGGATGAAGTTAACCAGCGCATCCGCAAGGTGGGCACCAACGGGATTATCACCACGGTGGCCGGCAACGGGAAAGGCAGCTATTCCGGCGACGGGGGAGCGGCGACCAATGCGGATTTGAATTTTCCCGCAGGCGTGGCGGTGGACGCCACCGGCAACCTGTTCATTGCGGATTCTTCTAATTACCGTATCCGCAAGGTGGCAACCAGCGGCATCATTACCACTGTAGCGGGTGGCGGAACCAACGGTTTGGGCGACGGGGGCGCGGCGACAAATGCCGAACTGCTTTTTCCAGACGGTGTGGCGGTGGACGCCATCGGCAACCTGTTCATTGCGGGCAGCAGCAGCATCCGCAAGGTAGTCTTTCCAGGCCCGACACTGGTATTGAATGCTGTGGGTTTCGGCAATGCCGGGGCGTATGATGTGGTGGTGTCCAGCCCGTATGGCAGTGTCACGAGCAGCGTGGTCCATTTAACCGTCGGCATCATTCTGTCCGCGCCACAAGTAACCGGCGGCAGAAGCAATTTCACCTGTCTGCTTTCCGGTCCGGCCGGCAGCAATTACGTACTGGAAGCTTCGACGAACCTGTCGTACTGGAGTAATGTCAGCACTTCCACCATGCCTGTGAGTGGAAGCATGACCTTGACCAACGCCATCAGCGGCTATAACCGGCGGTTTTACCGGGCGTTTATGCAGTGACCTTAACGCAGAGACGGCACCTGCCCGCTAACAGCCCGTTAAGAAAGTAGGAGCCGACGTAAGGAGGCTCTGTCTCCCTTGATTTTCCGAAGGAATTTGAGCCTCCTTACGTCGGCTCCTACAAGAGATGGAGTTTTTCAACGGGCTGCTTACTTCAGCAGTGGCTTGAGGTGCTTGAGGGAGCGCTCGGCTTGCTCAATGGTGCCGCATTCGACGGAGAGCACGATGTCGCGCGGGCAGTCATGGCGGATGATCTGGATGACTTTCTTCCAATCAATCACGCCGTCGCCGCAGGCGCAGCCGACCGGGGTGCCGGTGACCTTCCCGCGCTCGGCGCCGCCTTGCTGGAGGGAGATGTCCTTGGCGTGCAGATGCACCAGCCGCTTCACGACGCGGCGCAGCCACTGGCAGGGATCATGTCCGCACAGAAAGGCGTTGCCGGTGTCGAAGTTGATGCCGATGCTGGGACTCTTGACCAGCCTCTGGATGCGGTCGAGGCCGTCGGGGTGTTTGGTGTATTGCTGGTGGCATTCGAGGCCGATGAGGATGCCGCGCGGCTCGGCGACCTTGGAGGCTTCCATCAGCGTGTAGCGCATCAGGACAAAGTCTTCGTCCTCGGTGGTCCAGCCGGCTTTGGGGCCTTCGTCGGTGTTGACGACCGGCGCGCCGCACTCGGCGGCGAAACGAATCGCCTGCTTGAGGTACTCGGTGCCGATCTCGGGCTTGGTCAGGGGCGTGTGGGAGGAGAGGCCGGACAGTTTCACGCCCGCCCGCGCGCAGGCGCGCTTGATCCGCAGCGGGTCGTCGAGCATGGAGACGCTGTGGAAGTAGCCGGCTTCGCTGAGCAGTTCGCGGCCCCAATGGACCATCGGTTCGACGTGCGTGTAGCCGAGTTCGGCGGCCTTTTCAACGGCCCACTCGAAGGGCTTGTCGTGGTGACGGACGAATTCGAGGTTAATGCCAATGTGGATTTTGCTCATAAAGGGAAGTGGAGTGTTGGAGTGATGGAGTAGTGGAGTGTTGCGCTGGTTGGAAGTCACTTTCGCTCTTTGTCCCAGAGTGCGCAGCGCTGGCGGATGAACTCGGGGGACTTGTTCTCCGAATAGACCGTGAGCAAGTAGTTCAGGCTGAACTTGTCGCCGGCGGAATACTCGAGCGGCTTCTTATCCAGACCTTGCGTGGCCGACAGATACGCAAACGGGTCGAGCATGGTGAAGAAGAAGCCGTCGCCCCGGGCGTTGTCCGGGCGCCCAAACATCACCAGCATCACCTCGCGCCCGTCCATTACGCCGGAGACGCTCGTCCACTGGGCGGGAATCACGTTCTGGGTGTTGTTGCCGGTGTAAGGCTGATCGGCAGAGTTCTGGAATCTGGCGACGTGATTGAACGACTCCGGCAGGCGCAGGCCCAACCCGTCGTAATTCGAGCCGTGAAGGGTCACCTTGCCGGCGTTCGGCCCCACCTGAAATTGTGAGTCCCACCGGAGAGCGACTTCCTGCTGCTTCTCGTCAACTGTGACGGTGAGGGTGCGCTGCTCGACGAGCAAGGCGGCGTCCTGGGAGAGAACCCCCCGACATTCTGACGCGCTTTGCGGCCCTGAACCCCCAGGCAAAGACGGACCCCTCTCCCCGGCCCTCTCCCCTTCGGAAGGGGAGAGGGAGATTGCTGGCGAACCGCGGTTCAGGAGCAGAGCAGAGGCCCTGTTGGTTGGCGCCAGCCAGTGGATGAATTCGGTAAAAGACGCCACCGGCATCCCCTTGGCGTCTATCATGGCGCTGGGACGAGACAGTGTGTCGTGCACTTCATAGCCCGACGTGCTTCTCTCTTCCCAGAAATTGATGCCGTTGACATAGACGGCATACATCAGCCCGTGATGGTGCAAATGGTCTGGGGGCGCGTCGCGCAGGACGTTTTCACCGCGCAGGGTGTAAAGCTCGCGCAGGTAGGGTTTGAATTGATTCGTCGCGAACGCATACACGAGGAGCCTGCGGCCTTTGAACCGCACCTCTAGTTCTCCCCGGTCCGCCTTCGAGTCAATGCTGATAGGAGGATTGGCCGCGGCGGCAGCGCAGATGAGGGCCAGAAAGAGGGCGAGCGCCAGGCTGGGTGTGCGGTGTGTCAGGGGCGTGTTGCCCAAATCGCCCAGGCGTTTGAAGGTAGGGCGCGGGGCTTTCATCGGATCACTTGGTTGCCGGTTGGGCGGGTGGTGGCGCCACTGGCGGGAGACCCGCCGCCCAGGCGCAGCCGCGCCGGTAGAGTTCCTGCACCGCCGGGACACTCAGCGCCAGGGCATCGTGGCCGAGCACGCAATGAAACGTGCGCCCCTTGCCGTAGTGCGAAACGAACGCTATGGGGTAGTAATTCTCATCGACGCTGGACTGGGCTTGCGCCACAAGTTCGCAGGGATAATCGCCGACGAGGCAGGTGTACAGCTCGTCCTGGGTGTTAAAGTCCTTCATGCCGCGCACGATGGGATGTTCCGGTTTGGCCAGCTCGACGCGGAAGGGTCCATAGGGATCGTGCTGGCGCACGGTTGGTCCCAGTCCGGCCCACACGCGGCCGGCCAGTTTGGCGAACTCCGGCCACTCGTCGAACCACGCGCCGCAGGCAAAATGCGCCAGCGCCAGGCCTTTGCCCCCTTCGACGAACTGGCGCAGGTTCTCCCGCGCGCGTTCACCCGGTCCGGGTTGCCGCCAGTTTTGGAAGTGCAGCAGGATGACATCGTATTTATTGATAGCCGGGGAATCCAGGAAGGCGGGGTCTTCAATCGTGAACACCTCCAGGCGCGGGTCCTTGCGCAGCGCTTCGGCCAGCACGGGCGCGGTTCGCCGCCACAAGTGGGCCGGGTAATCCACGCCCGTGACCAACAGGATGCGCGCTTTCTCGGTTGCAGGGGCGGGTGGAGCCTCGGGAGCCGCCCAAAGCCAGCCCCCGGCCATCATAACCCACCCCGCCAGCAGAACTACCAGCCGGTATATCTCATGCACGAGTAGCCGCCGACGCCAGTCGGCGCCATTTTTGGTGCGGAAAGAACGCGCCGACTGCTGTCGGCGGCTACGCACCGTTGATGAGTCCTGCGAAGTGTGAAGTATCCAGCCTGATGTCTTTTTATTCGTGTTCATCTGTATTGACGTGTGATTAAAGCCCAGTTTCTTCGTTCAAATCATCTTGACCCGGCCCGGCGCGGGCACGGGGTAGCTGCCGTTCGGCCCCGGCTTGGTCGGCGGCTCCATGCCGTCGCGGCATTCCTCTGGTTTGGGCGGATAATAGTAGTCAGACGCCATGATCTGCTCCCAGGAAACCTCCTTGCCGGTGTAACAGGAAATCTGCCCCATGACGCCGATCATTGTGCTGCGGGCCATGTAATCGCCGCAGTTGATGGGATTGCCGGAGCGAATGCCGGCGAAGAGTTTGTCGTGCTCGATCTGGTAGGGATCGCATTGGCCCTGCCAGCGCCAGTTGGTCTCGCCCCAGAGGCGGCAGTTCAAGACGGACGCTTTGCCTTTGGCGCCGGAGATCAGGCTCGAATTCTCGTCGAAGCAGCCCCCGGTGGTGCGGCAGAAGGCGTAAACCCGCACGCCCTTCTCGAACTCATACACCACGGAGTGATGATCGAACACATCCCCGTAGAGCGGTTCCACCATGGTGGAGCGGCCAGCCAGGCCGTGGCACTTGACCGGCGCGACGTTGCCCAATACCCAGCTTGAACGGTCCAGGTTGTGCACGAGCGACTGCGGGACATCGTCGCCGGAGAGCCAGCGGAAGTGGTACTGCGTGCTGCACTGCCACTCCAGCTCGCTGTATTCCGGCTTGCGCTCGGTCACGCCGTAGGGCGCACGCAGGAAATTCTCCTCGATGCTCACGATGTCGCCGATGGCCCCGTCGTGGATGCGCTGCACGGTCTCGAGGTAGCCGGTGTGGAAACGGCTTTGCAGGCCGGAGACGATGCAGAGCTTCTTCTCTTTGGCCAGGTCGCAGGCCTGCTGCATCAGCTTGACGCCCAGCGGATCAATGCCGTGGGGCTTCTCCACGAAGACGTGTTTGCCGGCGCGGATGGCAGCCAGGGCATGAAACGGATGGAACTTGGCTGCGTTGGCAATCAGCACCACGTCCGAGGCTTCAATCACCTGTTTGTAGCCATCGAAGCCGGTAAAGCGGTGGGCCTCGTCCACGGTCACCTGAGCGCCTTTGGCCCCTTTCAGCACTTCGAGCTTGTCATTGATGCGGTCCCGGAAGATGTCGCACATGGCGAGCAGGCGCGCGCCGGGATCTGCCGTCAGCGCCTGGGCCGCCGCGCCGGAATTGCGGCCACCGCAGCCGATCATGCCGACTTTGATGATGTCGCTGCCGGCGGCGTGGGCGCTGCGGCTCAGATCGAGCGTGCCGATGGCCGCGGCGGAGGCGGCGACCGTCGAGGTCTTGAGGAAGTCGCGGCGGTTGATCGGTTGAGGGAGAGGAGTGTTGTCTTTCATAATCTTCTTGGGTATTTGTTCGCAACTAACACGGAGGCTATTTCTGCACCCACTCGATAATTGAGATGACGGCATTGGAGCCTTTGCGGGCGTTGACGGCGCGGATGAGCACTTTGCCGTCCGCAGTTTGGCCGGCGCCCACCGGGTGTTCCAACCATTTCCCGTCCTGGAACTTCTCAATGGTCCCCAAATCGTCTCCGGCGACGAACACCTTCTGTTTGCGCCCGCCCTCAAAGTCGTCGGGGTCAATGACATAGACGCGCACCAGGCCCGCGGCGCCTTTGGGCACGGTGAGTTCAAGCTCCGTTTCCTCGTTCCCGGCGCGGGCGTAGTAAATCGGCGGCGCCCAGCCGCTATAGGCAAAGCCGCTCTTGGCCGCCGCCCCGTAGCCCGGTTCGGCGAAGGTCACTTCCTTGCCCGGACGCCCGCACCGAACTTCGAGCTTCACGCCCCGGCTCTTGAGTTCGTCCGCTGACGGCAGCGTTTCCTTGTCGGGCCAGAACGCCTGCTCGGGCGCGGGCGCGCGCTCTGCCGCCGCCGGCATCGCCGGCAATGGCGCGTGCGGCTCCGTCTGATACCAATAGACGGTGGTGGACAATTGCAATGTGCTGCCGGGTTTGGAGAACTCGCGCCGGAAAAACGGGGATTCGTTGACGCCGAAGCCGATGGCCACGCGGAGCGATTTCTCGAAGCTGATCGCATCCTGAATGAAGAATCGGTAGGCGAAGGCTCCTTTCATGAAGGGGAAATAGCCGGTCAGCGGAAACATGCTCTGGCTTTCCGGAAACCCCCAACTGAACCCGAAGGAATCCTCCAGCCCCTGGAACTCGACCGAGGCCGTCTGTTCTCCATCAATGAAGAACTTCTCGTTCTCATCCACCGGGTAGCCGTCGCGGCCGGGGCTGCGGACCGTCACGTTCCAGCCGACGACCTTGCCTTTGCCCCGGGCTTCGAGCGCCACGTAATCCCGCTTGCCCAGCAGCAAGGCCTCCTGCCGCCAGCTCGCGTGAAAGTAACCGGTGTCGGCGAGCACCTTCTTCAGCGAGCGATAACACACATACGAATAACACGGCATGAGGTTCCACAACTCGTCGCCCGGCGCCAGCGGCCCGTCATAGACCAGCTCAACTTTGGCGGACTTGCGGAACGGCATCGGGAAATAGGCGTTGAAACCGCGGCGCACGTTCACCAGCGCCGTGTTGACCTCGTCGCGCGTGCCCGCCGGGTCGCAGAAGAAATCCACCAGCGGGCAGTCCACGCTCGGGGAAGCCTCGCCGTCCCAATAAATGCGCAGCAGCAAGTCGCGATTGAGCCGCTTGTGGCTCTGGTTAATCTGGCTCGCGCCGTAGGCGAAGTGCATCATCGTGATGAGCGCCGGCCCTTTCAGGTCGGCCACCACCACGCGTTTGGTCGTCTTGAACTGGACCGTCAGCGGATTCTCGATCCACAGGGCATTCTCCGCCTTCGTCCGGCCCGGCGTGAGCTTGGCCAGCCCCTCCAGGCCGGTCGCCGGACCGCCCGCCGCCGCCGCCGTACACACAGCCAGACCAATGCCCGCGACAATTATAGGTAACCGACCGTCGAATAAACGTGATGCTCTCATGCGCCGCATTCAACCGCAGCCGCCCCCCGCTGGCAAATGGAAAATGAGAAGGCGAAAGGCAGAATGTAGAATGTGGGAGGCAGAAAGCGGGGGACAGCAGGGGGAAAAATAAGCAGTCTTGGAAATAGACCGCCCTCAGGCGCTTTCCAAAATCATGTTGGCATATTGAATTGTATCGCCGGTCCGAATCAAGCCGACAGCCTGAGGCACCCGTTTCTTAAACTCCGCGTGAGGCTCATATTTCAACTCGATCCCGCGCAAGGCCTTGAGGAAGGCTGAACGCGTCGCCGCGGTATTCTGCTGAACGAACTCCTGCGCCATCCAAGCCTTGCCGATATTAAAATTGGGCCGCAGCGCCCGCAGCACGTCCAACACCGTGGGGACGTTATCCACCAGCGAGATGTCCACCGTCTCGATCATCGGCCAGAACGGAAAGCCTCGGTCAGAGATCACCAAGGTGTTGGTGTGGCGCACCCGCGCCAGGAGCGAGTTGATCTGCGGATTCAGAATGCCTGTTATGAGCATGGTAAGGTTGGGGTTCTCTAAAAGCTTCTCAAATCGGTGCTGGAGCGTTTGGGCAGACCGGGCGCCGGAGTGCGCCTGAGCACCAAATACTCGATGCCGAGTCTCTGGCAGTATTCCCTCTTCCCGCCTTTGTCGCCGTCCTCATTCTCAGCCAGCATCGGCACAACCACAGCGGCCGATTTGTAGGAATGATTCAGGAACACATTGCGGTTGTGATGCCACTGGCCAATGCACGTAATCCAACAACGCACAAAAAGGAGGCCCAACACCCCCATCAAAGAGCCCGCCGCCAATCCGCCCCCAACAATTACCACCGACTCTTCCCCGCCTTCTTCGCTCTGGCCCACCTCGCCTTGGCAGCAGCAGAAATCGCAGCTCTCCAGGCAGCACTCCTCTGAATCTTGGACTTCTGACCTACTTTGCCGGCCTTGACTTTAGCCCATCTTGCCTTTTGTGCTGCTCGAATGTTGGCTAGTCCCTGGGCGCTGATCTTCTTTTTTGGCGCTGTCCCTTTGATCCTCGCCCATCTTGCCTTTTGCGCCGCTCGCATTCTGGCCCTGCCGGCTGCACTGACCTTCCGCCTCTTCCTGGGTGCTTCGATTGCGGCAGTTTCATCAGAACCACCCAGAAGTTGACCGAGTTCCTTTTGCAGCGACTGGATTCTCTCCTGGATTTTAGCTGCCTTACGGAGTTGTTTTGGTGTTGCGTTAATCATAGTGAGGGGAGTGTGAATGGATTTGAAGTGGAGGTCAAGCCGACGAAACAAGAATCATGGGAATCCCCGGGGTGCAAATGAAGAGGAGCTTTTGTGGTTGGTTCATACTGCTGGCCTCGGATTAAACAACTCCTTCGCACTCTGGCGATCGAGCACAAGAATCGTCAACACCCCAGGCAACAGAACTCGTGCGGGAATGAAAAAAGGCCGATTCTTGCGAATCGGCCTTTGGGAAAGCGCGGGGTGGATTACTTGCGGAGCTTTCGCCAGAAGGCGAGCCCGCCCAGGCCGAGGGCCATCAGGCTGAATGCGCCGGGTTCGGGGACCGTTACGATGAAGGCCTGGATGCCCTGGTTCGAGCTCATGCAATAGAGATCCTCTGTGACGCTTCCATCTGCATTGAAGGTCGGAGCGCCCCAAGCCAGTTCGCCCGTTGCATTGACATTGGCGGTCAGGGTCCCCGTTGTATTGTTGCCGCTAGCCAGGTACACGGGATCAGTCGGGTCGGTCACATCGTATAGACTCACATGGGAATCGCCAATGCTCTGGACGGCGAGCAGCGCTCTCCCATCCACCACATTGTACGATAGCAGACGATCGGCGGTGGCCCCGGCCGGGTCGGGGATGGCTGGGCTGGCCAGAAGAGTCCCAGTTCCTCCTGAAAAGCTCGAGTAGCGGTACAACGAACTGCCCGCTGTGCCGATGACATGGCTGGAATCGGTAAAAGTAAGCCCTAAACGAAAATCGCCCGCGTTGGGCGGCGTGCCGGTGAAGCCCACCGCTGTGGCCGTGCTGGCGGTTGGGTTAATGATTGCGTAGCCGTTGTTGCCAGCGACCGACGGGGTGCTGTTGTAACCTGCGGCCAGCACAGTGGAACTCCCACTGCCGATCACAGCCAGGGTATCTCCAACTCTTGAACCGGCCAAACCGCCATTGCCGCTATAGGCGACAGTGGGCGCCGAGCTTTCGTTGGCCCAAGAGTAAACTTTGTACGGTGAGGTCGTCGACTGTACGGTCAGATTTCCCGCGTAAATCACCCCGTCGCCGCCAACGCCTATCATGTTCACGGCGTATGTTCCACCCGAAATGCCGGAAGTGTTCAGGCTGCCCAGGTCATTGCCCGTCGTTGGATCAAGGATGCGAATGTAGTTGCCTCCATTGCGGCTCACCAGATACAGGTGGCCGTTTCCGAACGCCAAACCGCGCTCCGTGCTACCCGTGGTCAGGTAGGTGTACGTGCTCCCATCTTGGCCGTTTGGCGCCAGCCAACCGTCGCTGCCAAAGGTCGTGAGCGGGGTCAGGGTGACTTGGGCCTGAGCACACAGGGCGCCAAGCAGGAATGGGATTCCAAACAATACAGCAAGTTTAGTTTTCATCTTGGTGGCTTTTTACGAGAAAAGGGCACTTCTTGTCAACACTTTCTTGCGACTTTTTTTGGCTCTCTTGCAACTCCTTTTGCCTTACTTGCGCGCGGGTGAGCTGAAGTGGAGGTCACAGCTTAGCCGGAATAACCGGAAACGGGGTTGTGGCGGGCTGGGGACAGCCGCGCACCGGCATCGTCCGTAAGGATGAGGAATTCTCGTCTTGCCAATTCGCCCCCGGTGAGCCAACCTGCCTTCAAACAGGGCGCGACCACGTGCCGAGCGACGACGATGGCCAAAGGGGTTGAGCGGGATAGCGAAGCGGCGGTGAATGGACTTCTCTGCCTGTCTGATCTGGCGGCTGTAGCGGCACAGCCGACCAGGCAGAAAAGCATGACGATACGATTAACTTTACGAGCGGAACGAAATGCCCCGGCGCAAGCTGGAGCGCCGGCATATTGCCGGCTTAAACCATTCGGACCGCGTAAGCCGGCAACATGCCGGCGCTCCGGCCTGCCCATAATCCGTGCGCGCTATGCAATATCCGGGTTAACCCTCCTTTGGCTGTTCACCTCAGTGTTTCCGGGCCGGGGCGCGCAGGTCATCGATTGCGACATCTGCGTTTATGGCGCCACCTCGGGCGGCGTATCCGCCGCCGTTGCCGCGGCGCGCCTGGGCAAGAACGTCGTGCTGGTCACCTACAACAACCACGTCGGCGGCATGACCTCCGGCGGCTTGGGCGTGACGGATATCGGCGGGACCAATACCGCCTATATCGGCGGCATTTCGGCGGAATTCTACCAGCGCGTGGGGCAGGCCTATGGCTCGACGACGCCCGTCTATTGGTTCGAACCGCACGTGGCGGAGCAGACCTTCTGGCAAATGCTGAGCGAGGCGGGCGTGCCGGTCTATACTAACCAGCTCCTGGCCTCCGTCACCATGTCCAACCAGACGATCACCCAGATCACAATGAACGATGGCACCATCTACCAGGCAACGGAGTTCATCGACACCACCTATGAAGGCGACTTGATGGCCCTGGCGGGGGTGACCTTCACCGTGGGACGGGAAGGGACCAACACCTACGGCGAGTCCTTCGCTGGCGTTGAAACGCCTGGCGGTTCCTACAACTACGACCCCTACGTGATAGCCGGAAACACCAACAGCGGGCTGCTTCCGTTTGTGCAGCCCGGCAGCCCCGGCACGCTCGGCCAAGGTGACAATAAGGTGCAGACTTACAATTTCCGCCTCTGCCTCACCCAGAACCCCACCAATCAAATTCCCATCGCCCCGCCGGCGGACTACTCGGAATCGCAGTACGAGCTTTTCCGGCGCTACATTGCTGCGCGCGTGGCCCAGGACGGCTCCGTGAACCTCGACCAGCTCATTAACATCCAGACCCTGATCCCCAATGGCAAGACCGACATCAACGCCGACGGCGAGCTGTCCACCGACTACATTGGCTACAACTACACCTATCCGACCAACACCTATGCCGAGCGCGACATCATTTGGCAGGCGCACGAGGATTACATCCGCGGCCAGCTTTACTTCTTCGCCACCAGCACCAACGTGCCGCTCAATGTGCGCACCCAAATGCAGTCCTGGGGTCTGGCGAAGGACGAATTCCAGGACACCGGCGGCTGGCCCCACCAGATGTATGTCCGTGAAGCCCGCCGCATGGTCAGCGATTACGTCATGCTGCAGCAGGATGCCCTGGGCAGCCGTTCGGCGCCCGACCCCATCGCGTTGGGCAACTACCCGCTGGACTCGCACCCGGTGGCGCGGCTGGCCGTGAGCGGCTATGCGCGCACGGAAGGCGGCGCCATCAGCGGCACCCCCCCCTACCCGTTCGGCATCAGCTACCGCTCGATCATCCCCAGCACCAACCAATGCCAGAACCTGTTCTGCACCTTTGCTCTCTCGGCCAGCCACGTCGGCTTCGCGCCGGTCCGCATGGAGCCGGTGTTCATGATGACCAGCCAAAGCGCCGGCACCGCCGCCGCGTTTGCCATTGACGACAATGTCCCCGTCCAGCAACTGAATTACCAGAAGCTCTCGGCGGAACTGCGCACCGATGGCCAGGTGCTCACTTGGCCGGCTTCCAACGGCAACACCAACGGCATCATCGTGGATAATTCCGACCCCAATGTGGTCATCACGGGCACTTGGTACGTGGGGGCCAACGCTGGTTACTGGGGCAGCAACTACATCCACGACGGGAATACCGGCAAAGGCACTAAGTCGGTGCAATTCAACCCCACGTTGCCCACCAACGGCACTTACGAAGTGGATGCGTGGTGGGTGGCGGCCTCCAACCGCGCCACCAACACGCCCTACTACATCGTGTCTGCGGCTGGAACAGCCCGCGTGCTCGTGAACCAAGTCAACTCCAGCGGCGGCTGGTTCAAGCTGCTCACCACCAACTTCAACGCGGGCACCGGTTCCAGCGTCACCATCAGCAACGCCGGCACCACCGGTTACGTCATTGCCGACGCCGTCCGCTGGCTGCCAGTGGGAAGCACCGCTCCTCCGCCGCCGCCGCCCGTGGTGGACCTGGTGGCCAGCGATGCCGTCGCGTGCGAGTTCGGCACCAATACCGCCCGGTTCAGCCTCGTACGCAGCGGCGACACCAACCTCCTCCCGCTGACGCTCAATTACACCGTCAGCGGCACAGCCGTCAGCGGGGTGGATTACGCCCCGTTGCCCGGCAGCATCACGATTCCCGCCGGCGCGCTGGCCACCAACATCGTGATCACGCCGCTGGGCAGCAACCTCGCCACCAACCAGGCGACCGTGACACTCACGCTCGTTCCGTCCAGCAATTTCACCGCCACCAGCCTCAGCAACGCCACGATCGTGATTCTCGACCGCCCGATCAACGTTTGGCGCCGGGCTAATTTCACGCCCGCCGAACTGGCCGACCCGTCCATCAGCGGCGATCTGGCCGACCCCGACCACGACGGCCTGTCCAATCTCATGAAATACGCTCTTGGCCTGCCCCCCAAAGCCCCCGCCCCCGCCAATTGGCCCTGCGCCAGCGTCGCGACCGGGTACCTGACACTCACTTATACCCGCGCCAACGCCGCTATCGATGTCTCCCTGGTGCTTGAGCAATCAAATGATCTGGTCACCTGGCATTCCGGGACCAACTACGTTCAGCAGCTCAGTGCTGTTGATCAGGGCAGCAACCAACTCATCACCGTGCAGACCCTTGCTCCCGTTGGTTCCAGCCCGGCCAACTTCGTCCAGTTCCGCGCCACGCGGCTGCCATAACTTTTTTATACTCACGCCTTGACCGATGACAAGATCGGGCGTACAAATGCGGAAGTCGGTCGCAACACGGAAATCAGGCATTGCCCGGCACGACTTTGTTGGCCACATGAATCAAACCCGTAAAACAAACGCGGCTGCGCACCGAGCCAGCCGCTCAGATTCAGCCCCACCTGATTCCAGGCCTCGCAAACAAGGATTCGCCTCAATAATGGCGTTCACCTTGATCGAGTTGCTCGTGGTCATCGCCATCATTGCGATTCTCGCCGCCCTGCTCTTGCCCGCCCTGGCCAAGGCCAAATCCAAAGCCCTGACCATTTCCTGTCTCAGCAACTACAAGCAGCTTCAGCTTTGCTGGTACATGTATGCCGGGGATAACGCGGACAACCTCGTCAACAACCACACTGAGGGCGATGCCAAGTGCGGCCCGAACGCCTGGATTACGTCAGGCTCGAAGCTGGGCGTCGGCTCGTGGACCGGCAACGCCCGAGTCGATCCCACCAATTGGGCGGTCGTCTATGGAATTCTTTACCCTTACAACACCGGCTACAAAATCTATCACTGCCCGGCGGACCTCTCGACGGTCAACGGTGAACCTTACAATCTGCGCTCGCGCAGCGTCTCGATGAGCGTCGGCATGAACTGGGTGGACTCCAGCGAAGCCACCCCTACCAATGGCAGCTTTGTGAAGCTGACTCAGATCATGAACCCGTCGCCGAGCAAGGCCTCGGTGTTTCTGGATGAAGCGGCCAACAGCATTGATAATAACGCCCTGGGCATCCATTCCGGCACGGCCACCGACCCCTACGGCGGAGCCAGCGGATTCTGGAACCTCCCCGCCAGCCGCCACGACAACGGGTGCATCCTCACTTTTGCCGACGGCCACGACGAATACTGGAAATGGAAAGGTCCCTGGATCCTCCAGGACAATGCCATTCCGGACACCTCCTCCGGTGATATGGGTCCCGGTTGGGGCGCTCCCTGCCCGCTCAATGATCCCGATCTGATGCGGCTGAAAGAAACCGTGCCGATCATGTCAGACTGAACCATCGTGAAAACTTTTTCTTCGGTCTGCGCCGGTACGCCAACCGATGCCAAACATAAAACAAAACATCCCAAAACCTATGAAACAGCGTAAAACAAGTTCAAATGATCCGAGTCGTTTCACTGCCCTGCTGGCCGGCGTGGCCGGGCAGCCGGTAAAACTAATCCTAACCGCCCTGCTCCTGACCGGTCTCGCCCATCAGGCCGCGGCGCAAACCTGGAGCTTAGGCGGCGCCTGGTCCGCGGCCAACGGCGTTGGGCACCTGGCCAACACCGGCAATAACCGCGGCGTGGCCTACGGCGCGGTTTCCAACCAGGTCTTCGTGGCCACACGCAACGGGAGCAGCAGCGCGATTGACGTTTTTGATGGCACCGCCGGCACGCTTCTCAGCGGAGTGGGCGGGGTGAATGGAGCTTCGACCGTGGCGCCCGATCAGATTGGAGTGGGCGACGACGGGGTGCTCTACGCCATGCCTCTCGCCACCAGTGTTGCCGCCGGCAGCCCTCAAATCTATAGCTGGACGAATTGGAACAGCACCCCTTATCTGGCCTACCAGGGCGCCAGTGGCGATCCCGTGGTGACCGCATTCTCAGGCAAACGAATCGGTGATACCATCGCTGTAACCGGGTCCGGGGTCAACACCCTGATTGTTGCGGGCGTTGGCGCCTCCGCTAACTACGTATTGTTTCATACGGCGGACGGAGTGAACTTCACGCCCACCGCGATCACCAACATAACGGGCCTGCCCACTACTGCGGGAAACATTTTCGGCATTGCCTTTTACACCAACGGCACCTTCCTCGTTCTGCCGGGCGTGAACGCCTCCGGGCACAACGTTTACCTTGTTTCTTATCCGGCAAACTTCGCCAGCCAGACCGGGGTGACCGGAACGCTCCTGGGAAGCGCCGGAACTTTTACTACCAACTCAACCTATGCTCTGAATTATGCTCCGGCAGGCAAAATGCTGGCGGTGGCATCGACCGCCAGCGTCGGTCCCGATGCCATTGGCATTTTCAGCCTGACCAATTTCCCCACCAGCGCAGGCCAGTTGGCAACCACCAACTTCGCCACGCCGAATGCCAACGGCAACGCGACTGGCGGCGTTGCCTTGGGGGGGCAAGGCAAGACCAATTATCTCTATGTCCTCGAGTCCAACAATGGCTTGCAGGCTTACATGATCAACTTCACCGCCGCACCTCAGCCAGTTGTCCTGAGCGGGCCGTCGGGCGGCGTGACTAACGCTTATCCGCCCCAAACCTTGACGGTCACCGCCAGCGGCACCCTCCCGATTCATTATCAATGGTATGTGATTTCCGGCGGCACGACGAATCCGGTGGGCGCGAATACCAATTTTTACACCGTCACCACCCCGGTGACCAACACCTACTTTGTCATTGTCACCAACTCGGTCAACGCGGTGACCAGCTCGGTGGTGGGCCTCTCCCTGTTGACGCCGGTGACCAATTCGGTCGTCAGCCAGCTCTGGAGCGCCCCCATCGGGGCTCCTGCGTTTCTTGCGAATGACAACAACACGCGCGGCATTGCTTATGACACGAATCTGAACCGGGTGGTGGTTGCCAGCATGAGCGGTGGCGTCGGCCTTTATATTCTGGATGGCAATGCTGGCAGCAGCCTTGGCAGCTTGAGCACGTCCGGGATGTATGCGGGGGCTACATTCACTGTGGATCAGGTCGGAATCGCCGATGACGGTGCGGTTTATGCCGGCAACCTGGCGCAGGCCGGGCAAACTTTTGCCCTCACCCAATGGCCGGCAGCGACCAATACTGCGGCCGGATATCAGGCTTATCCGGGCGGCGATCCCGGCAGCGGGTCGGGTGATCGCTGGGGGGACACGATGGCCGTCCGGGGCGCCGGCACGGGCACACAGATTCTTCTGGGTTCCAAGGGCACTAACGTTGTGCTCTTCACCACCCCTGATGGGACCAACTTCACGCCGACGCTCATTGCCATTACCAATGTGCCTTCCGGCTTTGCCGGCAACGGCGTCGCCTTCGGCGCGGGCAATACCTTTTGGGCCACCAAGTACTCGGGCGATTTGTACGAAATTGCCTTCAACCTCGGGATTGGCACCGGCGGCGCCGTTCTGGACTTCACCGCGGGCAGCCAGTTCCCCTCTGCCATGACCGGCGTCGGCGTGGACCAGGTCAATAACATTCTGGCGAGCATCAACCTTTCAGATATTAACAATGATCTTCGGTTGTTCCAGCTCACCGGCACGGCGGACCCGCCGGTAATGTTCGATCAGGCCTTCTTCCCGTCGTACAACGTGAATGGCAACGCAAATGCCGCCATCGTCATGAAGTACCCGCGGGTTTACGCCTTGGACGTCAACAATGGCATTGTGGCTGTGACGTACGGTGTGCCCGCGACGACCGCCCCGGTCATCACCACGCCGCCGGCCAGCGCGACCGCTTACACCAACGACCCCGCGGTTACGCTGTCCGTGACCGTCTCCGGCTCACTGCCGCTCTATTACCAATGGCAGTTTAATGGCACGAACATCTCCGGTGCGACATCCCAGAGCTATACCCTCCATTATCCCCCGCTGAGCGCCGCGGGAAGTTATGATGTGGTGGTTCACAACGTTGCCGGGAGCCAAACCAGCACGCCGCCGGCGGTCCTGACCCTCCTCACCCCGACCGTCAGCACGGTTGTGACTCAGCAGTGGACTTTGGCGGCGGGTTCCAGGTCCTATCTGGACGCTAGCTCGTACTATGTCCGTGGCCTGGCGTATGACACAAACACCGGCACTCTGCTCTTGTGCGACCATTCGGTGCCCAATATCTACGTTCTGAATGCCGCCAACGGCAGCGATCTGTTCACCCTCAACACAGCCGGCTTGCCGAATGTGGGCCTTTCAGGGTTTATCCTGGACCAGATTGGCGTGGCGGATGACGGGGTGGTTTATGGCGGCAACCTGGCCGACACCACAAGCTCGGAGGAATACGCTCTGATCAGTTGGTCTTCTGTCAGCTCAGGCGCCACCCTGAACTACGCATATGGCGGCGCAACTGGCGGTGATCCGGGCAATGGCTCCGGTGACCGTTGGGGCGATACCATGGCGGTTCGCGGCTCCGGCACCAACACGGAGATACTCATCGGTTCTTATACCGGGACGAACGTCGTGCTCTTCACGACACCCGACGGGATCAACTTCACTCCTTACCTGATCCCGGTTACCGGCACCCCGGCTGTCCCGGCCGGCTTCTCCAGCCTAGGTATTGCGTTTGGCGCCGGCGATACCTTCTGGGCCAAGGGCGGCCATAATTACAACCTGCGCCAGGTATCCTTTAACCGGGTAAGCTGGACGGGGACAGTGCTGGAGACCTTCAATGCGGGTACGCAGGTGCCCAACGACCTCACCGGCCTTGGCGTGGACGTGGCCGCAAACATCCTGGGCGGCGTCTGCTTCAACGACACGCCCAACGACCTGCAATTGTATGAGCTGTCCGGAAATGCGAATCCTCCGGCCCTGTTTAACCAGGCATTCTTTGGCTCGAACAATGCCAACGCCCAGGAAAATGCCGCCACGACGCTCAAAGGCGGACTGGGTTTCGCGCTTGATGTCAACAACGGCCTTACCGCCATCAGCTACGGCGCGCCGCCTGCTCCTCCGGTCACCATCACGAGCGTGAGCTACCAGGCGGGAACCGGCGTGACAATCAATTGGAACAATTGTTTCAACGGCCACAATTACCAGGTCGTTTACAAGAACGCCCTGACTAATGGCACGTGGAAGACGCTCGGCTCGCCGGTCAATGCGGTTGGTCTGACGGCTTCGTTTATCGACACCTCGCCGCTCTCGGCAGCGCGCTATTATCGCGTTCAAAGCGAGTAGGATAAGCCTTCATGGGCTGATTCATCCCGCCGCCGGAGCGATCCGGCAGCGGGGCTTTTTGTGTGCGCCCGGCCGGGCGCATTGAACCGCAGTGTCGCTCCACCAGGCGGCGCGTATGCCCCACCGCCACGCTGCCGGCCAGGCTTCCGGCAGCCGCATCAGCACCGGAAACAAAAGCCCGAAGCCGAACAATGCCACCAGCCAAATGCTGGTCTTGAGACTTTCACGAATGATCTTGCCGTTTATTTTGATTCGTGCATAGTAATTACCGTTGCTGACGTACTGCAGCAGGTGCGGCATCTTGGGAAACGAGCGCCACTGGCCGTCTTTGGACAAGTGTTCCTCCCGTTTCCGGGATTGTGTCTGAGCCTGAGTATCCTGTGTATCGTTCACGCTCGAAAACTACGGGATACAAACTAAAAAATGAGACAAGCGGATCTGCTGGAAGTGCTTGATTATCAACGATGCCCGCGTGGCGGAATTGGCAGACGCGCTAGATTCAGGTTCTAGTGAGTAATATCGTACAGGTTCAAGTCCTGTCGCGGGCACCACCTTCATATTAGCCAATAAAATCAATGGTTTCCCAGATTCATCAAGTCTCAGTGCCGCGTGCGCATAACATCCCCGCATAACACATTCAGGGATATTCAACCACGTTCTCTGCTGTTCATTGCTGTCAGAAAGTGAAGTATTTCCGGGGGGGTGTCAGCATACCGGACGCACAATAAACGCTCGTCCTGGGACAATTGTGAAAGGAATTCTCAAGCGGCGGGCCTCTGAATTTGGAAGGCAGCATCATTTCACCCGGGCAACATTTTTTCCCCTTACCCCACAGAAAGAAATGGACCCAAAAATTCGGGCCAGTGGGTCAGCGACCTCCGGCAAAGCCAGAGGCTTGAAATTGTGAACCGCTCAAAGCGGCTTTGGCTCTCGAACAGTCCCAACTGATCGAGACGTTGGTCTTCCTTCTCTTGCTCTCGGATATACAGCCGGACGGCGGCTTCGTTGTGTCCCACCGTCGAGACCCAATACCCGCGCGCCCAGAAGTGCTGCCCCACAAAGTTCCTTCGCTTCCCTCCGTAAGTCCGCGCGATGTGGATGGCACTCTTGCCCTTCATATACCCCATCACTGCGTATTCCGGGGGCTGTCGGACACTGATTCCAATTTCTGTCGGACAGCGTTCCGATTTCTGCCGGACACCGTTCCGATTCATATCGGACAGCGTTCCGGGCTGATGCCGGACAGTTTTGGGGCACCATTGGAATGGTGTCCGAGCTGGCCCGGAACAGTGTCCGACGGAAGCCGGAATCGAGGATTAGGAGGGGTGGAGCGACGCTGGAATAAGTGTCAGGGTAGCCGTTCGATTCAGTTGAATCGGGAAAGGCACCTAATGGCACGAACAAAATTAACCATGCGTCAAATTCAAGAGATCCTTCGGCTCAAACACCAAAACCAATTATCCATCCGGGAAATTGCCCGCAGTTGCGGTTTGCCCACCAGCACGGTGGGCGATTGCCTCAAACGGGCGGAAGCGGCGGGAATAGGCTGGCCGTTGCCCCAGGGACAAAGTGAAAAGGAGTTGCTCCAGTTGCTGCTCGCTCAGCCGGTGGCGGGAACAGCCGTTTGTCCGGTTCTGCCCGACTGGCCTTACATCCACAAAGAACTCGGGCGAAATGACATTGCAGTTGCTGTGGCAGGAATACCGCCAGGTTCAACCTGAGGGTTATGGCTATAGCCGCTTCTGCGAGTTGTATCAGCGCTGGGCGGGCACCTTAGACCCGGTGCTGCGCCAGGTTTATCTCCCCGGCGAGAAGATGTTCGTGGACTGGGCCGGCCAGACGGTGGAGATCCACAACATCCAGGACGGCAGCGTTTCGGCGGGACACTTATTTGTGGCCGTGCTGGGTGCGAGCAATAAGACATACGCGGAAGCCTTCGAGAATGAACAACTGGCCGCCTGGATCACCGCTCACTGCCACGCTTACGCTTTCTTTGGGGGAGTCGCGCGGATCACGGTTCCCGATAATCTCAAGACCGGGGTCATTCGTCCGTGCCGTTATGAGCCGTTGCTGCACCACAGTTATCAGGAGATGGCCGAACACTACGGCACCGTGATCGTCCCCGCGCGGATCAAAAAGCCGCGCGACAAAGCCAAGGTCGAGGTGGGAGTGCAAATCGCCGAACGGCAGATTTTGGCGGCGTTATGTGCACCAAGGGGATTCGCGTTTAGCGCTTTTTAGTCCAATGGGAAACCCCCCGGCTTTGCCGGGGAGACTCCCAAAGTTTGACAGTTCCGGGAGTATTTGGAATGGCACCGATGCAGCGGAATAGAATCGTAGCTCGCCGATATTCGAGAAGGGTTACGCGGTGGAAGCGAAGCCGGGCCGGTATTGCCACTTCGTGGACCGGGCGAAACGGATTCGAACTGGGTGGGAGGCGCGGATTGCGAGCGAAGTTCACAAGATGCCCGAGATTGATGAGGATGTTCGAGAAGCGGAGCAGGGCGGCTCTGCCGCCTCCCAACTTTCAAGCCTCCGGCTTTGCCGGAGGTCGCTGACTAGTCGAGTTTGATCAACACTTGGAGCGAGTACATGGGTTATCGGAGGTGACGCGGCAGGCGCGGAGACGATACGCCCGGGAGTGGCTGGCTGGGCAGTTCGGACGTCAGCGATTAGGGTTGCGCACCCTCAAGCCCCATGACTTATTGCGATTTGTCAACGCCCGGTCTCAGAGCCTGAAGGGGACCAGCGTGCGTGCCTTGGCGGTGGGGCTACGAAGTTTCCTGCGGTTCTTGGAGTTCACAGGGCGGATCCGTCCGGGACTGGCGAGTGCCGTGCCGTGTCCCGCCTCCCCACCTTCCCCACCGCCCACTCATATTCTGGATCCCGGCACGCGCCTTCGGTTTCTGCGCTCGTTCGGTCGTACCACCCCTGTCGGTCGGCGCGACTACGCCATCGCGCTGTGTTTCTCGGAGTTGGCGCTCCGTGCCAACGAAGTGGCCGCACTGACCTTGGACGACGTGGACTGGCGGGCCCTGACCGTGCGACTGCGACAGACCAGGGCAGCGGCGGGAGCGACTTTTACCCTTGCCCTCCCGAGTCGCACGCGCCTTGGCAGCATATTTACAGCGAGGTCGCTCAACGGTTGGCCATCGCTTGCTCTTTATCAGCCTGCGGCCTCCGTGCGGCCGTCCGTTGCTCACGGATGGGGTGCGCAATGTCATCGGGCGGGCCTTTGGCCGCTGCGGCATCAAGGCCACCGGGCCCCACCTCCTGCGCCAGAGCTGGGCGACCGTCGCGCATCAGCGGGGAACT
>JBEKJO010000083.1:0-25713 GCA_050011195.1 Verrucomicrobiota bacterium | reverse complement strand
CAGACCGTCCACCCCGAGCGGACCGTCAGTGCGTGCAGCGCCAGCGCCAAAAAGAACATCATGAAGGCGACCTCCTGACCGTTGATGCTGAAATCCACAATCTTGCCGTCCAGACCAAACATCCCGACCAACAGGACCGCCGGAATCCAGCCAAAGGAATTCTTCCGGGCAGTATCAAAGAGCAGAACCGCCGCCCCGGCCAGCAGCGCGCAACTCACCAACCGGAAGAGCCACAGCACCAGTTCGTCCGACCGGTTCCCCGTCACCAAGCTCAACGCCGCGGGAATCAACACATTGAACGGCGAGGTAAAGGCCTGCACCCTTTCTCCCACGGTGTAAACCAGGCCGTGTCTGGTCGCCAGGTTCTTGCTGACACGATATGTGATGTAGTAATCCTCCCACGCGTGTTGGGTGTAGGCCGCGAAAGCCAGGGCGACGGCGAAAACCCCGGCAAAGATCAGCCAGCGGACTTTTCGCTCCAGGCGCAAGGCAAAGGGAAATCTGCTCAACAGGTTCATGGCCGCCGGCCAGTGAGTTCGACGACTCAAATGGGTCGCATCATGAGTCAAACCGGGTTAAGGCGCAACCAGCATCCCAACTCATTTAACTGCTTCTTTTTGTGTCGCGGCCTCGATCAGCTCCCAGAACTTCGGATTCTCTTGCAGGGCCTCGTCTTCCTGCACCTTCAATCCCGACCGGAACAAGAAGTCCTTCAGCGTATGGCGATTGAGGATGCGATGCACCACCAGGCCCAGTTCGTGCCGCTCGAAATAGACGCGGTAATCCCCGACCCGGAACCGGTGCAAGGTCCGGCCCGCGCGCTCGAGTTTGCCGAACTGGTCGAGCTCCGTGCGCATCACCTGCTGCGGCAGGCCGCGAAACTCGCCGAGAATTTTGAGTTGCAGCCCGGTGGGCATCCGCGCCAACTCCGCCGCGCTGGTCGGGTTGAAGATGATTTGGAATAAGCGCATGTTGAGTCGAGAGTCGAGGGCCGAGAGCTAACGGGTGAAGCGGGTTGGGGAGGTTGTGACTTCTAGGCTGCGGTGCAGGGGCGCGATGCCGCCGGCCAGTTTGTCCTTGTCGGCTAACAAAGCGCTCGCCTCCTTCTCTGAACTCACTTTTATTCTTACTTTTGACATTTTGACGTATGGTCAGTCTCTGGAAACATCCGGACTCAAAATTCCAGACGGCATGCTACACCGGCAAAGACGGCAAGCAAGTCAAACGTTCGACCCAGCAGACCGAGCAACGGCGAGGTTCAGAATCAGCTTGCGCGAGGGGCGCGGCTTGCAGATACTTTCCGCATGACGCTCAAACTGAAACACTTGACGGGCGTCGCTGCCGGTGGCGCGGTTAGCTCAGTGGTAGAGCACTTCCTTGACACGGAAGGGGTCAGAGGTTCAAACCCTCTATCGCGCACCATTTATTGCCTTCGATTCACACGCGCGCGACCGCCGGCGGCTCGTTCTCAGCAAGGTCCATACGATGAAACCGCTAAGGGAATGCCAGCTTTACGCCTTTGTCGATACGGCTTGCTTGCGCGGGCGCGCGCCGGAAGCCGTGGCACAGCAGCTTTGCGATGGGGGCGCGGACCTGATTCAACTTCGCGCCAAGCACACGCCGCTTGAAGAGGTTCGCCGCCTGGCTGAGGCAATTCTGCCCGTAACGCATCGGGCCGGCATCGGTTTGGTGATCAACGATCATCGCTCCGTTGCGCAGGAAGTCGGCGCCGAGTTTTGCCATTTGGGCCAGGGAGATTTCTTTGGCGCGGGCTACACTCACGTTTCCCAGCTTGCCACTGTGATAAACGCCGATGAACCGCGCCCCGACCGCCAGCCGGCTTTCACGCCTCGGCTCGGGATGGGGTTGAGCACCGCCGCGCCGGAACAGGCCGCGCGGGCCATCGCCGCGGGGACGGATTACCTGGGGGTCGGTCCGGTTTATCCGACCAGCACCAAACCCGCCACCCGGCCCGTCACGCTCGAGTATGTGCGTTGGGCGGCGGCGAACGTCCGAATCCCCTGGTTCGCCATCGGCGGCATCAATTTGCACAATCTGGATGATGTGCTGGCCGCCGGTGCCCGGCGCATTTGTGTCGTGTCGGCCATCCTGAACGCGGATGACCTCGCCGCCGCTTGCCGCAAATTCAAGGACCGGCTTCCCCCCGCCTCCTCCGCAAGCTAATGCAACCCATGTGACTCATTCAACTCATTTAACCCTTTTAACCTTTCCCCCGCTCCGCCTCCCTCGACATCTCCCCACCCTTTGCTAAGTTCCTTTTGTGAGTTTCGTTAGTGAATTTAACGCGCTGCCGCTGGCGGCTTTGCTCCAGCGCTCGCTCACGGCGTCCACGTCCGCAGCCCGGGCCAGCCTGGGCAAATCCGAGCTGTCGCTGAACGATTTTGCGCAGTTGATTTCCCCCGCCGCTGCGGAACTGCTGGAACCGCTTTCCCGGCGCTCCCGGCAGATGACGCAGCAGCGCTTCGGCAAGGTCATTCGTCTCTTTGCGCCGCTCTATCTCTCGAACGAGTGCATCAATGCCTGCCAGTACTGCGGCTTTTCGCGTGATAACCCCATCCTGCGCGTCACGCTCACGCCGGAGGAGGTGCGGCGCGAGGCGCGGGCGCTCCTCGGGCAGGGTTTCCGCAATATCCTGCTCGTGTCAGGCGAGCATCCTAAGTTCGTCTCCACGGATTACATGGCCCAATGCGTCCGCCTCTTGCACGAGGAAGTGCCGGGCCTCTCACTCGAAATCGGGCCCATGGAAACCGCGGAATATCGCCCGCTGGTGCAAGCCGGCGCGGAAGGACTGGTGGTCTATCAGGAAACTTATGACCGTGCGGTCTATTCCGCAATGCACACGGTTGGCCCGAAGCGGAATTTCGAGTGGCGCATGGAAACCCCGGAGCGGGCGTACGCCGCGGGCTTTCGGCGCATTGGCATCGGGGCGCTCTACGGTTTGGGCGATTGGCGGTTCGAAGCCGTCAGCGTCGCGGCCCATGCCGCCTGCCTGCTCCGTAACTGCTGGAAGGCGCAACTGACCATCTCCCTCCCCCGGCTGCGCCCCTGCGCCGGCGAGTTTCAGCCGCTCACTCACCTGAGCGACCGCGAGCTGGTGCAACTGGTCTGCGCCTTCCGCCTCATGTTCCCCGAGGTCGGCCTCGTCCTCTCCACGCGCGAATCGGCCAAACTGCGCAATGGACTGATCCCGCTCGGCATTACGCTCATCAGCGCCGGCAGCCACACTGAACCGGGAGGTTACACCGGCGCGGGCAAAGGCAAGCTTCATCACACCGAGCGTGGAAAGATTGTCGAGCTGGGCGCCAGCGAGTGGGCCACCCCGGACAACCGCCCGGTCAACGCCACCAGCCAGTTCCAGATTGCCGATGAGCGCTCCCCGCGCGAAGTGGCGGACCTGATTCGCCAGCTCGGCTATGAGCCGGTGTGGAAGGATTGGGATGTGGCGCTCACCGGATGATGATCGAGGCCAGCACAAATCCGAATGGACCACCCAACCCTCATCGCCAACGGGCAGGAAGTGCATGCCAGCCTCCCATGTTCGATCGAAGAGTTTCTGGTTGCGCAGAATTTCCTGCTACGCAGCGTTGTGGTCGAGCACAACGGCGAAGCGGTTGCACCCTCGGAGTTCTCCAGGCGCCAGCTCTGCGCCGGCGACCGTCTGGAGATTGTGAAGATTGTCGCCGGCGGCTGACCCGCGTTTGCGTCTGACCCGCCCCACGCAACACGCAACACGCCCTCCTCCCGCGCCTCGACAACCGTTATCCGCTGCGACTACATTGGCCCCGATGCCCCTATCAAATCAGGCTTTAGTCATTGCCGGGCGGACCTTCCGCTCGCGCCTTATCCTCGGCACGGGCAAATTCTCTGCGCCCGAGGTCCTGCGCGACGCGCTCGAGGTCAGCGGGGCGGAAATGGTCACGGTCGCCTTGCGGCGGGCCGATTTGAGCGGCAAGAAAGACCCGTTCGCCAACATCCTGGAATTCATTGACCCGGGCAGGTTTTTGGTGCTGCCGAACACAAGTGGCGCGATGAATGCCGAAGAGGCGGTTCGCCTGGCACGGCTGGCGGCTGCCGCCGGCCTGCCCAAATGGGTGAAGCTGGAGATTCATCCCGACCCGCGTTACTTGCTGCCCGATCCCGTCGAAACGCTCACGGCGGCGGAGACCCTGGTGAAGGAGGGTTTCACGGTGCTGCCGTACATTAACGCCGACCCGGTCCTGGCCAAACGGTTGCAGGACATCGGCGCCGCCACCGTCATGCCGCTTGGCTCGCCGATTGGGTCGAACCGCGGCCTTCAGACACGAGACCAGATTCGTATTATCATCGAGCAGGCCGTGGTGCCCGTCGTAGTGGACGCCGGCCTCGGTGCGCCCAGCCATGCGAGTGAGGCGATGGAGATGGGCGCCGACGCCGTGCTGGTCAATACCGCCATCGCCGTGGCCAACGATCCGAAGCGGATGGCGACCGCCTTCCGGATGGCAGTTGAAGCAGGTCGCGCCGCCTTCGAAGCCGGGTTGGTCGCGCCACAGGACACCGCCAGCCCGACCAGCCCGCTGACGGCTTTCCTGGACTGAGCCCGCTGCGGAAGCTCTGCTGCCCGGCGTCGTCTTGCCCCACCTTGGCTTGCGACTTGCTCTCCCCGAGGGTGTGCGGTATCAATACAGGCGTGATTTTAACAAATTCTACTGGTGGACGCGGCAACTTCGGTGCCCGCTCCCCGGTTTACACTCCCCCGGTCAGTCCCGCACCGGTTGCGGCACCCCTTTGAGTTCCTTTTCGCTTCGTTAATCCGGGTCAATAATGAAGTCGCCAATCGAGATTTACCAAACCACTGTCCCCCGAACCACCGTGGAAGTGCATCTTCCCGATGGCCGTATCCTCTGCGGACCGCGCCACCGGCCCATCGCCGCCTTCTTAAACGGCCTGCCGGAATGGAACCAACACGATCCCATTATGGGCGCGGTGGTCAACGGCGAATTGCGCGAACTCACTCACCCCGTGGAACTGGATTCCCGCGTCCGGCTGGTCAACATGTCCGACCCGGATGGCTCAGGCATTTATCGCCGTTCGGTCACCTTCCTGCTCGAAGCCGCCTTTGAGGACACCTTCCCGACCGCGGATATCTCGGTCGATCACTCTCTGTCCTCGGGCGGTTTCTACTGCTCGGTTATTAAACGCGGGCCGCTCTCCAAGGAAGAGCTGGCCGCAGTCGAAGCTCGCATGAAAGAGTTGGTCAAGGCCGACCTCCCCTTCGAGCGCAAAGTCGTGCCGCTGCCAGACGCCATTGCCTATTTCCAATCGAAGGGCCAGCATGAAAAAGTCCAACTGCTCAAGTTCCGCAGCAAGGACACCCTCGTGCTCTACAAGCTCCGCGACCGCTGCGATTACCACCATGGCTTCATGGTCCCTTCCACCGGCTATCTTCGCTGGTTCGCCCTGACCCCTATGGGCGATGGTTTCGCGCTGCGTTTCCCCCGCCGCCAGGCGCCCAACGAGCTGCGGCCCCTGCCCGATTCCAAAAAGCTGCTCGCCACCTTCCGCGAATACAACAATTGGCTCGTGCGCCTGGGCATCGAAAATGTCGGCGCGTTGAACACCGCCATCCAGGCCAAGCGCGTCAGCGAGTTGATCCTGATCTCCGAAGCCCTCCACGAGCACCGCATCGCTGAAATCGCCAGCCTCGTCATGCAGCGCGCCAAGGAAGCCCGCATCGTCCTGGTCGCCGGGCCCTCGTCCTCCGGCAAAACCACCTTCTCCAAGCGCCTCACCGTCCAGCTCCTCGCCCAGGGGATTTCTCCCTTCCCGCTCGAACTGGACAATTACTTCCTCGACCGCGAGCACACCCCCAAAGACGAAAAAGGCGCCTACGAGTTCGAATCCCTCGGCGCCCTGGACACCGCCCGCTTGCAGGCCGACCTGCAACAGTTGGTTGCCGGGGAGGAAATTCAGTTGCCCCGCTTCAACTTCCGCCTCGGCCGCAGCGAGCCGGGGGACGTAGTCAAGCTCGAAAAGGGCCAACTCGTCATCCTGGAAGGCATCCACGGCCTCAACCCGCGCCTCCTCCCCGGGATCTCCCCCCGCCAGACCACTCGCATCTATGTCTCCTGCCTGACCCAGTTGAACCTCGACCGGCACAACCGCATCTCCACCACCGACACCCGCCTGCTCCGCCGCATCATCCGCGACGCCCGCGACCGCGGCTACACCGCCCAGCAGACCATCAGCCACTGGGAATCGGTCGGGCGCGGCGAGAAAAAGCACATCTTCCCCTACCAGGAAAACGCGGACGAAATGTTCAACTCAGCCCTCGTGTATGAACTCTCCGCTATTCGGATGTTGGCCGAGCCGCTCCTGCGCCAGGTCGTCTTCGGAACCCCGGAATACATCGAGGCCAAACGCCTGCTCTCTTTCCTGCAATGGTTCCTCCCCATCGGCGAAGACCTCATCCCCGACAACTCCCTTCTGCGCGAGTTCATCGGCGGTTCGATCCTCAAAGGCTTCACCCTCTGGCAAAACGGCAAGCACAACGGCGACTATGGCTCAACCGGCGTCCTCTCCGAACTTAACTGTTGAACCGGCGCAAGCGGGAGAAAACCCGGTTCAGCCGGGAACTTTGCGCCCGGAGGGGCGGCGCACTGAATCTCGTGCGTCTGGAATGGCCGGGCGAGGGTGACGGACAGCAGGGGGGAGGAAAATCTTGCGATGATCAGACTTGGCAATCACCACGCTTTGCGCTATGCAATGCCCCGGCATTGATTTGTTCAGCCTTGCCTAATCTATGAATCTGTCAAGCTCATTATCGTGAAAGCTTCTCTTCTCCTGCTCGCTTTGTCCCTGTTGCTGGCGTCCGTCGTAGCTCAGGCCGCCGAATCCGCCGCCGAGCGCGCTCAGCGCATGGCCTGGTTCCGCGACGCCCGGTTCGGGCTGTTTATTCATTGGGGGCTTTATTCCGTGCCCGCCGGCGAGTGGAACGGCCAGACCAACTACGGCGAATGGTTCCTCGAAGAAACTAAGCTGCCCGTCTCCCAATACGAGAAGTTCGCCGCCCAGTTCAACCCGGTGAAGTTCAACGCCCAGGACTGGGTCCGCCTCGCCAAAGACGCCGGCATGAAATACATCGTCATCACCTCCAAGCACCACGACGGCTTCGGCCTGTTCCGCTCGGACCAGACCGACTGGTGCATCAAATCCACCCCCTTCCAGCGCAACCCCCTCAAAGAACTGGCCGACGCCTGCCGCGCCGCCGGCCTCAAGCTCTGCTTCTATTACTCCATCATGGATTGGCACCATCCCGATTGGGGCACCCGCCGCGCCTGGAACGACAAGGCCAGCGGCACGCCCGACATGGACCACTACACCGCCTACATGAAAGCCCAGCTCAAGGAACTCCTCACTCGCTACGGCCCCATTGGCATCCTCTGGTTCGACGGCGAATGGGAGAAACCCTGGACCCACGAACGCGGCGTGGACCTCTACAACTACGTCCGCGCCCTCCAGCCCAATATCATCATCAACAACCGCGTCGGTAAAGCCCGCACCGGTATGGAAGGCATGGACCAGGGCGCTGAACGCATCGGCGACTACGGCACGCCCGAACAGCAGATCCCCGCCACCGGCTTCGGCCCCGGCGTGGACTGGGAATCCTGCATGACCATGAACAACCACTGGGGCTACAACAAGCACGACCAGAACTGGAAATCCTCCACCACCCTCATCCGCAACCTGATCGACTGTGCCAGCAAGGGCGGCAATTACCTCCTCAACATCGGCCCCACCGCCGAGGGCGTCTTCCCCGACGCCTGCATCGAGCGCCTGGAAGACATCGGCAAATGGATGAAGGTCAACAGCCAAGCCATCTGCGGCACGCAGGCGAGTCCATTCGAGAGCCTGCCCTGGGGCCGCTGCACGCAAAAGAAACTCCCCGCCGCCAGCGCCGTCACCGGCTTCCGGCAAAACGCCGCCTGGCCGTTCGCGGACCTCCACGGGACATCCGCTGCCGGCCAAACCCGCCTCTACTTCTTCGTCTATGACTGGCCGACCAACTGCCAACTCGTCATACCCGGCCTCGCCAATAAGCCCCTCCGCGCCTTCCTGCTCGATGGCCGCCAGCCCCTCCAGTTTACCGCCGCCAACAACTCCGTCTGCATCACTGTGCCGGCTGCCGCCCCGGACAAGGCTGCCTCTGTTATTGCCCTCGACCTCCAAGGCGCGCCGCAAATCGTCAAGCCCGACCCCTATGCCGAGGAGACCCCCGCCCAGCGCGATGCCCGCATGGCCTGGTGGCGCGCCGCCCGCTTCGGCTTGTTTATTCACTGGGGCGTCTATTCCGTCCCTGCCGGCACCTATAAGGGCGAACAGATCAAGGGCATCGGCGAGTGGATCATGAACCGCGGCAAAATCCCCGTCGCGGATTACCGCGCCTTTGCCAAAGAGTTCAACCCGGTGAAGTTTAACGCCGACGAATGGGTGCGCACCGCCAAAGACGCCGGCATGAAATACATCGTCATCACCTCCAAACACCACGACGGCTTCGCCATGTTCGACTCGCAGGCCTCCGACTGGAACATCGTCAAGGCCTCCCCGTTTGGCCGCGACCCGTTGAAGGAGCTCGCCGCCGCGTGCAGGAAATACGGCCTCAAACTCGGCTTTTACTACTCCCAAGCGCAGGACTGGAACAATGGCGGCTCCGCGGCCGGCGGCAAGTGGGACCCGGCCCAGGAACGGAGCATGGACGAATACATCGACAAGGTCGCCGTGCCGCAGGTGAAGGAAATCCTCACCCGCTACGGCGAATTCCCCGCCGTCCTCTGGTGGGACACGCCGGTGGACATGAACAAGGAACGCGCCGAGAAGCTGCTGCCCTTGCTTAAGCTCAAGCCCGGCATCATCTACAACAACCGCCTCGGCGGCGGCTACAAGGGCGACACCGAAACCCCTGAGCAATTCATCCCCGCCACCGGCTACCCTGGCCGCGATTGGGAGACCTGCATGACCATGAACGACACTTGGGGCTACAAGAGCTACGACCACAACTGGAAGAGCGCCGACATGCTCATCCGCAACCTGGTGGACATCGCCAGCAAAGGCGGCAACTACCTGCTCAACGTCGGTCCCACCTCCGAGGGCCTCATCCCGGCCCCCTCCGTCGAGCGCCTCAAGGAAATCGGCCTCTGGATAAAGGCGAACGGCGACGCCATTTACGGCACCACCGCCAGCCCCTTCAAACACCTGCCCTGGGGCCGTTGCACGAAAAAACTCACCCCGGACGGCGCGATCCTTTACCTCCATGTCTTCAACTGGCCGGATAACGGAAAGCTCCTCGTGCCGGGCCTGAAGAACGCCGCTCAACGGGCCTATATGCTCGCCGACGCGGCGAAGAAGGCTCTCGCCCTGCAGAGCAGCGCCGAAGGGCTGACCCTCTCCGTCTCCGCAGCCGCGCCCGACCTCGTTTCCTCCACCATTGTTCTCAGGGTCAAAGGACCCCTCGACATCGAGCAGGCCGGCCTGATTCAAGACTATGACGGCTCAATCGTTTTGCCCGCCAGCGAAGCCCGGCTGCACGGAAACGAGATCAAATACGAAACCGGCCATCAGCGCGACAACATCGGCTTCTGGACCAACCCCGCCGATTGGGCGGATTGGGAATTCAAAGTCACCCGGCCCGGCAAGTTCGATGTCACCGCCGAAGTTGCCGCTCTCGAAAAGGCCTCTTTCGAAGTTGCGGCTGGCAACAGCACAACTGTAGGCACAGCCCCCGCCACCGGTGACTACGGCAAATTCAAAGTCACCAAGCTCGGCGTCCTGGAAATCGCCTCGCCGGGAAAGGTGACTCTTGCCGTCCGTACGGTCAAAGACGGCTGGCACCCGCTAAACTTGAAGGCAATCCGGTTGAAGCCGGTCTCAGCCGCCCAGCGCGATGCCCCCATGAAATGATGGCGCGAAGGCCCAAACTTATGGGCGGATGGAGGGCAGTTTGAACGGCGCAATTTGCCGGTTGTTTAATCCTTGTGGCCCGCCTTATCCTGCACGGCGGCATCTGCCACTGGCAGCCGACCGGGACATGACTCCGACATTGCTGATAGTCGATGACGAGAAGACGACGCGCGAAGGCCTTCGCGCGGCGCTCGAACAGCGTTACGACGTGTACTTGGCCGAGGACGCCAAGGCAGCGACGGAGTTGCTGGAGAAAGACCATTTCGACGTGCTGCTGACGGATTTCCGGCTGCCGACCGAGGACGGCATGAAGCTCATTACGCGGGCCAAGTCGCTTTCCAAACCGCCCATCTGCATCCTGATGACCGCTTACGGCTCAGAGGAGCTGGCGGTCGAAGCGATGAAACGCGGGGCGGACGATTACATCGCCAAAGGGCGCTTGCAGATCGACGAGCTGGAGATGCGCATCGCCAACGCGTTGCGCCGACAGAAGCTGGAGGTGGAAAACGTTTCGCTGCACCAGCAACTCGATGCGAAATTCGGCCTGCAAAACCTGGTGGGCGAATCGCCGGCCATGAAGGAGGTCTTCGAGGTGGTGCAGCAGGTGGCGCCGACGCGGGCGACGGTGCTGTTGCAGGGCGAAAGCGGCACAGGCAAGGAAATGGTGGCCAAGGTGATTCACCAACTCAGCCCGCGGGCACAGCAGCCGATGGTGACGGTGCATTGCGCAGCGCTGGCGCCGACGCTGCTGGAGAGTGAGTTGTTCGGCCACGAGAAGGGCGCCTTCACCGGGGCTTATGAGCGGCGCATCGGGCGCTTCGAGCAGGCGCAAGGGGGCACCTTGTTCCTGGACGAGATTGGCGAGATTGACGCCTCGACCCAGATCAAGCTGCTGCGCTTCCTGGGCGAGCGGACGTTCGAGCGGGTGGGCTCGAACAAGACCCTAAACGCCGACTTGCGGCTGATCGCGGCGACGAACAAGAGCCTGGAAGAACGGGTGAAGGCCGGGACTTTTCGCGAGGATTTGTTCTTCCGGCTGCGGGTGGTGGAGATCCGGCTGCCGCCCTTGCGTGAGCGGCTGGAGGACATTCCGTTGCTGGCGCGGGCGTTTCTGCGCGAGTTCAGCCAGGAAAATAGCAAGCCGGTGGAGAGCTTCACCGCCGATGCGTTCGACCTGTTGATGCAGTACCAATGGCCCGGCAACGTGCGCGAGCTGCGCACCGCCATCGAGCACGCCGTGGTGCTGTGCCGGGGCGACAAGATCACCGTGCGCGATTTGCCGGCCTCGCTGCGCGAGGCGGTCAGCCAGGCGCCGGCGCAAATGGACCCGCAGCGCCTGCTGGCGCGCACCGATATGACGCTGAAGGAAGCCGGGCGAGAGCTCATCCTCCGCACGTTGAAAGCCACCCGCGGGAACCGCACGCTGGCCGCCAGGCGCCTCGGCATAAGCCGGCGCACCTTTCACCGCCGGCTGCATCAGCACCACCTGGAGGGAATTTAGCTATGCCGGTTTTACAGGACCTCTTGCACAAACTTGAAGTGGGCGGCGGCATGCGCTACTTGCGTGTGGGCCTGGCCTTGCTGGGGGTCGTCTTGCTGACCGTGGGCTACAACTGGCGCGCGTTCAGAAACATGTCCACGCAGGAAGCGATGGACGCCGCGCAACTGGCCCGGAATATCGCCCAGGGCAAAGGCTACACGACTCTCTTCATCCGCCCCTTCAGCATCCACCTGGTAAAGAAGCGCAATCTGGAAAGGCAGGGCGTCCAGGCGGTCGGCAAAGCCGCCGACCTGGCCCAGCTCCGGGGCATGCATCCCGACCTGGCAAACCCGCCGGTGTATCCGGTCGTGCTGGCCGGGCTGATGAAAGTCCTGCCCTTCGATTACACCATCTCCACGACCAAACCGTTCTGGAGCAACTCTGGCCGGTTCTGGCGTTTCAAACCCGATTTCATCATTGCCTTGTTCAACCAACTTCTGTTTCTGGCGGTCATCACCCTGGTCTTCTTTCTAGCCCGGCGTTTGTTTGATCCCGGGGTGGCCTGGCTGGCGGTCGGTTTGCTGCTGGGCACGGAATTGTTTTGGCGGTTTAGCGTCTCGGGGCTGTCCACCATGCTGCTGATGGTGATTTTTCTGGGGCTGGTCTGGTGCGTGAGTCTGCTGGAACAGGAGACCCGCGTTCCCAAGTGGGGGCCCTACGGCATCCTTGTTCTGGCAGGTCTGACCGGCGTGATGGCCGGGCTGGGCGGGCTGACCCGTTACGCCTTTGGGTGGCTGATCATTCCCGTGCTGGTGTTCCTGATTCTGTTCGGCGGCCAGCGGCGGGTGGTGCTGGCTTTGATCGCCCTGGCGGCCTTTGCTGCTGTGATGGCGCCGTGGGTAGTCCGCAACTACAGCGTCAGCGGAAAACCCTTCGGCACGGCCACCTACGCGGTCGTGGAAACCACCATGCTCTACCCTGAAAACCGCCTGCAGCGATCGCTGGAGCCGGACTTCAGCCGCCTCTACATCATGGCCTTCTGGCTGAAGCTGAACACCAACCTGCGCCAGATTGTCACAGGCGAGCTGCCCAAGCTCGGCGGCAGTTGGATTACGGCGTTCTTCCTGGTCGGGCTGCTCATCGGGTTCCGTAATCCGGCCGTCACGCGATTGCGCTACTTCCTGCTGGGGTGCGTCCTTGTGCTGGCCCTCGCCCAGGCGCTGGGCCGCACTCAGCTTTCCGAGGAATCGCCGGAGATCAACTCCGAGAACCTGCTCGTGCTGCTGGGGCCATTGGTGTTGGTGTATGGCGTGAGCTTGTTTTATTTGCTGCTCGAGCAAATGCGTCTGCCGCTGCGGCAGTTGCGGTATGTCGTCATCGGCATCTTCAGCCTGGTCGTTTGCTTGCCGATGGTGTTTGCCTTTCTGCCACCCAAGACCACTCCCGTCGTCTATCCGCCCTACTTCCCGCCGGCGATCCAGACCGTCGCGGGCTGGCTGAAAGAAAAGGAACTGGCCATGAGTGATATCCCCTGGGCCGTGGCATGGTATGGCCAGCGCCAATGTGTTTGGTTGACGCTCAAGTGCACCCCCGATGCCAAGGACCCGAACGCCCACGAAGATTTCTTCGCCATTAACGATTATCAAAAACCGATCAATGCCCTCTACCTGACGCCGCAGACCATGGACGCGCGGTTCCTGACTCAATGGATTCGCGCCGGCGAACAAAGCTGGGGCAGCTTCGTCCTCGAAAGCATGGTGAAGAAGAAAGTGCCGGAGTACTTCCCCCTCAGCGAATCCCAAGCCGGCTGGCTGCCCGAACAACTGGTGCTGGCCGACTGGCAGCGCTGGCGAAAGGCGCCCTGATCTTGCTCTGTTGCCGCTGATTACGGCGCGAGTTTGAGCCGGCAGGACCGTTGCGGGAAGTTGGTGGCCTGTGTTCCGGTAAACTGCCAGACGCCGTTCGTGCCGAGCACGGAGAAACGAAGCTGGCCGGATTTGCGGGTCGTCTATTCGTGGGATCATCCCGGTTTGTAGGAGGCGGTCAATGCGCTCACCAACGGTGGAACGCTCGACGTGGCTGGGCGACTCATACGCTGACCAAACCGTTGGACGTGGCCGGTTGCCGTTCTCATGGGCCGGACAAAGACAATCCGTACAGACTACGCCAGCAGGCTGGAGTGCTGCTTAAGCCACCGTTCCGCTTCGGGGAAATCGGGACAAAGCCGCGCCACCTCGCTCCAGAATCGTCGCGAGTGGTTCATTTCCTTCAGGTGCGCGAGTTCGTGCAGCACGAGGTAGTCGCGAACGAAGAAGGGAGTCTGCACCAGGCGCCAGTTGAGGGAGATGGTGCCGCGCCGGGAGCAGGAGCCCCAGCGGGACCGCTGGTTGCGCACCGTCACGCGTTGCACCGGCAGGTGGTGCAACGCGGCCAGTTCCAGCACACGCGCCGGCAATTCCCGCGCTGCCAGTTTCCAGAGATACCGCTCAATGGCCGGACGCAAGTCGCCGGCCGCATGGGAGATGCGCACGACTTCGTGGCCAAAGCGAACCAGTCCAGCTTCCCCCTGGCTGCTGGTCTCCAGCCGCACCCGTTCCCCTCGAAAGAAGATTTCTGCACCCGCTGACCAAGGCGCGGGCCGGCCCGGTCGCAGGGCTTGCCGTAGAAGCTGCTGCTCCAGCCAGGCAACGTTCCTTTCGGCGAACTGCTTCGCCTCCGCCAGCAATCCGCCGCGAGGGATGGTGACTCGGGCGGCGCCGTCGGGACGAAGGCGCAGGATATAGCGCCGCGCCCGGCGGTTGCGGACAAAGCAGAGTCGCACCGGCCGCGTGCCGACGCGCAGCCAGTTTTCGTCCGGCGGGACAGGCCGCTCCGGCGCAAAGAGCCATTCGAACTGCACCCGCTGATTTAAGAGGCCCAGCATGGCCTTGGCAACAAAATCGCGGCCAACCCGGGTTTGGGCAAATCGGTCCGCCCTCGCGCTCTCAACAAATTCAATATGACTTTTCCCCCGGCCCGGCGTATGATCCAGGCCGCATCACAGAACGGCACACAGAGAACAAGGCACGCTATGCGAGAAGAGCGAACGGAAGTGTTGGTGGTTGGCGCAGGGCCGGTCGGGTTGTTGACTGCCATCCTGCTAGCCGAGGCCGGCATCGAGGTCAGGATCATCGACCGCGAGGAGCGCACCGCGGCGCGCAGTTACGCCTGTGCCCTGCACCCGCGCAGCCTCAAACTGCTGGAGGGGATGGGCCTGGCGGCGCCGGTGCTGGAGGCGGGGCGGCGCCTCGAGACCATCGCTTTCTACGACGGCGCAGCGCGGCAGGCGGAGGTGAAACTTTCCCAACTCGGCGGAGCGTTTCCTTTCATGGTCATTCTCCCACAGAATGCTTTCGAGAGCCTGCTGGAACAGCGGCTTCGCCAGTTGGGCGCAATGGTCAACTGGAACCATCGGTTTGCCGACCTTCAGAACGATGCCGAAACGGTGGTCGCCACCCTCGAGGAGTTGGGCGCGACCGCCACCGGCTATATCGTGCCGCACTGGGAAACAGTCGTCAAAAGGCAGTTCCCCGTCCGCGCGCGATTCCTGGTCGGCGCGGACGGCTATGGCTCCCTGGTGCGGCAGCGGCTGGGAATCGAGCACAACCGCGTCGCCGGGCCGGAGTTCTTCGCCGCCTACGAATTCGAGCCGGAGGAGAAGGTCGAGGACGAGGTGCGCGTTGTTTTGGACCCGTCCACTACCAATGTGCTCTGGCCCCTGCCGGCGAACAAATACCGGTGGACGTTTCAGGTGCTCAAGTCCGAAATGGCGAGTGAGTTCCCCGAAAAGGAGAGACGGGGGGTGCGCTTCGCAGAGAAGATCGTGGACGAGAGGATTCGCCAATACGTGCAGAAAGTCGCGAAACAGCGGGCGCCGTGGTTCTCGGCGGGCGTCAAAGCAATTACCTGGTGCACCGAAGTCGTCTTCGAGCATCGAGTCGTCCGGCAATTTGGCCAGGATCATTGCTGGCTGGCGGGCGATGCCGCTCACCAAACCGGCCCGGTGGGAGTGCAAAGCATGAATGTGGGCATGTCCGAAGCGGCAACCTTGGCCGATGCCCTGCGCCGGATTCTGCGCGACAAGGCCCCGCTGAGCCTGCTCGAAACCTGCAACCGCCAGTGGCAGGACGAATGGCGGCGCTTGCTCGGATTGACCGGCGGGCTCAAGCCGAGAAACGAGACCAGCCCGTGGGTGGCGGAACGGCGCGCCCGAATCTTGTCCTGTCTGCCGGCCTCACACGAAGACCTCGCCCGTCTGGCGGGCCAGTTGAGGCTTGATCTCTGAAAAAATGAGCTTTCCACAGGCCCCATAATCTGAGATAATAAGCATTCAGATACGATTTATGAAAATACTGATGAAGCATTTGGCTGTTGGGTTCATGACTGCGGGCACTGCCGTCGTCGGCGCACGACAAACCGCGGCTCCCCCGGCTGCCGCAGAGGCATCCACCAACGTGATAGGCCCAAAAATCCAGTTCGCGACGCCGCTGCATGATTTCGGCCGCGCCAGGGCCGGAGAGCCGGTCAAGTACACTTATGTGTTTACCAACACGGGGGACCGGTTGCTGATCCTCAACACCGTGCAACCGCAGTGTGGTTGCACCACGGCCGGCGATTGGACGAGACAGGTGCAGCCCGGCAACACGGGCAGCATCCCGATCCAGTTCAATACCGCCAACTACAACGGCCCGGTCTTCAAACAGGTGACGGTCACCTGCAATGTCACCAACCAGCCCACATTGTTCCTTCAACTCAAAGGCACGGTCTATAAGCCCTTTGATCTCAACCCTTCGATGGCCGTCCTTAATATTCCACCCGACGCGGAAACGGCGTCCGTGGTTGTGACCATCACCAACAACACGGAAGAACCCCTCGTGCTCTCCACGCCGGAGAGCAACAATCGCGCGTTCGCTGCCGAGTTGAAAACCAACGCGCTCGGCAAAGGATATCAATTGATCGTTTCCGCCGTGCCGCCGACGCCTCCGGGGAGCGTTCAAGGCCAGATCAGTTTGCGGACCTCCTGGACCAACCCGGCGGTCATCACCGTGCCCGTCGCGGCCAACGTGCAGCCGGCGGTCATGGTGATCCCTTCTTACATCACTCTGGCTCCCGGACCGTTGGCCAACGCGGTGACAAATTCCGTCTCGATCCGGAACAACAGCACGAACGACTTGAAGTTGTCCGACCCGGTCGTGAACGTGCCGGGGGTGGAAGCCGAGATCAAGGAGATGCAGCCCGGCAAGTCCTTTACCGCCCTGCTGGCCTTCCCGCAGGGATTCCAGATTCCCCCGGGCCAGCAAGTCGAGTTGAGCGTCAAATCGAGCAACCCGAAGTTCCCGGTCGTCAAGGTTCTGGTTGTGCAAACGCCGCGCCCGGCTCCGCCGCCCGTGCGACCCACGCCGCCCGTGAAGCCGGTTCCGTCTCCTGCGGCCACTCCGCCTCCGGTGCCGCCCCTGCCTGCCGGCCATTAGGTGAAAAGAGTCTTGCAGGAAGGCGCGCTGGTGGCGGTGATCGGCGCCGCCCTGGCCTTTGCCGCCAACGGACTCTCACCACACCGTCTTGAGCTTGCCAGAAACTATTTTCCCGGAACCAAGCTTACCCCGCCGGCTGCCGTGACGAGCACCAATCTGACGGGCGCCGCAACCCCAACGAACAACTCACCCCTGGAACTCCTGTCCGCCCGCCTCCGGGAAAACGGCCTGCAACTGGCCGACAGCAACCAGGTGATGCAGCTCTTTCGTGACCCGCGCCGGGAGCAGGATGGGGTTGTCTTTATCGATGCTCGTGACGACGAGCACTATCGGGCGGGCCACATTCCGGGCGCCTACCATTTCGATCGGTTTCATCCCGAGAATTATCTCACCAACGTGCTCCAGGTCTGCCTGACCGCCCAGCAAATCGTGTTCTATTGCAATGGCGGGGATTGCGATGACAGCGAGCACGCCGCGATCATGCTGCGCGACAGCATCGGCATACCGAAGGAGAAGGTGTTCGTGTATGGCGGCGGCATCACCGAATGGAGCACCAACGGGCTGCCGATTGAACTGGGCCTGCGCAACAGCGGCCAACTCACCAACCTGACTGGCGCAGCCGCTTCCGGCAAAGCCGAAGGTTCGAGGCAATGAATACGAATCCCTCAACCGGGAAGCGGCGCCCTTTGGACATCGTCGCCTTGCTGGCGAGGTGGCTGTTGGGCGGCCTTTTCATATACCTGGGCTTGAGCAAAGTCCTCCAGGGGGCCGAATTCCTAAGATTCGTGCGCCAACAACTGCTGGTGACCAACCCTTTCCTGTCGAGCGCGATTGCCGCCACCGCGCCCTGGCTGGAAGTGCTCTATGGCCTGCTGCTGCTGACCGGCATCGCCCGGGATGCCGCCGCCGTGCTCGCCCGATGGTGGCTGGGCTGCGTCTTTATTTACATGGGCTTGCACAAGGCCCTGCCGCACCCGGAGTATTTCCTCAAACTCGTCCGGCAATACGACATGGTGACCAGCCCATTCCTATTGAACTCGATCGGCGCGGCGCTCCCCTGGTTCGAGGTGTATTGCGGACTGCTGCTGCTGGTTGGCGTGGCGGTTAGAGGCTCGGCCTTGAACCTGGCCGCCATGCTGGTGCCTTTTACGCTTATTGTGCTCAAGCGGGCTTTGGCGATTGCCGCAACCTCGGGCATTCCCTTCTGTGCGGTGAAATTTGATTGCGGGTGCGGGGCGGGAGAAGTGTTCATCTGCCACAAACTGGTCGAGAACACTGTTCTATTGCTGCTCGCAGCTTGGCTGCTGACCGGTCGGGGCCGGCAACTTTGCCTCCGCTTCAGCCTCTTCCGGGAAAAAGTTCTGCGGTAGTTTTCCACCATGCGCTATCGGATTCTTGGCCTCACGGGTCTGCGGGTGTCGGTCATCGGTCTCGGCACATGGCAGTTTGGCGGGGAGTGGGGCCACACCTTTTCCCAGGCCGAGGCGGACGCCATCCTCGATAAGGCTGCCATACTCGGCATCAACCTGATCGACACGGCCGAATGTTATGGCGACCACCTTTCCGAGCGCTTGATCGGCGATTACCTCAGCCGCCACGACCGCTCGCGCTGGCTCGTGGCGACTAAATTCGGCCATCACTTCAACCGGTTCCTGGACCGAACGGAGGACTTCTCCGCGGCGGACGTTCGCCAGCAGCTTGAAGGTTCGCTGCGGGCGTTGCGCATCGAGACCATTGACCTCTATCAATTCCATTCCGGCTCAGACCGCCAGCTTTTGAATGAAGACTTGTGGACGATGCTCGCCGAACAAAAGCGCGCGGGCAGAATTCGGCATCTGGGAATTTCGATCCTCGGCAAAGGCAGCGAAGCGCAGGCGCGGGAAGCGCGGCGCCTGGGCGCCGAAGCCTTGCAAGTGATCTACAACCGCCTCGATCGCCGACCGGAGCAGCTTTATTTTCCGCACGCCCGGCAGCATAATCTCGGCATCCTGGCGCGCGTTCCCCTGGCCAGCGGCTTGTTGAGCGGCAAATACCGTTCTGGGGCGACCTTCCCTGCCAACGATTGGCGCTCGACTTTCGAGGCGGTGAAAATGCGCCGTGATTTGGCGGAAGTGGAGCGCATCCGCCAGACCGAAGTGCCTGCCGGCGTGCCGATGGCGCAGTGGGCGCTGGCGTGGTGCTTGAAGAACCCGCAGGTCTCAACGGTCATCCCCGGCTGCCGGGACCCGGCGCAAGTCGCGTCCAACGCCGCCGCGGCGGAACTGGAAAACGGATAAACAAAAGCACCCGTCTGCCGAAGGGCGGAGAGGGCTTTGCAGAGGCAAACGGGCTGGAACCGGACCCTGGGAGCCAAGGGCAAGTCAGAAGTCAGAATGCAGAAGGGCGGAAAAGGCTTTTCGGGGGTAAAGGGTATTCCTCCCCGTCCGCTGCCCCCCATCAGGCCACTTCTGAGAACAGCAGTGTCCTGTTTCTGGACACTCACCGCCAACTCTCCCCCTTCAACCCTCCACCACGCACCGTCCTAACACCGTCCTCACACCGTCCTCACACTGCTGCAGGGCCGAGTTTGGCACGGCGCCTGCCGCAGAACTGTCTCATAATGGGACAGGACCCGTGGAAGCCAACGGCTTGGGCCAATACCCAATCCCGCTTGCGCTGGCGCCCCAGATTGCCGTCGTCTCTGACGGCCGCGCCGGGGGCAGCGAGAGGGGATTTGCCCCTGGCCCTCCCGGGTCTCTCCCTGCCGCTAATACTGCATTCCCAAAGTGGAGATGGTATTAGAACCGCACTCCGGGAGCCAAGGGCGGTATTGTTGTAACTGACTTCATTACATGGAGTTAAGAGATGGGCCTGTCGGCTCAGACAGGGAGTCTTTGAGGTTGGCGAAGAGTGTACTGGCGGGCGGGATGGCTGGCCTGCTTTCTGGTGGATTCAAGTTTCCGAATGGCCCGCGCACTTCCGGGGCAAAGCGCCAGAGGGCAGGGGCAAGAAACTGCGCCGGCACCATTTCCTGACCCCGGCCACCTTGGCAGGCACGCTCTGGACTGATGGTTTGGCAACTGTTCGAAGGAGCGCCACAGGGGGAGCCAAGTCTGGCTGTGTTTCGCGGCGGAGTCTGATGAGGGGAAGCCAAAGCCGGCGGGTCTTGGCGATAGCGGAGGATGTGCTGACTTGGGCCGTTGCCGCTGCCGCCAAAAAGGAGGCTAATAGCTGTGGCTGGTTTCATAGCCTTACTGAGGGGCCGTCGCTTCCCAATTTCGTGAACTGTTCAAGGTTTTCTAAACATAAGGTATGCAATTCCAATTCCAAAGAGCCCCGCCAATGCGCCTACAACGAAATATACGAATATTGCAGCCGCTATAAGACCTGCGGCAGGGTTATCAGCAAGAGGGGTATCCAACTCGCCAAGCCAGATGTAAAAACAGAAACCAGCAATGCCAAACATCAATGCAGCATGGATATAACCTGCAACAGGCCATCTTTACATTCCAATTGTTCGAAGACGAAACAGCCACCACGATCAACAGTAATGTTGCAAGCATTGCCGATGGCACCTTAACGATAAGCCCTGGATCGTAATCGTCGGTTTCCATATTATCATTTTGGTGCGGTCGCTTCCCAATTCCGCGAGCCGTTCGTGTTGGCGACACCGCTGAACGTGATATCCATGAACCCGTCCGGCGTGTTGTTGATGCTAAATAGAAGATGAAATTTGCTAAACACTTGGCCATTGCGGCTTTGAAGGAAAAACATCTGATCTACTAGGTCAGGCCCATTATTATTCGCAAACGTGCCGCTGGGCTCGTAGCTACTTTCCGGTGCAGAATAAGTCGTCCGTGATTCTGCAAAAGAAGTCACGATGAACCCTCCGTCAATAGCTTCAATTTGGATACTCCAATTCTGTGGATGCTGCTGTGATATGATGCCGCCTGGCCGGTTCACCGTAACTTTCAGGTCGCCACCGGATGGAACGATTTTTCCCGCAATCAAATCAAAGTTGATGGGCGCGTCCGTGTAATGGAACTTGTAACGCTGGTGAATCCCCACCAGCGGCTCCGCCCCTTGCAACTTCCACATTTTAATCACCGTTGGATTGTTCGGGTCGGGAACGAAGTGCTGTGGATACATGTAGGAGTATTTGAACTCAGTGCCGGTTGTCGCCAGTGCATAACCTTCCTTGCTGGGCCATAGCCCCAGACTCTCGCCTTTCCCAGCATTTATTTGGAAAAATCCATTCGCATCGCTCGTGACGGATACGTGTTCGGCACCCGATTTCATGCCATTGTAGATAATGGTGTTTCCCGCTACCTGGGCACCGACGACAGGATTGCCAAACTGGTCCTCAAGTTTGCCGTAAAAAACTATTGGCACGTCGTTCAAGGTCGCCAGTCCCTCCTTCATCTGTTCGGCAGTAGTTTGCCTTGGTGGAGCTGACGCACTTGGACCGGGGGCAGGTTGAGCTGCCAGCACGTTCGTATTCCTGGCTGCATGCTGGTTTGGTTTTCTGTTGGCCTGTGTAGTGGCTGGCGGCGGCGCGGCGTTGGTTTCCACAAGCGTCGGCACAACTGTCTCGGGAGATTGCTTTGCAAACCAGATTGCCAATGCAATCAGGACCGCGACGGCAGCGCAAAACCAAAGCATTGGGCGGCTGATTTTCATGGGTTGGGGATGTTGAAACCAAATTTTGAGGAGAATAACAACGTGTTCCAATAACTCCATTCCTGCCAACAGTCACCCCGAAATTCTGCGCTGTGCCAGAAGTGGTCGGTGTAATTGTGCCCGGATGAATCAGTCGGCCACACTGTTGTTAAATCAAGGTTAACCAAATTCGTGATTCCCGGCGTTGCGCCCAAAGCAGTTGAGCGGGCTTGGGCGGCGTAGGACATAACCTCGTAGCGATCGTTTACGTTATTTACAATGTCGAAATAATTTGTGGCGCCTAGAATCTCGAATACAAAATGGTTCCAAGGCGATGGATCGTTAGGGCTGCCAAGATACGCATATTTTCCGAATACAAAAACGTCCGGCTTAACAACTTGATCAAAGCCCCAGCGCGGCATCGCCAGTGCAAAGTCATTGCCGTTGAAGAAGCTGACCCGTCGGCCGGTTCCGCCGCTATTGCCCGCGAACCAGTTGCCATAAATGTTGGGCGTGAAAGGGCCGTAATTGACGCTGCCCAACGCATAAAGGAGTCCAGAAGGATACTGATAAGAGAATTGAAGTGTATTGGTGACAGTACTGTCGTACACATGAGCGGGAATGGCGGCCTGGCTGGCGACATAGGTGTTGACCACTTGATTCGTTCCTGCCAATCGCAACGCTTCACCGGCGACGATGTTGCCCATGCTGTGGGCCAGCAGGTAAACTTGGCCGGGATATTTGGCGTTAAGGTCGTTCAATTTATTGAGCAGTCCCGTTGCCGATGTCCAGGCATTCGATTCACCATTGTTGTAATTATACGTATCCGTCACCAGTTGCCAAAAACTGCCGGTGAAATCATAAGTCGTCGGCCAGCGAAATTCTCCAAAGCGCCCCTGATAGCCTTGCCAGTAGAGGCGCTTGAAGGCTGCTTCCGCCCAGCGGTCTTTTTCCCAGGTCTCCAAATTCCAGCCGTGGACGTAGAGGATGTAAGGCGTTCCAGCGGGAGCCTGATTGGTGTAGTAAAAAGGTTGCGGCAAATCTTCGCCGGCCAAAGCCGCTACACTGGTTGGAGGATAACTCGGCCTGTCGCCGACCGTCCACCGTTCGTACATTTGCTTGATGTCCACAAGTTGAATGTAAACCGATGTCTGCCACAGCACGTTGGTCCCGCCTTGGGCAATCGTCAGGTTCAACTGGCCGGTACCATTCGTCACACCGCACCAGATGAAGTAATCGCCCGCCCAGTGGTTGGTAAAGGTTGAAGCGTTCAATTGGATGCTGCCTCCCGGCGCCAGTCGCCCGATATAGGGGCACAGACTGGCGTTAATTTGGTTGGTGGCAATCGCGCCGTTCGTCAAGTAGCCCATTCCCCCATCCGCATCAGCGGCCACAAACAAATCTATCGTTGGACTGCCGGAGACGCTGCCCCAGCTTAAAGTCACGGCGCTGCCAGGCGGCACGGCGGCCAGCAAGTTGGTGGTGACCCCGGAGACCCACAGCCGGGCGAAGTCTTGCAGGTCACGCACGCAAGGGATGGCACGATTACCGGCACCATTCGTGTAGTTGTAGTCGGGTGTTGGCACACCGGTGTAAGGGCTCTTGGCAGCCTGGCTGGTGCTGGACACGTCATCGTCATAATAATTGACCCCGTCCGAATCGAGGGTGAAGCGGTCATAGTTATTATTGATCCAAAAGATGTAGGATTTATCGGCGCTGGTAAAATCGGACCCGTAAAATGTCGTGTCCATGACCCCATCGTGGTTGGCGTCCAGATTCAGCGAAATGACTTGAACCACGCCGGTGTAAGTTTGACCGGTGGCCGGATCGGGTTTCGTCACCAGGGCGACCGGACCCGGCTCGGTCGGGAAGAAGCTACCATATTCAGAAAGGAGCCCGGTTTGGTTGGTCGTCACCAATCCGCTGGCGTTTATTTTGCAGGCCGTGTCGAAATATTCTTCCAGGTAGGAAATGGTGTTGGGATAGGCGTTGGAAACGGCCAGGCGCGCCCAAAGGTAAAAGGACGCTTGGGTTCCGACGACGGCGACCAGGCTGTTGGTGTTGGGAACGCCGGTCCAATAGTACCAGCCGGGGCCGGCAAGGGCGGTGCTGCTGCTGTTGTCAGATGGAATAAAGTGGAATCCAGCGTTCCGGAAAACCGGGTTTTCGGCCTGGACATAAAGCCAGCCGGTGCCGGGCTGGCTGGTGGTGCCCAGGGCGGGGATGATTCCACCCGGCTGCGCCGTGAAAAAGGTGACCGGCTGGGGTGTTTGCGTGACCTTCGCGCAAAGCACGGAAAGAATCCGCAGGCCATAAACATTGCGCGGATTTGAACTGACCCGCCAGCCGGGGATGGTGGCATCCCAAGTCATTCCAAGGTCGGGAACATCCTGCCAGTCAGTTGCCGGCCCGTAAAAGATATACTGCGCGGTGTCGGAGTCGAGTTGGCGAGGCGGCACGTTAGTAGTCCCGGACTCGGCGCAGGCGAAAGAACTGAAATAGTAATCCCAGGTATTCATCGTGGGCAGACCGTCATAGCCGACATCCAGGGGGTTGCCGTAAGAATCGAACCGATTGGCGGTGAAACAAAACGCGCGCAAGACCGAATCGTTTTCAAAAGGCAGGAATGGGTCCAAAATATCCTGCCGATACAAGAGATCATCGTTGTCTGCAAAGGCCCAACTAAACCCCGCCGTGGTGTAAGCCGGGAATATGCCGTAACATTCGCCCGCACCCACATAGGGATACGCCGGGAAATAGAAATCAAAAGGTTGCGAGGCGGGGGCGGCGCGCAGCGCGAAATTAAGGTTATCCAACATGTGCTGCCGCCCGTCCAGGAACGGAGTGGCGTCGGCGGGCCCGTTGGACTGCACTGGATTGCCCCAAATGCCGTTGGCAGTGAATGTCTGGAGCCAGAATCCATAGGAGCCATAAAGCGGGGTGAAACCGGTGTTTAATCTCAAGGGGATGCCCTGCAAACTGGTGGCATTCACCACGCCGCTGACATCGCTGTTGATTCCGTAGAAATTGGTGGACGGGTATTGCGGGGCAACGGTCTCGATCCCGTCTTTGGGGTGATCGCTCGGGGCGGGTGTGGCGGTGACAAGCAATCCAGTCACGGTGATTGAGGGCGTGGCAGTCAAGAGGAACAACCGGCCTCCTGGCCCGCTGGCTACGGTGGCCGGCAGAGTCAATGAAGGGTTGATGTTGCTGGGACTCCCGGCAGAGGCATAGGCGGAGGAACCTTTCGGATAATTCGCGCTCACCTGATAGGAGGCGCCGGCGGGCGGGTTGACATCTGTGTAAGAGCTTAAGTTGCCAGCGATAGTCGCGATCGTTTGCCAGCCGCTGCCGGTATTCCGTTGGATGGTGAACGTATCAGGAGCGACCTCTGGCGGGTTCCAACTGATTACATTATTTCCGGAGGCGTCCGAACTGACGCAAACGCCTTGCAAGACGGGCGGTGTGTAATAGTTGGTCGGATTCCAGCCATTAAGGTAGTCCTGAAGGAGCGTCCAACCTTCGCCAGCGGGGTCGGAATAAGGATCAACTCCAACCGCACCGAAGTACTCGAGTTGCCACCAGTCGGGAATGCCGCTGCCAGTGCTGTCCACCCACGAGCGGGCCGAGAGAAACAGGCTCGGGCGGCCAGACAGCGGGATGGACACGGGGGTCCAGAACTGGCCGCTGGCGCCAAGGAAATTGGTCTCGACGGCCCAGTTGTTGGTGGCGTGCAAGGTGGGGGTGGAGAGGATGTCGTAGCTGGTGCCGTCGGTGGTGCCGTGCAGGACGAGGTTGAAGCAGTTGTTGCTGATGCCGAGGGCGTAGAGCCAGAGGCGTTGGGGCGTGGCCGACCCGACGAGCGCCTCGAAGAACAAGACGGGACGGCCAAAGGTTGGAATTTGGGTCGGGGTCCAATCCTGTCCGGCAGCGCCGATGAGCGGCTGCTCGGCGTCCCAGGGGTCGTTGGGCGAGAAACTCTGCCGGGAGAGGATGGTGTAGGGGGTGCCGGAACTTGTCCCGTGCAAAATGAGGTTGGCCACGGAGTTGCTGATGCCCCGGATTTCCAGCCAGAAGTCCCCGGACAAATACGAGGTCAGGCCCCCTCCTTGCGGGGTGGCGCCGCCGTCG
>JBEKJO010000082.1:0-32357 GCA_050011195.1 Verrucomicrobiota bacterium | reverse complement strand
GGCGGCTGGCTGGATTTTACGTCCAGCACGGACAACACGAACGTCGGGTTTCTGGTCAACCACGTTATGTTCCCCTATGCCGCCTACTTGGGCGTGTATGTCAAAACCCCGGCTGTTTTCAAATGTCCTGCGGATTTATCCACCGCCCCGATGGCCGGGGGGCCGATGCCGCGCGTGCGCAGCGTCTCGATGAATTGCTATGTCGGCACGGAGTCGCGCACGGAGACTGTTCCCAGCAAATATACGCTCTGCACCAAGATGGCCCAAATCACGTCGGCGGTCAATATGTTCATCATTCTGGATGAGCGCGCGGACAGCATCAACGATGGCTGGTATGCCACCAATCCGGATGTGGTGTACTATCTCATTGATATGCCGGCCAGCTATCATGGCAGCGCTGCCGGCTTTGCCTTCGCCGACGGGCACTCCGAAATCCACAAGTGGACAGATCCCCGCACCATGCCCCCGCTTGATTATGGCCAAGACAAGCCGTTGGGTGAGAATCTCCCCGGCGACAAGGACGTGCTGTGGATCGCGCAACACTCCGCCGGGGTGCCATCGTATCCGTAGTCAGTGGGCCTTAAGATGACCGCGGCCGACGGCGGAACCGGGGCTTTCCAGGTGACCGAGTCGCTCACGCTGACTCCCCCCTTGGTGCCGATGGCCTGGACCAAATTAGCGCCGCGACGGAGCAAAACGGGCCAGTTGAAGATGCAATTAGTGCTCGTGGCGGAGCCCTGTGAAGCGCCATTGAGGAAGAGCTCGACTGAATCGCAGTTGGCATAGACTTTGGCGGTGATAGCGTTGGTCAACCGGTTCGTGAAGGTGTGTCCGGTGATATAGACCATCGGGTTGGTGGTCCAGTTGGCTTTGTACCAGTAAAACGCGTCCTTGCGGACCTGGCGGTCGTAGGTGACCAGGCCTTTGTCATTGCGCCCGGGAACGTCGCCCTCGTTCCGGGCATCGGCGGCGAAATCGAACATATTCCAGACGAACTTGCACCAGAGATAGGGGCGTGCCTTCATCTGCTGCCAATGCGATTCGTGGAGCAGGCTTTGGTATTCCTCTGGGTGGAACCAGCCTCCGGGCTCAGGTTGGCTAAACTCTTCGCTGTGCTGCCAGACGCTCGCGCCCGCGCCATACTCGCTGACACCGATGCACCGAGTCGGATATTTCGCGTGGATGCCGTCGGCCCAAGGACCGAAATCCGACATGCGGCCATCATACCAGCCGAAGTATTTGTTGAAGGCGACGACGTCCGAGTACCAGTTGGACGGGTTGCCGTCGGTCGTGTTTGCAGCGGCGGTGGAAGGGCGCGTTGGATCTTCCTCGGCGGCGACCCTGGCCAGTTGCCTGACGAGATTCGTGGGTGGCGGACCACCCTTAAGCGTGATCTCGTTGAACAAACCCCAGCAAACGACCGCGGGATGGTTGTATCTTTGCCGGATCAGTTCGCGCAATTGTTGGATTGCGTTGGTGTAAAAGGCCGGGCTTTCGGTGATGCGGTTGATCAGCGGAATTTCGCTCCAAAGGATGATGCCGTTCTGGTCAGCGAGCTGGTAGTTATCCTCGGCATGCTCATAATGGGAAAGTCGCAAGGCTGTGGCCCCGAGCTCCTTGAGCAGCGCAAAGTTCGCGAGCCGCTGCGCGTCGCCGATGGCCCAACCACGGTCAAGCCAATCCTGGTGCATGTTCACTCCGTGCAGGTCGAGGTAATGTCCGTTCAGGAAGAATCCCCGGCCGGGGTCCAGGTTGAATGAGCGGAAGCCGAGCGGTTGGCAGACCACGTCGGTGATGTTTGTTCCATCCGCAAGTTCGATGAACACGTGGTAAAGATAAGGACCCCGGAGACCATCCCACAGGTGCGGTTTGGCGATGGTGGTGGCGGTCACCAGATTCGAGACCGATGCGGGAAGAAGAGTGACCGCGTTGGTAAGCGTCGTCACGATGTTTGTGGCGGAATCGGTCACCACGGCGCGGAGTGCAAAGGTTCGCGGCCCGGCAGCCGCGTTGGAGACCACAGTTGTAATCTGAAGAGCGGCAGAATTCGAGCTGACATTGGCAGTCCTGAGATAAACACCGGGTGAGGCGTAATCGAGCGGTGAAATATGCAACGGGTCCGTCACCAACAAGTGAACGTCGCGATAGAGGCCGCCGAAGAACGTGAAATCTGCCGACAGTGGCGGGATGTTGGTGTTTAAGGCGTTATTGACTCTGACCGCGATCAGGTTGTCGGCGCCAACCTTGAGGAAGGGGGTGACGTCAAACACAAAAGCCGCGAATCCGCCTTCGTGCTGCCCGAGGTAGTGGCCATTCAGCCAGACCTCGGCCACGGAAAAGGCGCCGTCAAATTTGAGAAAGAAGCAGCGACCGGCATATTGGGCATCGACCGGGCAAATGTTGCGGTACCAGCCGGGACCACGGTAATAGTTGTTGCCCCCATCCTGCCCATCGAAATTGTTCCAGGTGTGGGGCAAGGTCACGGCGGGCCAGGGTGAATCATCGAAACGAACCGCTTGTGCTCCGGAAACGTCCTGCCGGATGAATCGCCAACCTTGCGTGAGGAGCAGATCGGCCCGGTGGTTAGCCGGCGGAAGATAGACCCGGGCCGAAAGCGGCATGGTGAGGCCGAAAAAACTCAAGCACGCGAACAGCGCGCCAACCAAAAAGAGGCTAACGGTTCTCGCGAAAGAACGGCCGAACGGGACTGTTTGCTTCATGTCGGAAAGGTCAGCCAGCTCTGACTATTCTGCTCCTCGCTTAGCGCAGCCCAAGGTCTTCTCGAACTTAAACATATATCGAATCTTACGCCTCCGGTCAGAGCCGGTCATCCCTCTTTCGAGGGGTTTCAGTCGCAATCGTCCGAGCGAGCCTGAATAAGATTCAGCAGGGGATCGATTCTGACGACGAGCGCGAGGGCGCGGGAAAAACGGTCGAGTTTGCCCGCCAGGCTCTCAGGCATCCCCCGAAAGAGGGATGACAGGCGCGGAAGGAGTGATAGTTTCTTTAACACAGGACGTTCTGCTCGGCAAGCGATACGACAATCCGCCTGACTTTGCCGGCACGGTCGAAGAGCGACCGGCTCGTGACTTCATCAAAGCGCAAGTCTTTCCCGCAGAGTTGCGAGCGGTCGGCCAGCGAAATGGCCAGTGAATTCTCTCGGGCAAGTTGATAGATAAACGGAACCTGGCAGTAGGTGAACGCAAGCGAGTTGGCCCGAAGGTGAAGGCGCCGTTCCGCGCCCGAGAGGTCGCGGTAGCGGAACTCAGCCGGCTCGGCCAGGAATTCTCTCCGGCGCAGGAGCAGTGGACGAAAACAGATCTGCCCATTTCGCACCAGCACCCCCAACTCGCCGACGCGGCAAAGGATGTCTTCTTTTACCTGCCCGGTGAGGCCCGGCTGGCGCGCGCCGGTGTGGCTGGGCGTGTGGGAATAGGGGTCCATGGGGAACGCGCCATAGACCTCCGGGGTCTTTTGGTCACCGATCCCGGCGCGGATGTCGTAGTAGCGCTCGGCCAATTGTCGCAGCAAGGCTTGCGGGGCGCCGGCTTCAGCGGCCCGGAAGAAGCTCTCCTGGGCGGCGAGCAGTAATTTAGAAACCATGTGCCAGTAGATGCAGCCGAGACCTTCGTAACCGAAGAAGGTGCCCGACCGGCCAGTAAAGGATTGGTGGTCGAACAGGCGTTCAAGAATATCGAGAACGAGCGCTCTCTCGGTTTCAACCAGGCGAGCATAACCCGCCCGGGCCAGTTGCTCCAGGATGCGGACCACATCCCGCCCATTGGTGATGGAGCCATTGAAATGCACGACTCCATTCCTGTCCCGCTCGACCAGCAACCGGTTGCCGTCCGCAAGAAGCTGCCGGAGCAACCTGGAGCGCGCGAGGTCTCTTCGGGGCAGGTTGTTCTTCTCAAGGAACCGGGGGAGTTGGCGGTTGGGATAAAGTATGTAACTCCGCTGGTCGGCGCGGTACATGGCGCTGCCCCTGAGCGCCAGCAAGAGGTCCAGCGATTCCTGCGCCGAGAGACGGCCCGAGCTGAGCACAGCCACCTGTCCTTCCAGCATCTCGTAAAGGCGGCGGATGGGGATTTCGCGCGGCTTATTCAGTTTGATCAGATTATAGGCGTGATACAGGCCGTCCGGCCGCCGGTTGGCGTCAACCGACTCGTCCACGAACGCAAGGGCGACCTTAAAGAACTCGAGTATCTGCCGGCCCTGGACTTGCCTTTTCCGGCCGGAAAACCCTCGGGTGTAAATCTGCTCCCGATAGCGGCTGCCGGCGCGGCCCAGGTCGTCCAACACGCGCTTGCGCGCCGCGTCGTCGAAGCGTTTGGACAGGAGGGGTCGGTGGCGCTCGAGTATGCGGCGCACGGCGAAGAGAAAGCGCCCGACTTCGTCTGACAGGCTAAGGCCGCATGAGTTGAGGGGACGGAACAACTCAAGTCCAAAGGCCAGGAAGCGCCGCAGGTAGTAGAGCGTGACCATGGAAACGCCGTTGCCGACCAGCGCGTTGTTGGCATCGTTCCACTCCGGCCGCTGGGTGTTAAGCCAAATGCCCGCCTCCGGGATAAAGTTCGAGAATTTGGCCAACAGCGGCACGAGCAGCTTCTCGCTCAAATTCACCAGGCGGACCTCCTCCCGCCCATTCCAAATGAGTCTTCCGTCCGAGCCTTTCGATTGCACCCGGCGGCGGACCAGCGCCTCGGCAGCCTGGTCAAACATGACTGTTTCCTTCGGGTCCCGCAGGAGCTGCGCGTAAGGTTTGATGCGATAGGGGACGTTGGCGTACGCGAAGATGTCGCGAGTGAGAAACTCGCGCAGGACAGCCGGTTCGTGGTGGTGGAGAATCTCGAGCAGCTTCAGCAGGTATATCACCTGATGGTCGCCCCAATAGCCGATATGGGTCCAGGGGTCTGCCGGATCGATAACCTCCCAGTCGATGCCGTCGCGGCTGATGCGGTAAGGATTGTAGCCATCCGCCGTCGAGGCGTTCACAAACTTGCACACCATGCCGGCGGTGTAGCCTGGGAAGGAGAGGGCCAGCGCCTCCCAGTTCTGGAAAATATCCCGCCAGTTGCCCTCGTAATTCAGAATCCACGTCCCATCCGGATTGCGAGTGGAGATAGAGAACCGGTTCCAGGGACGGCTCGGGTCGCCGTGCCGCCGGCTGAAGGTAAGGGGCAGGTACTCGCGGCAGAGGCGCTCAAGCTGGGCGTCGCCGGTGCCAATGGCTGCGGCCAATACCCGGGAGTAGTGGAGGTGAGGTCTGAGGCGTGAGCCGGGGCCTGGAAGCCTTTGACGTTCCTGCGCCAGTTGGTCGAGCTTGCGGAAAAAGCTGGCTTGGCGGGCGACGACATCCTTGTTTGCGTGGCGGACAAAGGCCCGCAGGTCGGCGGGGTCAACCTCGTATCCGTCAACGAAGATGCCGCCGCGCATGACGTTGAAAAGCACGTTGCCGAAGTGCCGCGCGTCGGCCAGCGGCTGGGCGGTTTTTTGGAGTCCGTCGGCCGCGCCGACGATCTGCTGCAAATCCTTCGTGCCACGGGCGACGTCGGCGGCGACAAGTTTTCGCAGCCGGGCATGTTGCCGCAGCAGGTGGTTGAGTTCGGCCACGTCGGACGGCCCGCGATTGACGTCAGCGACGAGCCACCACTCCTTGGTTTGCGCGCGTGACAGTGTCAAAGTTGCGTGGAGGAAATACGCGCCGCGTTCGGCCCGGATGTCGGTTTCCTGGTGCAGCGGCAGGCCCTGCCGAAAGCAGTTGAGCTGGGTTGACGAAAGCAACTTTAGACTCTTGTTCAATCCCAGGGACCACGCCGTGGTGGTTCGGAGCGCCTCTGCCGGCTCCGGGCGATCAATCGGAATGGCGCTGAGCCGGAATAGTCCAAGCCCCGTCTCCGGGACGAGTTCGCTTCGTTTGTAGGCATCGAGCAGGGTGCTGTATTCCAGGTTGAACTGGCTGCCGACGCCCCACGGCATGAGGTTTTGAACTCCGTCCACCAGGGTGAGCCGCACCGCTGCCGGCCCGAAATTAGTCAGCCAGGCTTGCCGGACGAAACCGAAGCGTTCGCTGTTGAACCAGCCGTAACGGAAGGTCAGCCCAAGGTCCGCATTGGCTTCCTCGAACAGCACCTTGTTGCCCCGGAAACTCTTGTAAAGGTTGCGCCGCGTCCGATAGATGCCCCGGCCCCGTTCCGAGAACGGTTCCCAAAGGTAATTCCGGCCTTGCCTCTCGACCACCAACACCGTTTTGCTCCCAGTGACTTCAGCCGAGTCATGGATCTTGTCATCCGTGTAATAGGGGAAAAGTGCCAGGTCCGGGCTGCGGCGACCGGCGGTCAGCGCGCCGGTGCTGGAGATGAACATCCAGTGGTCGCTGCCACTGGCGATGCTCATAAAAAAAGGTCGCATCCGGTCGTAATTGGCAATCTGGTAGAATTCCTCGCCCTCCATAGTGACCTGGTCTCCGCGGATGGGCGCGGAGTCGAACCGGAGCGGCTGGTTCCCGAGGCGCAACTGTTTTCTCATTGATCTGCCGCTCTTCGGGCTTCGAGCTCCCTTTTCATCAAATCCGTTGTTTGGGAATCTATGTTGTAGAAGAGCATGAACAACGCGCCCGACATGTATAAAACCCCCGGAATGACCGAGACCAGCAATTTAATGCCCGTCAAAGCGGTTTCGGATTGAGTGGCATCGGGGACGTACTGAAAAAGCGTGAGGAGCCAGCCGGCGACAGCCGCGCCAATGCCCCAGCCCGCTTTCTGCGCAAAAGTCGCGGCTGAAAAGTAAAGACCGGTTGCCCTTCGCCCGCTTTTCCACTCGGAATAATCGGCGGAATCGGCGATCATGGTCCACAGCAGCGGCACAGCGGGAGCATACGCCATTTTAGCCAGTATGTTCAGCACATAGATAGTGATAATGCCCTTGGCTCCGGGCAGGTACAGCGACATGAAAAATATCCCCGAGCACAGCGAACTCCCAATGAACACGTTCCGGTTGCCGAACCGCTTTGCCAGCGGCTTTGAAAACGGCAAGGCAACAATCAGCGCAACGGTGCCGACCACGTTGAATAACTGCACGCTCTCCTCCTTGCCGATGTAGTATTTGAAATAATACGCAATCGCCGCGTTTTGCATCGCAAACATGACGAAGGAGACGATGCCGACAACCGCCAGGATCAGCCACGGCCTGTTCCGGAATAGGTTTTTCAGGTCTTCCTTAAGCGAGCTTTCCACCGATTTCGACGGCTGGACCCTCTCGCGGGTGGTCTTAAACGTTATAAAAAAGAAAACCACGCTCAGGCATCCAAACAGCACCAGCGTGTCTTGAAAACCTTGCGCTTTGTCGCCGCCGCCAAAAAACTTCGCCAGTGTCAGTGCCAGGCCCGTCACCACGAACTGGCCGCCGAAAGCGCAAATAAACCGGTAAGTGTTCAGCCCGGCTCTCTCATAAGTGTCGGCGGTCATAACCGCCGCCAAAGAGGAATAGGGTAAATTGACTGCCGCATACGCGGTCATCAACAGGACGTACGTGGCTCCAGCGTAGATAATCTTGCCCGTCTGGCCTAAATTCGGCGTGGTGAAAGTTAGAATCGCCAGCACCGCGTAAGGCACGGCGCCAAACAGGATATAGGGACGAAATTTCCCCCATCGGGTCTGTGTGCGATCTGAAATAACCCCAATCACAGGGTCAATTGCCATGTCCCACAACCTCGCGACCAACATGATCGTGCCGGCGGCGGCGGCCGGAATCTTGTAGATATCGGTATAAAAAAACAGCAGCCAAAAGCCCACCATGTCCCAGACAAAATGAGAGGCCGTATCGCCCAGGCCGTATCCTAACTTCTCTTTGAAAGTCAAACTCGTGCGAGCTTGTGCTTCCGATACGGCGCGGGCTGTGGGCGGCTGGTTTTCGACCGTCTGCATGGCGGGGATTATATTCCATCAGTGAGCAGCGTCAAGGCGTGGCCGCCCCTTGAGTTCGCGCAGGGCGCATCCGGACACTGCCCCCGGACCGCGAGCCGTCCCTGGCTCGCAGCGGCCACCAATGCGAAACGGCGATCGAACCTCTGGCCCGCTCCCTACACGGTCGAACGTGCTGCGAGCCAGGGACGGCTCGCGGTCCGTGACGTTTCGCGCACCACGTCGCGCCTGATGCCAGCCAGGGGCGTCCTGGTGAGGTGATGGGGCCGTCTTTGCTTGGGGGTTCCTGGTCCCAATCCGCGTCAAATGGGCGGGGAATTCTCACCCCTGCGCTCCCCCCATCCGAGGGGCAAGAGGGCCGGGGTGCCTCCGTTTCAGGAATAGTGCGTTTTCAATCAAGGACCGCTATTATTCACTGAGTCCTGCTGGCGGCTTCGCCCTCAGTCGAGGAAGCCAATGGGTCTAACTCTCTACTTGACAGTGTGATAGAAATAGTATAAGTACCCCCCAGCCTCGTGGTTTACCCAGGCCACGGCTCCGGTGAACGGGCCTCAGAACCGTTGCCGGTAGAGTCGAACCCGACACGACTATGGGCGCAGGGGCCGAAAACCCCCCTGCGCCCCCTCGTGCGAGCGGCAAAAATGAAAGGTTTTGCTTTGAGAAGTCCGTCTGCGGCGTGACGCCGCTCCGATGATCCTCCCAATACCCGCCACACCGCCGCCCGCCGTAGTCTTCGTGCTTGCGGTAGCCCCCAAGGTCTGTACAAATATGGCGCAAACTACTGTGCCTGCTTGCCTTACAGGAAATAGTGCATCTTCGAGTTGGAAGTGGTATCAATCCAAAATCGGGAACTCTTCACCTGACAGGTGAACCATTCCAACTGCGGCGCAGTTGCGGTGCATCCCTGCGAAGTGCTTGATATGGCGAGACTTCTGACTGGCCGTGCACTTGAAATCACGGACCCAAGTGCGGCTTCTAGGATAAAAAGGCTGCAGCCAGGCAATCCTTCTCATCCCTCTAAAGAGGGATGACAACTGAAGCCGCAATTCATACGATTTAAGCGCAGATGTTGCCACTACAGCGATGCCGGGCAGCAATCGCCCAGGCCAACTGTGGGCGCCGAAACTGAGTATGAACCGAAGATCGGAAAAACTCCCGCGCCTGCGGGCGAGCAGCGGGGCGCAGAGTATGCCCCCATGCGGGTGGGGCTGCCGTCATGGCCGCTTTTACGCTGATCCAATTGCTCGTGGTCATCGCCAGCACCGGCGATCTGGCGTGGCTCAGGGCGGATTCAAGAATCCACAGAATTGTAGCCGCCGACGGCAGTCGGCGCACTTTTCCTCAGTCACGGAAATCAGCGCCGACTGCCGTCGGCGGCTACGGTTTCTTGAATCCACCCTGGGCGTGGCTCCGGCAGAGAAGTTCCTCCTTGACACAATGATGGAGAATGCGGAAAATGCGCCCACGATTGCAGAGAGTGCCGGCCTTCCTGATCGCATGGCCGGAACGCCACTCGAAGCGGGCTGCCGCTCTCGCTGAGCCGCGCCGCCGGAAGATTTGTAGAGCAATGCCGAAAATCAAACCTTATTAAAAAGCAAAGAAAGTTCCAAACCTATGAAACCATCCCATTACGCCCAACAACGCAAGCTTGAGTTCTGCCAAAACTCAACTCATCGGAACAGGTTGAACAGCCTGTTAATCACACTGATGGCCTCCGTGGCCATCCTGGCGCTCTCCGCCGCCTCCGCCCGCGCCTTCACCAACTATCTGGCCAACCCGGGTTTTGAAACCGGGACATTCGCCGGCTGGTCTGACACCTACGCTGCTTCCCACAGTGTTGATAGCACCGCCGGCTATGTTTATAACAGCGGCACCATCCATGAGCCAGCTCATTCTGGCACGTGGGCGCTGAAGATGTGGGGCGATTTTTGGGGTAATTTTGTGCAAACTCACACGGCCTATCAGCTCATCCCGGTTGCGCCCGGGTCCACTTGGTCGGCCGATATCTGGGCGTACACGGCCTCTCCGGACAATATCCAGGGCCAGAACTACGCTCAGTTGCAAGTGACCCTCATGGACGCGAGCACCAGCGCAGCGCCAATTAACGTGGTGTATTATTCGACCGTTGTTAACACGAGCACGCCGATCAACACCTGGCTCCACCTCATCGCCACGAACAGTGCGGACGGCACCACCAATCTGACCATCCCCGCTGGCGCAGCCTTCTTGCAATTCGGATTGTTTTTCCAGCAGGATGCGGCCCAGTCGGGCGGCTCCACGTATTTCGACGACGCCAACCTCATAAAGACCGCCTCGACCGACCCGGAAATCTCCCTCTCGCCGCAGCCTCTGACGGTGGTTTATGGGCAAACAGCCAACCTTAGCGTCATCGCCAGCGGCCGAACGACGCTGTCGTATCTGTGGTACGACAATCTCAATCTGGTCACCAATGGCGGCAGGATCAGCGGCGCCACGACCGCGATGCTGACGATTTCCAACGCAATGACTGCCGACGAGGGCAATTATACCGTGACGGTCACGGACAACAACGGCTCTGTTCCCAGCCCGTCGGGCGGGTACTTGACCGTATTGGACCCCGGCATCCTGACCAATCCGGTGAGCCTCCAGAAACTCGTAGGCCAGACCGCAACCTTCTCGGTCGTCGCCGCGGGGTCCGGGACGTTAACCTATGCCTGGTACAACACCGCCGGTCAGGTGTACAATGGCGGCCGCATCTCCGGCGCCGACACTGCGACCCTCACCATCACCAACCTTGCGCTGGCCGATAGTGACAGTTACTACGTCATCGTCAGCGGTGCTTATCAGGCGACCAGCACGACCGCCACCTTGTCGGTCGGCACGCAAGCCCAGGCCTCCAACCTCATGCTCAACGGCGGCTTCGAAACCGGAACACTGGCCTACTGGACATCGTGGAACAGCGGCGCCATAGAGACCGCACCGCCCGGTGCCGGCGAGACCAATTATGACGGCAGCTATATCTGCGAAATCTGGGGCACTGGCGCTGGCACTTGGAATGGAATAAATCAGTCCTCTGACACCCGTCCGGGGTTTGCCCCCCAGCCGGGGTACGTCTATAAGGCCAGTGCCTGGTTCCTCCAGTCCGCAGGCGTGCCGATCACTGACACCGGCACCGCGTGGCTCGAAGTCAACTTCTATAACAGTGGCACAATAATCGGCAACTTCCAATCCGCCATCATCAGCAGCAGCTCGCCAGTGGGCGTATGGACCAACCTGGTCGTGCCTTACGCGGTTGCGCCTGCCGGCGCCGATGAGGTCCGGTGCCAGATCAATTACCATGCCGGAAATGTTGGCGGCGGGGAAATCTTTGTTGACGACGTGAGCTGCTGGCTCAGAATACCTGTGAGTATCACCCCCTCGGTCATCAAGCCCAACCTGCTGCTCTCTTTCCCGACCCAGATCGGCGTCACCAATCAGATCCTCTACAAGAACAACTTGAGCGATCCCACTTGGCAGGTGCTGGAGAACGTGGTCGGCGATCTCTCGGGCCAGGCCAACGTCCCCATCTCGATGAGCGTGCCGCAACGCTTCTATCGCCTCAGTGCTCAGTGAGGGTTGGTTGCCCTTCCGCTCTGGGGGCCGGCTCCCCGCCGGCCCCCAGGACAAACAGACCCAAGGTACGCTAGGACAGAGCAGACGCATCTATGGCTTTTCGGACAGCAACGCTCGCCGCTGCTGCGCTTTGGTTGATCGGCTTGCCGGATGCCGAAGCTCAGCTCCAGCGCCTGAATCTGGCGAAGTTGCAGAGTGCCGTTTCTGATTCTGCGGCCCCCGGAAACCCGGCCTTCCTGGCTACCGACGGCGTCGTGGGCAACACCAATGTTTGGGTAAGCAGTGGCGCGGGGCCGCACTGGCTGGCGCTCACCCTGCCGGTGCCGATGCAGCTTGGAAGCGCCCAGCTCTATCTCGGGAGCGACGACACCGCGCCGGTGACCAATTTCTCGCTCCAGTGCTTCAGCAGCAATTCGTGGGTGACCATTCCCGGCGCCGGCTTCAGTGGGAACACGGCGACGGTGCTCAACGTGGTTTTCAGCTCGCCGGTCACGACTTCGTTGGTTCGTTTCTACAGCACGGATTCCACCGTCACCGTGCGGGAGATTGCCCTTTTTGGGACCAATGGCCCCTCGGGTTACCCCATCGGCACGGACGTGAGCCTGAACCTGGGCAAGCAGTGCCCGGTCATCGCCAGCTCCGTGGCCGGCACTAATTACGCGCTGTACGCGGTGGATGGCTATGCCGGAACCAACACCGGCTGGCAAACCGCCAGTGTCAACGGGCCGCACACGCTGGAGGTGGATTTTCCTGTCGCCTCGCGCATTGGCAGCGCCCACCTCTATTCCGGCTCGGCCACCTGCCCCGCCATCTCGAGTTTCACCCTGAACTATTGGACCGGCAGCGCCTGGGCGGCCATCCCGGGAGCAACGGTCAGCGGCAACACCCAAGGGCAACTTATCGTTGCTTTTGCTTCGCCGGTCTCGACCACCAAGGTCCAGCTTTCCATCCCCGGCAACGGCACTCAATTCGTCCGGGAGTTGGCCGTCTTCCCGGCCGGCACGGGCCTCACCAGTTACCCGCTCTGGACCGATGTGGTGAGCAATGACCCACCCGCCACGCAGTGGGAAACTTACGGAGACGGCTTCTGGAGCTTCCTGAACCAGTCCAATGCAAACGCGCTGGTCGTCAGCGCCAGCGGCGCCACCCAGGCGCCCGCCAACGCAACCGATCTCACTCAGCAGTTCGAGATCCTCTACAACATTGACAGCGACACCTTCCGCCTGCGCCACCGCTCCAGTTGGCTGTGCCTCGCCGCCCAGAACGCCGGCAGCGCCCCGGGCACCGCGGTGGTCGAGGAGCCTGTGTACTGCGCCATGCCGCACGAACTGTGGCGCTTCCAGAACCTGGGCGGAGGCTGCTGCCGCGTGGTCAATGTGTGGAATGGCTTGGCCTTGCAGACCGATGGCCAGACCCCGGCGACAGTCACGCTGGCCGCTTCCTCGGCGGACACCCGCCAGCAGTGGCAGATCAACTTCCAGACCAACTATCCCAAGAAGGGAGTCGCCGGCAACGAAGCAAACTGGGCAATGTTCGGCGCAAGCTGGGATTACAACTGGAGCCGCAATCCCAGCATGCCTTCGCCCGCGCAGGTGGTCTTTTTGCCCCAGCAATGGAACGGCGCGGCCATGAACACCCTGCCTCAGTGGTTGCCGGGCTGGCACACCAATCCCAAACCGATGGCCTTGCTCGGCTTCAACGAGCCTGACCAATCCGGCCAGGCCAATATGACGACGACCAACTGCATCTCCCTCTGGCCCCAACTCCAGGCCGCCAACGTCCCGCTGGTCGGCCCGGCGACCTCCTGGTGCATGCTGTCATGGACCAGCAACTTCTGGAGCCAAGCCAACAGTGCCGGCCTTCGCATAGACGAAAGCGGCTTCCATTGGTACTCCTATCCCTCCGCCGATACACTCATCGGCAACATACAAAGCGTCTATAGCGCTTGGGGCCGTCCCATCTGGATAACCGAGTTCTCCACCAGCAATCCCGGTACCGGTTATTCTGAGGAGATGAGCTATAATTTTCTGGCCGAGTTTCTCTGGCGCGCCGAGGGATTGGCCTGCCTCCACCGCTATGGCATCTTTTGCTTCAACGAGAACCCTCCCGCCTGCCCTTCGGAACCGACCAGTCCTGACGGCGCCGTGTTCATGAGCGACGGCGTCACCCTCACAGCCTATGGCCAGCTTTACGCCGCCTGGGACGCCGACCTGACCATCCATACCAATACTCGCTACATCCTCCACAACAAAGGCACTTACTACCGCATCAGCAATACCGGCGCCGCTGCTCCCGGCGTTGCCAACATCCGCACCAACGACCTCACCGTCCAGTGGCAGCTTGTCTCCTCCCCAACCGCCAATCAATTCTACATCGCTTCCATCGCCGACGGACGGTGCCTCAGTTGGAATGGAAGCGCGTTCAGCCTCGCTGCCTCCGGCACGACCGGCCCCAATGTCCAATGGACCTATACCGCCAACAGCAACGGCTATTTCTTCATTGATAATCCGGGCAACAACGCCCGCCTTGGCCTGAACCGCGTCAATAACAGCACAAACTTTCCCACCACCACCAACCTGCAGATATACGCCGCCGGGACGGTTAGTGACAATACGCGCTGGCGGTTCATCAAACCTTGCCAGCCGGTGCCGGTGGCTTTGAGCGCCGTCGCCGGCAACCAGCAGGCCGTATTGAGCTGGAACGCCGTTCCGGGTGCAATCAGCTACAATATCAAGTGCGCGACCGTCAGCGGCGGGCCTTACACGACGGTAGCCACCGGCCTTACGGCGACAAACTACACAAACACAGGACTAGTCAATAACACGGTTTATTACTATGTCGTCTCCGCCGTCCTTTCCACCGGCGAAACCGCCAACTCTGCCGAAGCCGCCATGATCGCCGGCGGCGTGGCGGTCAACGCGGGCGGCAGCGCCGCCGGTTGGTTCGGCGCGGACGCGTGTTGCTCCGGCGGGACGGCTTCTTCCACGACCTCGACGATTGATATGAGCGGCCTGACCAATCCCGCCCCCCAGGCCGTCTATCAATACAACCGTTACGGGACCTGCACTTATACCATCCCCAACTTGACGCCCAGCGCCACTTACTGGGTCAGGCTGCACTTCGCCGAATGTTATTGGACCGCTGCGGGCAAGCGGGTCTTCAACGTTTCCATTAACAGCGCCAGCCTGCTCAGCAGCTTTGACATATTTGCCGCTGCCGGAGCGCAGAACAAGGCCATCATCCGGGAGTTCTACGTCCAAGCCAACGGGAGCGGCCAGATGGTCATCCAGTTCACCACTGTAACCGATAATGCCCAGATCAACGGCATCGAAGTGCTGCAACCCGGCCCGCTGATTCCCTCGGGACTCTGGGCGGCAGGGGACAAAGGCCTGGTGTGGCTGAGCTGGCCCGCCTCCGCTGGCGCCGCCAGCTACAATGTCTATCGCTCAACAACCAGCGGCGGACCTTACAGCATGGTTTCAACTCCCGGTACTGTCACGAACACGGCCTTCACGGATCTTGCGGTGTCCGGCGGCACGACATATTACTATGTGGTGACGGCGAGGAATGCGTTCGGCGAGAGTGGCCGCTCCTCGGAGGCCAGCGCCACGGCGGTCTGCGTGCCTCCATCGGCGCCGGCGGCCGGCAACAACTGCCCGGTTTTTGCGGGCATGACCCTGTGCCTAACCGCCTCGACGGTGCCAGGGGCGACTTATAGTTGGAGCGGACCGAACGGCTTCTCCTCGAACAACCAGAATCCTTCGATTGCAGGCGCGACAATGAACGCTTCCGGCATCTACAGCGTGACGGCGACCATCGGCGCCTGCACTTCGATTTCCGCCACGACAACCGTGACAGTCAATCCGCCGGTGGTGTTGTCGCTGCAGCCCTCCGGCAACGGCCTCACACTCGTCTGGCCCGGCGGCACGCTCCAATCGGCAACGAATTTAAATGGTGCCTGGATTGATGTGCCCGGGGCGACATGCCCTTGCCCGGTAACACCGTCGGAGGCGCAGCAATTCTACCGGATCAAGCTGCAATAATGGCCTCTGAACGTGGTGCTGTTACTACCACCGAGCCTCAATCGTGAGAACGCCGACAGCGCCGGCAAATGTTCTGCGCAGGAGGTGTGATAGCGCAGTGGGGGAAATAGTGTGGACTCCGAGGCGCAGACATGCTTAGAATCGGTTATTGTCCGGAAGCGCCAATTGAAGAATTGCCCGGGCTTGCAGGTTGCCGGCCCCCTGTGGGGGTTTATTCTCTTCGCGTTCTTTAGCGGAACGCCGTCGGCTTCGGCGCAGGAATCCGGCGTGGTTCTGACCAACGCCGTTGACGTTATTTCTCTTCCCGCCCAAGAGGCTGCGCGTTCGCGCAAAGTGGCGGTTGCCGGCGTCGTCACCGCCGCCGACCCGGTTTTGAAGGGGAGATTCTTTCTTCAGGATTCAACCGGGGGAATTTTCGTTGACAACGTGGACGGGCTCCGGCCCGAACCTGGCACAGTCGTCGAGGTTGTCGGAATCAGCCATCCCGGGGCTTATGCGCCGGTCATCACCGCCCCGCAAGTGCGGCAAATCGGCACCGCGCCGCTGCCCCCCGCAAAACCGGTTACCATCGAGCGATTGATGTCGGGCGCTGAGGACAGCCAACGCATCGAAATCACCGGGGTCGTGCGCGATGCGCGGATAGATGGCTTGCGGCTGGCGGCTTACGTCGTGTCGGGCGGCTATCGTTTTCGTGTTTTTGCGCCCCTGCCGCCGGGCGCGGACCCGCAGAAGTTGATCGCCGCCCGGGTGCGCGTGCGCGGCACGGCGGCGGAAGCGCACAACCGCTCGTTGCGGCAATTGATCGCGGTAGAAATCTATGTGCCGGCCCTGACGGATTTCCTCGTCGAGGAACCCGAACCGGTCAACCCCTTCAGCCAACCCATCGTTCCACTCGACAGCCTGGCGCAATACCGGAGAGACAATTCTTTGGACCATCGGGTGCGGGTTCGAGGCGTGGTCACGTTCCAACGGCCGGGCGAAAACTTGTTTTTGCAGGATGCGACCGGCGGCCTGCAGATCCTGAGCGAGGCGCTGGATGTCTTCTCGCCGGGCGAGGTGATTGAAGCGGTCGGTTTTCCGAGTTTCGATCAATACCTGCCGGTATTACAGGACGCGGTATTCCGAAAGACCCAGGAACCCCGGGCGGCAGTTGCCCTCAAGCCGGTTCCCATCGAAGACCTGCAGAATGGCCTGCACCATGCCGATTTCATCTCCGTGAGAGGCGTCCTGATCAATCGCACGATTAGGCAGGAACGACCCCAGCCAAGCGGCCCGCTGGGCGCTCGGACCACCTTGGTGCTGCAAAACACCAATGTCACTTTTACCGCCGAGACCAGCGAGCCACGGGAGCAGGAGGAGTTGACGTCTATCCCGATCGGCAGCACCGTCGAGGTCAGCGGCGTCTGCCTGATAGAAATTGACAGCCAGGGGAAGATGAAATCCTTTCGCATTCTGCTTGGGGGCCCCAAAGCTGTGCGCGTGCTTGAGCGGCCAAGCTGGCTGACGCCGCGGCGTCTGCTCATCACCCTTGGCATCGTCTCTTCAGTCTTGCTGGCGATTGTGACCTGGACGGTGATGGTCTCGCGCAAGAATGCCACCTTGAGCTTCTTGGTCCGCGAACGTGAAAAGGCGCAAATCGAATTGCAGCAAGCGCATGACCTGCTGGAACAAAGGGTCAAGGAACGCACCGAGGAGTTGAAGTTTCAGATCACCGCGCGCAGGGAGGCCGAACTCCAATTCAAGGCCGTTCTGGGTGAACGAACGCGCCTGGCCCAGGAGCTGCACGACACGGTCGAGCAGACGCTCACCGGCATCGCTCTGCAGTTGGACACGGCCGCCAAGCTGTATGAGAGCAAGCCGGACAACGCGCTGAACCATCTTGAATTGGCCCGGAACCTCATGGCCAAAAGCCAAATCGAAATGCGGCGGTCGGTGTGGGATCTGCGGCGCCGGGCGCTGGAACAATTCGACCTGTCCGGCGCCTTGCGGGAGAGTGCCCGTCAAATCACTCACGGCACCCCTATCCAGGTCGAACTCGAAACCTCAGGCCCGGTGCAGGCATTGCCCGAAGTGGTCGAGGTGAATCTGCTGCGCATTGGCCAGGAAGCCCTCACGAATGTCATCAAACACTCCAAGGCCAGCAGGGTGAAAATCGAGCTGGCCTTTGGCCCGCAGCAGGTGGCCTTGCAGATAAAAGACAACGGCGCAGGCTTCACCCTGGAAAACTGCCTCGGCCCGGGCGATGGCCACTTCGGCCTGCAGGGCATGTCGGAAAGGGCCAAGCGGATCGGCGGCCATTTCGTCCCCGCCAGCGCGCCGGGACAGGGAACAACGGTGCGGGTTGAGGTCCCCCTCGGCCCGACCGAGGAATTTCGATGGCCCGCTCAGGCTGCGGCGCAGCCGGGCCGTGAGCAGCCCCTGACCACGCCCGACGCCTGAGCAGAGGACTTTGTATGAAGAAGGCGGAGAAGATTCGCATCCTGATTGCCGACGACCACTACATCGTCCGTATGGGCCTGGTGGCCCTGATGAATACCGAACCGGACATGGAGGTTGTGGCTGAGGCGGCGGATGGCGTCCAGGCCGTCGCATTGTTTCGCAAACACAATCCGGACCTCGCATTGCTGGATATGAGAATGCCGGTCAGGGACGGCATCGAGACCACCCGGGAAATCCGTGCCGCTTTTCCGACCGCCAAGGTCTTGATCCTCACAGCCTTCGATGGCGACGAAGAGATTCACCGAGCGCTTCAGGCCGGCGCCCAGGGATATGTGCTCAAGAGTTCCACCGGGCAAAAACTCATCCCGGCCATTCGCGCGGTCGCCGCCGGCCAACGATGGGTGCCCAAGGAGGTCGCTAACCGCCTGACGGCCCGCAACTTGTTCGAGGAACTCACTCCCCGGGAGGTCCAGGTGCTGCACTTGTTGGCCAAGGGCCTGGCCAACAAGGAAATCGCCGATGCCCTCAAAATCACCGAGTACACAGTGAAGGATCATTTGAAAAGCATTCTGGCGAAGTTGCGGGTGGCTGACCGAACGGAGGCCGTCACGGCTGCAATCCAGCGCGGGATCATCCACTTGTAGGGGGTGGCGTGGTCTCTTCGGTCTGCCACCAGGCCAGAGGTCGGTTGGGCCGCCAGCCCTGGCCATTTGCCCCGACGGCCCCTTGCATCCCTCCAAAGAGGGATGACCGCTGGCGGGAGAAATCCTGCCCGTATCCCTCTAAAGAGGGATACACATTTGCTTGTGTGATTTATGTTTAGCAGGTTAGCATTGGCCCCGAATGAATAATCGAGCGCAATCAGGTATGAAATTAGCTCGCGAGCAATTTCGTATGTGTGCTCACCTCAAAGTAATGACCTCAACCCCAAGAAATATATGAAAAGCTCCAACACTCGTCGGTCCTTTGCTCAGCACCCATTTGAAATCCGTTTGGATGGGTCAAACCTCCTGTTCCGCGCGCCTCTCGCAGCGGTTGTTTTTGCCTGCCTTTTGCTCGGGACGAATCTGGCTCCGGCGCAGGCTCCGGTCAACCAGTTGCATTTCGCCTTTACCGACGCGCCGGGCACCACCACCACAACGAGCGACACCACGCTCAACGCCGGCGCCATCACCGCCACGCTGACCATGTACAACCCCGCCGGCACGGCAGCCGTGGACTTGCACGGCGCCGTCGGTTCAGGGGTGAACGGCGTAGCAACGGGCATCCGGGCGATGGATTTTACGTCCGACCTGACGGCCAGCCAGGGCACCACTCAACCAGCTAACAACAGCGGCAACGCGGTTGTGGCGGTTGACTTGGGTGATGCAGCCTTGGCTTCCCTCGGAAACAGCGGAGTCATCACCAGCTTTGTGGCCACGATTTGGATGAAGCAAGTTGCGCTGGTGCCGGCGAACATCGGCCCGCGTGTATGGATTTTGAATGCCGGGTCTGCCGGCGTGGATGCCGGCGGTTCGGCCAACACTCTTAGCTTGAAGTTCCAAGGGAATAATCAACTTTATTTTCAGTTCGGTGCCGACACGGTCACGGTTGGGCCGGCTGTAGCCAGCCCTTTTCCGACGAATAAATGGCTTTTCTTCGCCATTGTCTATGACGGAACCAATGCCTCGCAGTATTACGGCAACGACGGTGCCCAGGCGCAATTGCTCGGCACGGCGATCTCAGCCGGCCGATCCATCACGTTAGGCTCCAGCGCCTGCTTGGCGATCGGCAACCGCCACATCGCGACCGCCAACATTCGCGGGTTCAACGGTTGGTTCAATGATTTCCGTTTCTACAACGGCGCTCCCTCGACCGCCAATGCCCTGGCCTTTGTGGAAAGCATCCGCGCGTCCATCGCTCCCAAGTTGCCGACGATCACCGGCATTTATCCCGATGGCACGGCCCTCATGCAAGCCACCAACGAACTGGTCTTCAATGCCATTTCGTCCAGCGGGTTGAATCTAACCAACATCGGTCTGAAGTTGAACAATGTGCCGGTCTCGGCGGGATCAATGCAGTTTGTGACCAACGGCACGGCGGGCACTTCAACGAACGTGAGCGTGAGTTACACTGGCCTGCCGCAGCAGACCACCATCGCCGCCGTGATGACCGCGACGGATGGGCTTGGTCTCGTGGGCGCGGCCACGGTGACGTTCGACACCTTCAGCCCCGCCAATTTCATCGTCAAGGCGGAGGAGTTCGACTTCAACGGCGGTCAGTTCATTGATAACCCCGACTACACGGACGGCAATCCGGCTGATGCCAACAGTTATTATGGATTGGCCAGCATCGAGCTCACTGACACGCACAAGGGCGTTGGCACAGGCGATAATGCTGGGGATTACCGCGACGACAGCAACACCCCGGCTGGCTACGAGACGCAGACGCCTCCGGCCACCGGCGAACTGCCGATGCCGTTGAAATACTACACCAATCTCGATGGCTCCCTCAATCCCATCCTGAACCACATGATCGGCAACTGGTCCAGCGCCGAATGGCAGAATTACACCAAGACGTTTCCGGCGGGCAATTACAATGTCTATGCCCGCTTGTCCACCTCCAGCGGTTCGACGATTCGCTTCGACCAGGTTACCGGCGGGCGGGGCACCCCGAACCAGACGACCGCCAATCTCGGGACGTTTACCCTCTCGGGCAGCAGCCTCGCCTCTTTTCAATGGGTGCCGCTGCTCAAGAACGGCACGCTGGCGGTTCTCAACCTGGCCGGTGTCAACACGGTGCGCGCGACGAGCGGCGGCGGAGCCAACGCGGACTTATACATGCTGGTGCCAGCCAATGGCAATCTGCCTGTGATCAGCAGCGTGTATCCGGACGGCCAATTTCTTTTCGAGGCCACCAACAAGCTCGTCTTCACCGCCAGTTCCGCGGTCACCACCATCTCCACCAACAACATTACAGTGACCCTGAACACCAGCAACGTTTCTGCCGGTCTGGTTTTCAGCGGCGGGCCCTCGACTTGGAACGTCAGCTATACCGGGTTGCAGTTTAACCAGACTTACGCCACGGTCATTCAGGTGACCGATGACAACGGCGGCCACGCCACCGCCACGCTTACTATTGACACTTGGAACCCCGTCTTTCAGGTCGAGGCGGAAGATTTTGACTTTGACCCCGCCCTAAGCCCCATTGCCGGAACAGGTCGCCGTTACATTGATAATGCGGTTCCTACCGCGCCTCACGTTGTAGCCGCCAACAGTTACGAAGATCAGGTGGGGGATTCACTCATTGACGAAGCCGGGCCGAATCCCGCTCTTCCAATAACGTCCCAACCCGGCTACAGCCTCACCAATTACCGGACGAATGATTACACGGCCACCACCATCGTGACCGATGCTGCGCGCCGGCAGTTTGCCCAGGCCAACGCGCTGGACTATAACGTCGGGTTCCTCGGGCCCAACTTCTGGCAGGGATACACCAGAACTTGGCCCAGCGGCACGTTCAATCTCTATGGCCGCATGGCTTCCGGAGCCAACATCGGGACCATTCACTCGTCCTGGCAAAACATCATCGCCGGATGGGGTACGACGAATCAAGTCGCCCGCACCGTCGGCACCTTTGCCATCCCGACAACCGGTGGCTACTCGGCTTACCTGTATGAGCCTTTGATTGACAGGTTCGGCAATTATGCGCAACTGACCCTGGGCGGCACCAATACCTTCCGCGCGCTTGACTTGACCGATGCGGGCAGCTACGGGCTTAACATCAACTTCTACATGCTGCTCGCGGCCAGAAACGACCTTCCTCGTATTGACAACGTCTATCCGGACGGCTCGGTGCTCCTGCAACAGACCAACACCCTCTCCTTCGTTGCCAGCAGCTCGACTTACGGCATCAATACCAACAACATTCAGGTGACGTTAAACACCACCAACATCTCCTCGAATCTGGCATTCGTCGGCTCGTCCGCCAGTTGGAACGTGAGTTATCCGGGACTGCAGCCCAACAAAGCTTACACTGCCGTCATTACCATAACCGATAACAACAATCAAACCCACACCACGACGGTGAATTTCGACACCTTCAGCCCAAATTACTATACTTGGGAAGCGGAAGATTTTGATTTTGACCCTACCCAGAGCCCGGTTCCAAATGGCAGCGGCCTCCGTTACATTGATAATCCAGTGCCCACTTCGGCCCCAGCGACCAATAGCTACTTCGGTCAAACCGGCGATCTCGGGATTGATGAATCTCCAGATTTCCTGAACGTCCTCCCGGCTATCGGAGTCTATCGTGGATCGGGGGATTTCGTCAACATTGAAGTTACCAGTGATGCGGCCCGGCAGAAATACCAAAATGCCCAACTCCAAAACGTCAATCCTTACATCAATGACCATGACGTCGATTATTTCACCAATTGGCTTAACTACACCCGCACATTGCCCACCGGCAATTTCCTCCTCTACGCCCGGCTGTCTGCCGGCAACGGGGCTTTCAATATGACGTGCGCGCAAGTGACCAGCGGATTCGGAACCTCAGTGCAGGCATCCAACGTTCTGGGCAATTTCGTAGGCACGGGCGCCAGCTTCGCCACCTGGCAATACGTGCCGCTCGTCAACACCAATACCGGTTTGTCGGTCATCCTTTCTCTCGGTGGCGTTGAGACGTTGCAAATGATCGGTGACCTCAACGAAAACGCGAACTTCTTCATGCTCGTGCCCGTTGCGGGGCCCACCATAACCGCATCAATCAGTGGAACAAATATCCTCGTCTCATTCGCGACGCAGACTGGATTTAGCTACACGGTCTATTACAAGAATAATCTGAGAGATCTCAGTTGGACGCAGTTGGGGAGTTCCGTGTTGGGTGATGGCACAGTCAAGTCGGTGCCTGACGGCATAATAAATGGAAGCTCGCGTTTCTACCGGTTGGTGGTTCAATAAATCGAGCTATGAGACAGGATTCCCACCGCCGTCGCTCTCGAATCATTGGCTTGGAGGCAAGCCTAATGAAAAAGGCGTTTGCCAACAGAGCGATGCTGAAAACACCAGGCTTTGACGCAAGTCGAACCGGCGGCGGTGTCTCCAGGCGGGTCAGCGGCGCCGGTCAAGGTGCTTTCACCTTGATCGAGCTGCTGGTGGTCATCGCCATTATTGCCATTCTTGCGGCGCTGTTGTTGCCGGCTTTGGCAACCGCCAAGGAAAAGGGCAAACGCACCCGGTGCCTTAGTAATTTAAGGCAGATTGCCATTGGAATGACCATCTACGCCGGTGACAACGGTGACCGTGTCGTTGAAGCACGCCCGCAAAGTTCAGAGGTTGCCGGCAGTGCCGCGTGGGTGCAATTAGCTTTGAATCCGCCGGACGCGAGCATGGCGAGCACGGTAAGTTTGGTGGTGCAGTCGAACTCTCCTTCCGTTTGGACGTGTCCCAATCGTCCTACCCTTCCCAATTTCAACAGTACCTACAACCAATGGAATATTGGTTATCAATATTTCGGTGGCATTACTACCTGGGTGAATCCGGTGGGCCAATTCCCCAGTTGCAGCCCTGTAAAACTCGGCACCTCCAAACCCTATTGGGTGCTCGCAGCGGATGCGGTGGTCGAAGTGGAAACCGGTTGGGGCGGCACGACGCCCACCGATCCTGACCTTTATCTAAACCTGCCTCCGCATCGGAATGGAACGGCAATGTTTCCCGCTGGTGGCAATGAAGTGTTCGCTGATGGTTCGGCTCAATGGATACAAAGTCAGCAAATGCGCTTTCTTACGACTTGGGACACCGCCGATAGGAAATGTTATTTTTATCAGAATAGCAGCGACTTTCCTGCCAGCTTGCTGTTGAGGCTGAATGCGGCTTATATGATCCCGCAATAAAAAGCACAAAAGCCGGGATCCATGAGCCAACCTCCTCCATCGCAGGGGTGCTGGCGCAAATAAACGGCGATGAAATCATCTACCACTCCGCTTGACCGCCGGCGCCAGGCCTCCTGGGTGGCGCGCCTGCTCCGGGCTGGCGGTTGCCTCGTCATTTCCTGCGCCATGGTCGCCTGCGCTAGTGCGCCAGGGGCCGAAGCCAAACCGGGTGATGAACCAGGCCGGCCGCACAGGCCCGCGCCGACCAACACCGCGCCGCAGTGGGTGCGCATCGAGGGGCGGAGCCTGGTGGCGGGCGGGCAACCTGTCCGCCTGCGGGGGATTGGCCTGGGGAACTGGATGCTCGTGGAGCATTTCATGATCGGTCTGCCCCAGGTTGATTATGTGATGCGCGAAACGTTCACCGAAGTGCTCGGTCCGGAGAAATCGGCTGCATTCTGGGATGCCTACATGGAGAACTACTTCACCGAGAAGGATGTCGCGCGAATCAGGGAGCTGGGTTTTAACCACGTGCGGCTGCCCTTCAGTTACCGGCATTTCGAGTCCGATGCCCAGCCTGGCCAGTGGCGCGAGGAGGGTTTTCGCCTGCTGGACCGCATGATTGGCTGGTGCCGCCAACATGGCCTGTGGGTGCTGCTCGATCTCCATAGCGCGCCGGGCTGCCAGGCAGCCGACTGGAACGCCGAAAGCGCGCACGGCGAGATTCTTTTGTGGGACAACGCCAGCGATCAGGAGCGGGTGGCTGCCTTATGGCGTGAAATCGCCCGCCGCTATCATGACGAACCAACCATTCTGGCTTATGAACTGCTCAATGAGCCGGACACGGCGTCCCCCCGCCAACTGGCCAGCCTCAATGCCTTTCATCTTCGTTGCATCCGGGCCATACGCGAGGTGGACGAACGCCACATTATCGTGGTGGACGGCGATAAGCATGCCACGGATTTGCGGGCGCTCGACTCCGCCACCTTCGCGGACCCGCAGGTGCTGGCGGCCTTTCATTTCTATCATCAGTCCACGGCGCCCTTGCGAAACATCGCCACCTTTCCCGGCGTCCAGGACGGGCAGACCATCGATGCCGATTTTGTCATCCATCGCACGGGCCTGACCGAGCGTTCCGATCGCGAACACATCGCCCGTCCCGAGTTTCTGGACGAGTTTGGCTTCCACTACGGGTCTCCGGCCGTCGCGGCGCAGCGCAAGATCATCGAAACGATCATCTGTTGGTGCGAGCGCGACAACGTGAACTGGAATCTCTGGCATTGGAAGGATGTCCGGGGCATGGGGCTATGGCACATGCGCGAGGGGACCCCCTGGCTGAAGTTGCTCGATCGTGTCGGCGCGCGCCGCCTGCAGCAGGAATCCGATGCCGCCGTCAAAGCTTACTTGGCACAGGTGGATGGCTTCCTCCCGCTCGAGAGCAAAGCTCGTCTCTGGCTCTCGCATGAAACGCATCGTGACCTGGAAAGGCAAGTCCTGCGAAGACTGGTCGAGCAGATGAAGGATCTGACGGCCGCCGAGCTTGCCGCGCTCGGGCGTTCCTTCAATAGCGACAACTTCGAGATCGATGAACCCATGGCTGCGGCCCTGCGGCGGGTGATGAAGGACCAGAGCCACGGGGACAGCGCGCCGGTGATTCCAGCCAGGACCAACCAACCTCATGCCGGTTTGGCCTCCTCCGCATACTCGGGCAAGCCCTATGGCGGCGAAGCGCGCCCCATCCCCGGCATCATCCAGGCCGAGCATTACGATGTCGCGCCCGGCGGGGTGGACGGAATCACGTTCCATTACAACGGCCCAGCCAGGAATGGCAACTTGCGCACCACCGGCGATGCCATTGCGCTCGCCAGGTTTGGTGCGGGTCACGTGAGCATCCAGGGTCAGCCGGAAGACCCGGACCAGGTTTACGTCGGCTGGACCCAAACCGGCCAGTGGATGAATTACTCGGTCCATGTCAAGGAAACGGCCACCTATCGGCTGGGCGGGCATTTTGCGGCTGGCGGGGAGTCGAGGTTTACCATGTCTGGGAAACACTCGACAACCTGGCCAGAATCAAGCTCGACGCGGGGGACTACGTGATGACGGTGAAGATCGAGAACGCAGGCGGAATGAACATCGACTATTTATCATTCACCAAGGAGCCATGAACTGAGCGTGGGAAACACAGCCATTATGAACCAACACATTCCAGTCAAAACAGCGAACCCCGATCGCCGGGAGTTCATCAAAGCAAGCGGAGCGGCTGTCGCCGCTTTGCTAACGCAGGCGGCGCTGCCGCCAAGCGTCCGTGCGGCGCCTGCAGCGCCTGTGCCGTCAAACCCTGCCACGCCGAATGCGATGCCGACGAGGAACCTGGGAAAGACCGGGCATCGCGTTGGCATCTTCAGCCTGGGCGGACAAATCGCGCTGGAGATCGGCCACAACGACGCTGTGGCGGTGCCGATTGTCGAGAAGGCGCTCGATCTTGGTGTGAACTACCTCGACACCTCTTCGATTTATGGCGGGCCGGAACGATGGAGCGAGCGCTACATCGGCCAGGTGATGAAGCGCCGCCGCGCGGAAGCATTCCTCGCCAGCAAGACCAAAGAGCGCACACGGGACGGTTCGTTGCGGATGCTGGAGCAGTCTTTCAAACTGCTGCAGACCGACCACCTTGATTTGTGGCAGCTCCACGACATGGGCACGCTTGAGGATGTGAAGGAGGTCTTCGCCCCGGGCGGAGCCATGGAAGCGCTCCAGCAGGCGCGCGAGCAGAAGCTGGTGCGTTATCTGGGCGTCACCGGCCATCACCGTCCCGACGCGTTGATGGAGCTGATCCGCCGGTTCCCCTTTGACACCGTGCTGCTGGCTTTGAACGCGGCAGACAGACACCATTTCAGCTTTGCCGAACAGTTGCTGCCCCTGGCGGTCGAAAGACAAATGGGCATTATCGGCATGAAAATCCCGGCCCGCGGCAGGATTCTCTCCACTTGGACCCCGCCGCCGCTCGAACGACAGCAGCATTCCTGGGAAGGAAGCGGGGCCATCGCCAGAACCCCCGGCACGCTCAGCATGCGCGAGGCCTTGTACTATACCCTCTCGCTCCCCGTCAGCACGGTCGTCATCGGCTGCGGTTCCGTCGCGCAACTGGAAGAGAACGTTCAACTGGCGCGCGAGTTCACGCCGCTCAGCGAACAGCAAATGGCCGCGCTGGCGCAGAAGACCGAGCCGATCTCGCAACAGGCGCTTTTCTTCCGCTTTCTGAAACGCGGCTAGAGCGCGCTGGTCGAACAATTTGGTTCATGAATTACCTTGCCCAAATTGGTCGGCCCCTGCCTCAGACGACCCTCTCAAGCCTGAGAAACGCCTTCGCCGGCGGCCTGGTCCTCTTCGGCCTCGCCATGTCCGCTGCGGCCCAGACCTATGTTCCTCCCGCCAACCACCGGGCGGATATTCTGCTGGACGCCGGCTGGCGGTTTATCCAGCAGGATGTTTCGGGAGCTCAGGCTGCCAACTTCGATGATTCGTCCTGGACAAACGTGAGCTTGCCGCACACTTGGGATATTCCTGACGGGCAGGACGGCCCCAGCACCACTTATTACCGTGGCATCGGCTGGTATCGAAGTCATTACACAGTGGACAACAGTTATGCCGGGCGCCATTTTTTCCTGAAGTTCGACGGCGCGTTCCTGGTGGCCGACGTTTGGATCAACGGGAGTTATCTCGGCGAACATCAAGGTGGTTTTGCGGCATTCGTTTTCGATGCGACGCCTTACGCCAACGTTGGCGCGGACAACGTCATCGCCGTCAAGGTTAACAATGCCTTTAACACCAACATCCCGCCGCTGAATGCGGATTTCACCTTTTGGGGCGGCATCTATCGCGACGCGCATCTGCTGGTGACCGACCCCGTGCAAGTTTCGCCTTTGGATTACGGCTCGCCCGGGGTTTATCTCATGCCGACCAACGTCAGTTCCGCTTCCGCCAACCTCCGGGTCACCACCGTGGTGTCCAACGCCACGGCGGCGGCGGCTACTGTGACCGTGCGGGCGGTGATCACGGATGCGGCTACCAACATTGTGACCACGCTCACTAATGTGGTGACCCTCCCACCGGCTTCGGTCTCGAACGTCGTGGCCAGCACCACCCTTGCCAACCCGCACCTGTGGAACGGCCTGTACGATCCGTACTTGTATCAAGCCTTTGTGGAAGTGTGGAACGGTTCGAGCGTGGTGGATGTCGTGGCGCAGCCGCTGGGTTTTCGCTATTTCAGCGTGGACCCGACCAATGGCTTCTTTCTCAACGGCCAGTACTATCCCCTGCATGGCGTCGATATGCACCAGGACTGGCTCAACTGCGGCTGGGCGCTCACCAATGCGCAGCGGGAAACGAATTTTGTTTTCCTCAAGGAGATCGGCGCAACGTGTGTGCGGCTCTCGCACTATGAGCACCATGACGAAACTTATCAACTGGCGGACCAGAACGGCATCGTTGTCTGGAGCGAAGTCCCGAATATTGACTACATCACCGCCTCAGCGGCCTATACTAACAACACTTTGCAGCAACTGAGGGAGATGATTCGCCAACGATACAATCATCCGTCGGTCGTTTGCTGGAGTTTGTTCAACGAAATCACACTTGATTCCGGCCCGGCCCCCAGTCCCCTGATCACCCTCGAGGCCCAACTCGCCGCCCAGGAAGACCCAACTCGCCCGACCACTGCGGCCGCCAACAGCAGCAACAATGACCCAACAACCCTCATTACCCAATTAATCGCCTTCAACGAGTACGACGGTTGGTACGGCGGAGTCGTCACCGACTTCGGGCCTTGGGCCGACGGTTTCCACACCACCTATCCGACCCGGACGGTCGGGGTCAGCGAATACGGCGCGGGCGCCAGCATTTATCAGCACAGTGAAGACCCGGTGACTGAACCTGCGAATGCCGGCCCCTACCATCCCGAGGAATATCAGAATCTGTTCCACCAATCCTATTGGCAGCAGATACAGACACGGCGGTTCCTCTGGGGAACATTTGTCTGGAACATGTTTGATTTCGCCTCGGACGGCCGCGACGAGGGCGACACGCCGGGCCGCAACGACAAGGGGCTTGTCACTTACGACCGCCAGGTCCGCAAGGACGCCTTCTACTGGTACAAAGCCAACTGGACCACCAACCCGATGGTCTATATCACCGGGCACACCTTCACGAACCGGTTGACCAACGTCATCACCGCCAGAGTCTATGCCAACTGCGATTCCGTCGAGCTTTTTCTTAACGGTCTCTCACAAGGGGTTATTCAGAGCACGAATTGCTTCACCAATTGCTTCTTCGCGTGGCCTTTGAGCTTGCAGTCAGGCACCAACAGGGTCCAGGCGATCGGCACGAAGGGCTCTACGAACGTCACCGATTCCTTGTTTTGGTTGGTCCCCGTCCTGCCGCCTGGTGCGGCGATTACCAACCCGTCCATAGCGACCGTGTATCTGAACAGCACGGATGTTGCCTTGTCACTGGCTGCCACAGCCACCGATAATCAAGTGGATTCACCGCCGCCGCTCACGACCAGTTGGGTTCAGGTCTCCGGCCCGGGCACAGTCACTTTCGCCAACCCCGCCGCTCTCACCACCACGGCCCAATTCAGCACAAACGGCGTTTACAGCCTGGCATTTCAGGCCACTAAAGGAACGATGGTGACCAGCGTCGGGCTGACGGTCGTGGTGGGCAACGTGGCGTACGGTCCGACCCTCAAGTTGCGATACCCCTTTGATGACGCCGGCAACGGCACGACGACACCGAGCGATACGAGCGGCGGCGGCGTGAATGTCACCCTGTCCATGCTCACCCAAAGCGGCGGAGCCACCAATCTCCACGGCTCGGCAAATTCCGGGGTCGCTGGACTCACCACCGGCAGCAGGGCTTTGAATCTCTCCTCGAATCTGAATCAGGGCGTCAGTGGAAATCTCGCCGCCGTAACCAACGCCGCCCTCGGTTTTGGCAACGTCACCAACTTCGCCGTAACCATGTGGTTCAAACAGTCGGTGGGATTGCCGAGTAATATTGGCCCGCGCATGTTCGTTTTGGGCAACAGCACCAACAGCGATTGTGGCACCGCCAACAGCATCGGGATGAAGTTCCAGGACGCCGCCGACCTGTATTTCTTCGTCAATACCGTCCAGGCCACGGCGGCTTTTGGCTCCAATCTGCCCACCAACAGTTGGGTCTTTGTGGCCATGGTCTATGACGGAACCAATGTAACGCTTTATGAGGGCACTGACCTGGCCGCCGCGGCGCTGGTCAGCGCGACCGGCGCTGCGGGCCAAACGGTTCCGCTGAGCAGCACCGCCTCTCTGTTCATCGGCAACCGCCTGGGCAGGGACCGCGATTTTGCCGGTTGGATCGATGATTTCCGTTTCTATACCGGGGCAGGGGATGCGAGTTTCGTCGAGGGCATCCGGCAGGCGGCGGCAGGCCCCTCTGGCCTGGCGGCTTCGCCGGGCAACAACCGGATCACGTTGGCCTGGAATCCGTTGTTGGGGGCGACCAGTTACAACGTCAAACGCTCTGCCGTGAGCGGCGGCCCCTACACCACCCTCACCGCACCCGGAACGGTGACCGGAACTTCCTACGTGGACCTGACGGCGGTCAACGGCACGACTTACTATTATGTGGTCTCCGCCGCGACCGAGATAAGTGCTGCGGCTGAAACGGCCAACTCCGCCACGGAAGCCAGCGCTGTGGCCGGTTGCACCACCATTGCGACCCCGACGGTCAGCTATAACAACCCAGTTTATGCGGGGATGACGTTATATCTCACCGCCTCGAGCGTTTCGGGAGCAACTTACAACTGGACAGGGCCAAATGGATTCAGCTCCGTCAGTCAGAATCCTTACCTGGCCGGTGCCGGGCAAAATGCTTCCGGCATCTACAGCGTGACGGCAACGGTTGGCGGCTGCGCCTCGGCAGCAGGCACAACCACCGTGACGGTCAATCCTCCAGTGAATCTGTCCATTCAAGCCTCGGCGAGCAGCCTGGTATTCAACTGGCCCTATGGCACGCTTCAATCGGCGACGAATGTTGCCGGTCCCTGGAGCGCCGTGACAGGAGTGACTTCGCCCTACACGAATTCACCGAGCGAACGACAACAGTTTTTCCGGGTCAAGGTCCAGTGAGTCTCCCAACTGGAGACGTTGATCGGTTCAGGGAAGATGGTGACGGGGTTTAATCAGACACACACCCTTCATGCTTCCGGGTCTGTGTGTGTACCGTACACCCCCACCTTCCCGGTACAACCCTGCCCTCGTACCCGCGGAAACCACTTGAAGCCAACCCTCCGGCTGTATTAGTCTCCGCACATGCCAGACGGCGCAACCTTCGAATCCTTCCAGCGCGAACTCACGCGCCTCGTGGACATCTTCGGCAAGAACCTGGCCGCCTACAAAAGCGGCGACTACGACGACAAGATGCTGGCGTTGACGCCGAAGCTGCGCGCGGCCAAAACGGACGCGGAACGGCAGACGTTGCAGAACGCAGTCACCGCCACCGACCAGCAAATTGACGCGCTGGTCTATGAGCTTTACGGCCTCACGCCGCAGGAAATCGCGCTGGTGGAGGGCGGAGGAGAATCTTGAGGGTTGGACCGTATTTGTCCAACCACCCCGGACAGAATGCTGGCGCATGAAAGTTCAGACAACATTGCCGGTAGGACGCCACACTCCTGCCCGCGCCCGGCGGGTTCGCCGCAAGACGCCTGACTGGTGGCCAGGCTTCCGCGCGTCGCTGCGCCCCGGCCTGGAGCGCGACACCCAACTCATGCCGTGGCTGATTGCCGACACCGTCTGCGGCGAAGTCTCCCGCTTTCTTGGCGTAGAGATTCCGGCCCGCTACTCGGATTGGCTCGACGCCAAGGCCGAGCGTTGCTACGCGAACCATCGTCATTTCCGCAAGCTGATGCGCGGACGCGGCAACGCCCCGCGCGACTGGCTTTACGCCTTCATGCGCCACTGGCTGGCCGCCTTGCTGGACCTGGAGCGGCCCGACCTCTACCAATGTCTGCCGGAAGATTTCAACCTGGGCCGCCGCCTGCCGGCGGGCCGGCCTCCGCTTATCCGCCGGAAGGGTTTCGTCCCCACCACAGCATGACCGGCCTTTGGAAAGCCGCTACACCCCCCTGCCCAAACTGCTACCGCCGACAGTGTCCAGTTTTTAGACACTATTGCTCAGTCATGAAGGAGTTGGCGTATTGCGACGGTAGCGCAACGGTAGCGCAACGGTAGCGGTGGGGGGGAGCGACACCCCTTCTCAGGCGGCTGTTGACACCCCTACTGTCCATTTATTGGACAAAACACGATGCCAAAGCAGTTATACCACTTCCAGCTCGACGATGCACTATTTGCTGTAAGGCAAGCAGGCACAGTAGTTTGTGCCATATTTGGACAGACCTTGGGGGCTACCGCAGGCACGAAGACTACAGCGGGCGACGGTATGAAAGGTATTAAGACCATCATCGGAGCGGCA
>JBEKJO010000081.1:0-26025 GCA_050011195.1 Verrucomicrobiota bacterium | reverse complement strand
CAGGGGCGCTGCTTCTTTGAGGAAGTCCTCCGCGAAAACATCGATTGGGGCCGTCCCGAACAGGGGCAGTTGATCTTGGCCCGCAAGAGGCCAAGAAAGACCGCCCCCGACGGCCGCTGCCGGACGCGCATTATCACCCAGGGCGTCGTGCCCTCCCTGCACGTCTATTATAAAAACACCCACCTCCAACAATACCCTAAGCCTACCAACGGCTCCTCCGCCGTGGCCTCTCCGAACGGCACGACCCACGCACCTCAGAATCCTCCACGCTGGCGATTAACTTCACCAGATTCCAAGTCACTCCGGACGCTTACCTCGCTGAAAACATGGCCGCTTGAAACTTGATCTGCTTACCAACAGTTTTCAGATCCAAGGACGCTAGAAGCTCGGCCATCCACTCCTCAAGTTCAGTAGGCATGTTTCCCTCGAGTTTAGCGACAAGCTGCGTGCTCACCTCTTCGTCCTTAGCAATCTGTTCAACCAATTCCCAATTGTATAGGTGCAAGCCGAGCTCAAAACATAGCTTTTCAGCGATGGACTCTGCTCCGCTTCCTGGCTCTCGAGTGATGGTAACGACAGGCTTGGGCCGGTACTGCGGATTTTTTTCGCGCAGGCGCAGGCGGGTGTGGCGTTGGCGGCTGTTTGGGAGCGTTTATGACCGTTAACGATATAGATTAATCAGGGCGGTACAGCATTTCGACCACAAACAGGCCGAGGAGCTTATTTCGAGGCAAGGAGGTAATCTTTCCACCAGAAAAGGGGCTCGATCAGTTGTGGGGCATTTCTGGGGGTTTTCCAGATTTGGTGGCGATTGTTGTATATTCTAAGGCTGGTTGTGGCGGGGCTTATTATATATCTGCGTGTCCCTTTGACTCAACCACGGCCCACGGGCAGTGTGTACTACGGTCTGTGTGCACGCCTCTACCACAACCTGTTGTGGTCGGTTGAGTAAAGGAGACACCCACAATTATATATTTGGCCGGGCGATGAGGGATGAATCAAGAGCGTGACCGGCAACATTCAAAACTCAGGCCAAACGTGATCTTGGCCCCTTTCTATAATTACCAGCGAATCAACGAGATTGCCCACCCGTTATTGTTAAAAATGGAAGAAGTCGATTATCCAGGGGTTCAGGGTTGGGCTTGCGGACTTGCGGGCGTGGGGCTTCATTTGGGGCGGTATCAGGAGAGCTGCCACCTGAGGTTTATGGCAGAACAGAAAAGAATCATCGGGGAATAGATGCTTCTGGTTGAGAATGGCACGTCGGTTGCTTTTTCGGTTTGCGACGAACATTCGCTTATTGAACCGCTCACATGATATGAGAGAACGAGAGAAGAACAGCAGATTTATAGAGGCGGTTCAAAAACAGACAGTCCGCCACGGTACTCTCTGTTGCTTCCCTAAGTTTTCGATCCCGCCCGTGCTGCTCATTCTTCGCGAGGTAAAGCTCTTGGAAATGTCAGAGCGATTCGACCAGCTTTCGGGCCTGCATCAAACTATCCCCCAACAGCAACGGGATTGATCCGGTTGGGGCTGCCGTGGCGAGCGCTGCCGCTTAATTGCCCATGTTTATCAATCTCTCGGGTCCTTTCCCAAGTCTGAAAATCCGCAAATTGCCAATCAACGACTATCGACGCCTGCAGTGAACCAATGCTCCGTTGTGTCCACCCTGAAAAACGGGATCATTTTTGACGGCCAGAAGTTTGCACCGCGGCATGCTGGGGGTGATGGCCTTTGACAGAAGCAGGAACCCTTCGCGCGTTTGTCCCGCGCTTAGTTGAAAAGCAGTTGGCGGATAGATTCATTACGCGGCTTTCTTCATAGGAGCAAGTTCGGATTGATGAGTTTGCAGCGCTTCGATGAGTTGACGCAGGTGATCGTAGCCGCGGACGCGATGAAAGCCCTTCTCGGCAAAGAGCAGTGCGGCGGCTCCCCACCGCAGCACCATCTTGGCTCCGCGCCAGCGTTTAACCCGACTCGTCCAAGCCTGGGTCCGCGCAAAGCAGCTTTCAATCAGGTTGGTCGAGCTGAACGTCCGCACCAGAAATTCGTGTAATCCCAGGCGCGTCACCGTCAGCGTCTCTTCCAAGCCCTCCTCCAGACTCCGCGCCGCGCCGGGGCTGATCGTGTCCAGCCACTTGACGCAGGAGCGCAATTCTCGCAAGGCCTCCTCCGGCGTGGCTTTGGCCCACGCACTCCGCAAACGCCAGGCCGCCTGGGTTCGCTTCTCCAGCGGCAAATGCTCCAGGACATTCCTGAGTTTGTGGACCCGGCAGCGCTGAATCAACGCCCGTTCGCCAAAGACTTCGCGCACTCCTTTGTAAAGCGCCTTGGCCCCGTCCAGCACGACCAGGATCGCCGCCTCCGTATTCAAACCCCGCTCGCGCAAATCGGTCAGGAGTTCCCGGACCAACGTGCTGTTCTCCGTGGCTCCCTGCCACAAGCCCAATACGTGCTTTTGGCCCTCTGGATCGACTCCCAAAGCGACAATGAGACATTCCTTGCGGAAGTATTGACCATCGATCAACAGCGCCACCAGATCGGCGGGCACCGGCCGTTGAACCAGCTTTTGTAACTCGGCCGCCGTGGCGGCTTTCCATTGCCGGCTCACACTGGACTTGTCGATGCCGTAGCCGGCCAGGCAGCCCCTTGTAATTCTTGTGGACCATCGCGGGTGAGTTTCCAGCTTGCTGCGCGGTCCGCCCCTCGTCCCCGTGCATGGCGTAGTGGGCGCTCACAAATGAATGGCGCAGCCCGTTGCGGCGGTGCTGAATCTTCAAGTCGCCACGCAGGCGCAGAAACGCCTCGTGGAAATGCTTGTAATCCAGCGCCCAGATTGCCCCCGTGCGCCCGCGATACGGCTCAAGCCACTGGCTGAGACTCGCGCACACTTCAACCAACCGGCGGCTGCGCGTTTTTGCTTTTAACGCGCCGACCTCGATATGACCGGGCACGCGGAAAATGTCCTGCCACGTCAAACGCAAGATTTCCTTTTCGCGCAGTCCGGCCAGCCCGGCCAAGGCAAGGACTGGTTGCAAGGGCGCCGGGGCGGCTTCCAGCAGGGCGCGCAATTCGCGGGCGGTGTAGCACTCGATTACTTCCACGTCGGCATTTTCATGCTTCGACTGGCTGGCCTCGGCCAGTCTGTGTAACGGCGGGAGAAAGTCTTGCTCGACTGCCCAGGCCATGAACATCTTGACCACCCCGCGCCGCTCATTCCGCGTTTTGGGCGCGGCCTTGGCAAACTTCGTCATGTAGGCGTCAAGGTGCTGTTTGGTCAGGTCGCACACGTCATGGCCGGGGAACGCCTCGGCAAATTCGCGCAACCAATACCCGGTATTCCGCCAGTGATCCTCGCTCAATTGCGGTCTACGGCCCTCGCCGGCAAGGGTTTTGCCCTTGCGAAAGGCGATAAACTGGTCTATCGCTTCATGCACCGAAATGCGTTTGACCGTTACAACTGATTCCAGAAAGCCGTCCACGGCTTCCGTCAGACTATGGCCCTTCAGTCTGGAGGCGGCTTCGGTGAATTGAACTGCTGCCCCGTGTAATGAAACCCGCTTTCCAGTGGACTGATAGAAGCCTTGCAGAACCTCCAGGGCGGCCAAGGCGTCGCGGACTTGCTTGGCGGTCAGCGCGGCAGCCTGTGACCCGCTGGCAAGCTCTTGCACCAGCTTATCGGCGGCGGCCTTCGCTTCCGAGTAGGTCGCAAAGCTCGTCATGCGCCACTTGCCGGCCACGTAACCGCAGACCCGATAGAACGGGTAATGCTTGCTCTTGCCGTAGATTTTGCACTCGGCCCGGCGGTAGCGGACTGTTTTCGGAAACCGCACGTTTCCCTTCTCGGATTCTGCCGCATTTTGCGCTGGAATTGTGTCTGTTTCGGCCAATACCTCATTTTGCTGAGGAAAGTTGGCTGCCCGACATGGATTTGAACCATGACAAACAGATCCAGAGTCTGCTGTGCTACCGTTACACCATCGGGCAAGCCGGCGCGGTCATAAACCTAGAGATTCCCCGCCCGGAGTCAAGCTGCTGATATGCCGCAGGAATACCGCCAGATTCTCAAGCACGCCGACCAGCCGGGCTACACGCCCGACCTCGACTGCTATCTGCACCACGGCGGGTATGAGGTGCTTAAATCGGCCCTGCGGCTGACACCCAAAACGCTCCCCAACGGCAAGACGCTCAGCGGCCCGGAGCAGCTTCGACAGGAAGTTATGGTTTCCGGCCTGCGTGGCCGTGGCGGCGCCGGCTTCTCCTGCGGTCTAAAGTGGTCGTTCGTTGACCGCAAGAGCGGCAAGCCGATTTACCTCATCTGCAATGCGGACGAGTCGGAGCCGGGCACCTTCAAGGACAAGCAGATTATTTACAAAGACCCGCACCAGATGATCGAGGGCATCATCGTTGCCAGCTACGCGAACGACGTGCATCTCGCCTACATCTACATTCGCGGCGAATTTGCCGAGGGCGCCAGAATCCTGAATCGCGCGCTCAAGGAAGCCCGGGCGAAGAACATTCTTGGCCGGAATATTCTTGGCTCCGGTTACGATCTCGAAATCCACGTTCACCGCGGCGCCGGCGCTTATATATGCGGCGAGGAAACCGGCCTCATCGAGTCTCTGGAAGGCAAGCGCGCCTATCCCCGGATCAAGCCGCCTTATTTCCCCGCGGTGCTCGGCCTCTACCTGTGCCCGACAATCGTCAACAACGTCGAGACGCTTTGCGCCGTCAAGCACATTGTCGCTCTGGGCGGCGCGCAATACGCAAAACTCGGCACGCCCAACAACACCGGCACCCGCATCGTCAGCCTCAGCGGCCAGGTCAGGAAACCCGGCTATTATGAAGTCGAGGTCGGCAAAGTCACCCTTGGCGAACTCATCCACGACCCCGCTTTCGGCGGCGGCTTGCGCGATGGACGAAAGCTGAAAGCAGTCATTCCGGGAGGGTCCTCGGCCAAGGTGTTCAAGGCCGGAGAGAGATTCAAGCTCAAGCGCCGGAGTCCCGACGGCAAGGAGACCGAGCAGGAGCTTGATATGCTCGATTTGCCCTATGACTTCGACTCGCTCATCGCCGCCGGCAGCATGTCCGGCTCCGGCGCGATCATTGTGCTGGACGATTCAGCGGACATTGTCGAAGCGCTCGCGAACATCGCGGAGTTTTACGCGCACGAAAGCTGTGGCCAATGCACGCCCTGCCGTGAGGGCTCGCTCTGGATGGCCAAAGCCCTGCACCGCCTCACGCACGGGGAAGGCCGCGCGAATGACGCCGATTACCTGGTCAGGATTGCCGACAACATCCCCGGCGGGCGCACCATTTGCGCGTTCGGCGAGGCCTGCGCTTGGCCGGTGCAGAGCTTCATCGGCAAGTTCAAAGATGAGTTCGTCGCCCGGGGCATGGCTGACGAGGAACGATGCGCCCGGCAGGGTGCTGGTCCCACGGCTGAAATGAAACTGGCGGCCAGTCCGCAAGCTTGAATCGAACGATGTCCACAGCCGCCACCACTGAAACCAGCCCCGCGCCGCCTCCGATTGATAAGATCAAGGTGAGGGTGAACGGCAAGGAAGTCGAAGCGCCCAAGACGATGCCGGACCCGGTCACCGGCAAGCCCTTGCCGACCACCATGATTCAAGCCTGTGCGATGGCGCAAGTGGATGTGCCGCATTATTGCTACCATCCCAAACTGCCGGTCGCGGGCAATTGCCGCATGTGCCTGGTCGAGTTTGGGACGCCCGCCATCGGCCCGGACCGCAAACCGATCCTGAACCCGGACGGGACGCCGCGGATCGCCAAAGCGCCGCGCCCGGCCATTGCCTGCGCCACGCCGATTTCCCCGGGCATGGAAATCTACACGGACACGGCCGCCGTGAAGCAGATGCGCGAGGGGGTGCTCGAATTCCTGCTCATCAATCACCCGCTCGACTGCCCGATCTGCGATCAGGCCGGCGAATGCAAGCTGCAGGAATACTCCGTGGAGTATGGCCAGTCGGCGAGCCGGTTTGTCGAACCAAAGGTGCATAAACCCAAGCGCATTGACCTCGGCCCGCGCATCGTGCTGGACGACGAGCGCTGTATTCTCTGCACGCGCTGCATCCGCTTCACGAGAGACGTCGCAGGCGATGATGCGCTCGGCATCGTGAATCGCGGCAGCTATAACACGCTCACCGCGTATCCCGGAAGAGTGTTCGACAACAACTACACCCTCAACACGGTGGACCTCTGCCCGGTGGGCGCGCTCACCTCGAAAGACTTCCGGTTCCAGATGCGCGTCTGGTTCCTCAAAGAGACCAAGAGCCTGTGCCCGAGCTGCGCCACGGGCTGTAACATCGTCATCGGGTCGCGGGAAGATAGGATCTATCGCTACGAACCCCGCGAGAATGACGCGGTCAATGCCTGTTGGATGTGCGATTATGGCCGGCTGAACTACACGTGGATCGGACGGAAGGACCGGCTCCTGAAAGTCCAAAGTCCAAAGCCTAAAGTCCAAAGTCAACCGGAACGATGGGCCGCGGCATTAGGAGAGATTTCAAAGAAGCTAAAGCAGGCGCCGGCGGGCTCGGTGGCTGTGATTGCCTCGGCGCGGCAGACGAACGAGGAACTTTACCTGCTGGCGACGCTGGCGAAGAAGCTGGGGGCGCTGACGGACTCGGTGCCCCGCAGGGGAGAGGGCGACCGGCTGTTGCTGAATGCAGACCGGAATCCAAACAGCACCGGCGCGCGTTTGACCGGCATCGCCGCCGAACCTATGGGCGCAAACCTGCCGCAGATCGCCGACGGCATTCGTAGCGGGCGCATCAAGACCCTGATTGTTTTCGGCGAAGACGTCAGCCGGCACGGCTTGAGCGCGGACCTGCTCGGCAAATTGGAGACGCTCATCGTGAGCGACATTTTGCCCAACGAGACGACCCGGCTCGCGCATTACCTCTTGCCCGGTTGCGCTCACGCCGAGAAACGCGGCACGTTCACCAACACCAAAGGGCGCGTCCAGAAGTTCATGAAGGCGGTTGAGCCTCCCGGCGATGCCCGGCCGGAATGGGAGTTCTTGCACGAACTCGTCTTCAACCTGACCGGCCAGGACGGCTTTGTGAGCATCGAAGGGCTGTTCAACCAGATGGCCGCCGGGATTCCCGCGTTCCACGGATTAACGTGGGCGGGTCTCGGTGATACGGGCGTGACGGTCAGGATTTAGGCGATGACTCAGGCGATCATAAATTGGTCTGGAACCTCAGCGGGGCAGTTCGTGCTGTTCAGCGCGGTGAAGATTCTCTGCGTCTTCTCCGTGCTCATGTTCATTGTCGCCTACGCGGTCTGGGTCGAGCGCAAAGTCTCGGCCGCCATCCAGGACCGCCACGGCCCCAATCGCGTCGGCCCGTTCGGCCTTCTGCAACCAGCCGCCGATGCCATCAAAGCATTCCTCAAAGAGGACTTTACGCCGGCCCACGTGCGCAAGGTGTATTACTGGCTCGCCCCGGCGATCGTGATGATTCCGAGTTTGCTGACTGTGGCCATCATTCCGTTTGGCTCGCGCCTCGGCAGCCAGAAGATGGTCATCGCGGACCTGAACGTGGGCGTCCTTTACACCTTTGGCATTGTGTCACTCGGCGTGTACGGGATCGTGCTCGCAGGTTACGCGGCCCGGTCGAAGTATCCGTTCATCGGCGGCATCCGCTCGAGTGCGCAGATGATCTCCTACGAAATCGCAATGGGCATGTCCGTTATCCCCCTGTTCCTCATTGCCGGCGGCCTGGACGTCCAGCAATTGAGCGCGGGATGGCAGAAACTGCTCGAAGGAACGAGCAGCTTAAACCTTAACCGCCTCCTCGCCTGGCAGGCCGGGCACGGCTGGCTCATCTTCTACGCGCCGTTCTCCTTCATCATTTTCCTCGCCGCCATGTTTGCCGAAACCAACCGCATGCCGTTCGATTTGCCCGAGTCGGAACAGGAACTCGCCGGGGGTTACAATGTCGAATACAGCTCAATGAAGTTCGCGTTGTTCTTCATGGGTGAATACGCCAGCATGACCGCCGCGGCGGCGCTGATGGTGACGCTGTTCCTCGGCGGTTGGACTCTGCCGGTCACCGGCTTGGATCAGCCCGCCCCGACGATTTGGATCGGCCTGCTTCAGATCGGCATCTTCCTGGCGAAGATGCTGTTCATTGTGTTCATGGTGATTTGGGTGCGGTGGATGTGGCCGCGCTTCCGCTATGATCAGTTAATGGATTTAGGCTGGCGGCGATTTATTCCGCTGGCACTGGCGAATATCGTCGTGACAGCCGTGGTGCTGTGGGCAAAGAGCTAAATGATTGTTAAGCGCCGACAACTGAATCTTTGGGAACGGCTTTACCTGCCGGCGATCATCGGCGGATTCAAGGTCACCCTGCGCCACTTCTTCAAGAGAAAGGTGACGATGCAGTATCCCGAAGAGAAGTGGGTGGTGCCCGAGGGCTATCGCGGCGCCCCTTATCTGGTAAAAGATCAGGATGGCCGCACCAAATGCGTTTCCTGCCAGTTGTGCGAATTTGTTTGCCCGCCCAAAGCCATACGCATCACGCCGCCCGGACCGGCGGGCGCCCCGGAAGCCGGCAACGTCGAGAAAGCGCCGCAGGAGTTCGAGATCAACATGCTCCGCTGCATCTTCTGCGGCTACTGTCAGGAAGTCTGCCCGGAGGAGGCCATTTTCCTGATGAAAGATTACTCGCTCACCGGCGCGACCCGCGCCGAGATGATCTACGACAAAGAAAAATTGCTCGCCCTTGGGGGCGTCCATCAGGACAAAATAGGAAAGTGGAAGAAGAAGGCTCAGGAAGCGCGTACTCAGGGCATGGAGCCATGAAAGAAATGTTAGCCGACTATGCGAACGCTCGCAGTATTGGTCCTGTTGCTCATTGGGGGTTGCGTCTATTATTTCACTCTACGACGACCTCATTTCAGCGGCGCTTCTCCAATCGCCGTCGATGTCCGTATCCCCGATGTCGCTACCACCAACATCTATCGCATGAGCATCACAAACCGATCTGCCTGCGAGGGACTCGTGAAAGAGCTTGCACAGGCTTCACCGACCTTTGGCGGTTCCATGGTGGTGGGAAAGCTTACTTTCCGATATGCCGACGGCAAAACCGACACGGTGTACATACTCCCTGGCCCCTATCAGCAGTACACCATTCTTCAGAGCGGGACGTTCACCGTCTCGACGAACAGCTTTTTCAGAGTGTTGGCCGATGGCGGAGTTGACCTTTCGAAGATTCCATAGAATATGACCAAGACGGCTAACAAATCGCTGCAGGCAACGCGGGATGGCCGTTCCAGTTCCGCTTCGCGGTTCACGTCATCAGCCCCGCGTGCCTGGACGTTGAACCACCGGAATGGCTTCGACAGATTAAATGGTTAAATGACTTACCGCACGGCAAACTAACAAATGCAGGACGTTCTATTTTACACTTTGGCGTTTCTGACCCTGGTATTTGGTTTTCTCGTCATCGCCAACCCGTTCAGCCGCAATCCGGTCACCAGCGCGATGTTTCTGGTGTTGACCATCGTCTCCCTGGCCGGCCTGTTCGTCCTCCTCCACGCTTTCTTCCTGGCCGCGGTGCAAGTGCTGGTTTATGCGGGCGCGGTGATGGTCCTCTTCCTGTTTGTCATCATGCTGCTGGATTTGAAAGCGGAAGAGCGGCGCAAGATTAAGACGTTTGGCGTTGTCGGGGGACTGATTTCGGTGGGGGCCATCCTCGCCATTTTCCTGAGCAGCCTGTTGCATGCCCCGCTGGGGGCCGCCGAATCGCCCGGACTCGAAGGCGGCACGGTCTCGCTCGGCAAATTATTGTTCACCCGGTATCTATTGCCATTCGAGATTGTCTCCGTGCTTTTGCTCGTCGCCGTCGTGGGCGTGGTTTTGCTCAGCAAGAAAGACCTGAGATGAGCGTTGGACTCGAACATTATTTAGTGGTCAGTGTGTTGTTGTTTTGCCTTGGCCTGATGGGGGTGATTGTGCGCCGCAACCTGCTGGTCATGTACATGTCGCTCGAGTTGATGCTCAACGCCGCCAACCTCGCGCTGGTCGCCTTTTCGCGCTTCACCGACAACCTCGATGGCCAGGTGTTCGTCTTCTTCACCATCACCGTCGCCGCCGCGGAGGTCTCCGTCGGCTTGGCGTTGATCGTGGCGCTCTACCGGAAGCACCGGACCGCGCACGTCGAGGACCTGACCACGATGAAACTCTAGCTGATGAACCCGGACGTGTTGCCCTGGACGATCCTGTTCCTCCCGCTGTTCGCGGCGGCGCTCATCACGCTGTTCACGCAGCACGACCGGAAACTCAGCGCGGGCCTTTCCATCGGCGCCGTGGTCGCCGGGTTCATTCTGAGCCTCATCTTCGTCAAGCTGAACGGCTGGGGACCCGCCCGGGAATCTTCCGTCACCTGGCTGGTTATTGGCGATTTACAAGTGGACTTCGGCTTGCGGTTCGACCCCCTGAGCCTGCTGATGCTGCTCCTCGTGACCGGCGTCGCCGGCGCGATTCACATTTACTCTTGGGGCTACCTGAGCGAAGACCGCGGCTTCCCGCGCTATTTCACCTGCTTGAGCCTGTTCACCTTCTCGATGCTCGGCATCGTGCTCGCCAACAACTTCCTGGAGCTTTTCATCTTCTGGGAGTTGGTCGGCGTGTCCAGCTACCTGCTCATCGGATTCTGGTTTGAACGGCCGGCGGCGGCGGACGCCGGCAAGAAAGCCTTCATCACCACTCGTCTGGGCGACTTCGGGTTTTTGCTCGGCATCCTGACGGTCTGGGCGGCCTTTGGTTCCCTGAAGTTCGACCTGATCGAGAAGGCCCTGGCAGCCAACCCGCAGGCCCTGGGCGCGCTGGCGACGACCGCCGGCTTGCTGATCTTTTGCGGCGCGATGGGCAAGAGCGCCCAATTCCCGCTGCATGTCTGGCTGCCCGACGCCATGGAAGGCCCCACGCCCGTCAGCGCCTTGATTCATGCCGCAACGATGGTGGCGGCGGGCGTGTACATGCTTTGCCGCGTATTCTTCCTGCTCGACATCCCCGGCTCCCATGCGTTGGAAGTCATCGCGTGGATTGGCGGATTCACTGCCTTGTTGTCCGCCGTCATCGCCATCCAGCAGAACGACATCAAGCGCATCCTCGCCTACTCGACGCTCTCGCAGCTCGGGTACATGGTGATGGCCGTTGGCCTCCACGGCCCGGCCCCGGCGATGTTCCATCTGACGACCCACGCGTTCTTCAAGGCGCTGTTGTTCCTCGGCGCCGGCTCTGTCATCATTGCGCTCCATCACGAACAGGACATCTGGAAAATGGGCGGTCTGCGCCGGAAGATGCCCGTCACCTTTTGGACTTTCATGGCGGGCACGCTGGCGCTCTGCGGCCTGCCGCCTTTCAGCGGCTTTTACAGCAAGGACAGCATCCTTGCGCAAGCCGCCGAACATAACCCGCCGCTATTTGTTTTGGGGGTCGCCGTGGCCGCGCTCACCACGTTCTACATGTTCCGGCTGGTCCTGGTCGCCTTTCTTGGCGCGCCGAAATCCGAAGCTGCCGGCCACGCGCACGAATCCCCGCCGGTCATGGCCTGGCCGCTGCGGCTGCTGGCCGTGTTCAGCATGATTGGCGGGTTGATCGGCATCGAGCAACTCTACGGAACGCAGTTTCCCGCCGAGCACGTTGAGTGGAACGTTTCCTTTATCCGAGAGCTATTCGCGCCGTTCCTCCATGCGCCTCTTGCGGCTGGCACCGGTTTGCTGGCGGTGCTCATCGGGTTTGCCGCCGCCTATGCGCTCTATGCGAAAGCGACAGCAGACCCCTTGCCGGAAATGTTGGGGGCGCTGTCACGCGCGATGCGGAACCGCTTCTACTTCGACGAGATTTACCAGGCCACTGTCATTCGATTGCACGATTTCCTGGCCGCGGTGGCCGATTGGTTCGATCGCTGGATCATCGCCGGCCTCGCTGTGCGCGGAACGCACGGCACGACGGAGCTGGCCGGCCGCGCCCTGCGCCTGCTCCAAACGGGCAATTTGCAGACCTACGCTTTGCTGTTCGCCCTCGGCGTCGCGCTGGTCCTGTGCCTCGCCCTGAAATGAACCGGAGACTACGATGAATTCAGGACTTTACCAGCCAGGCCGTCACAGATTAGCAAGAACCCAGTTCGCCGCATGGCAACCCCCTGGCCTTTCGGATTTCGGCCTTCGGATTTCCTTCGGATTTCGGATTTCGGATTTCGGACTTTCCTAAGCATGTCCCCTTTGACCCACATCATCGCCTGGCCGCTCTTCGCAGCGATTGTGCTGCTGCTGGTGCCGCGCAACTTCCGCCCGGTGATGCGCGCCGTCGCCATTTTGGCCACCTTTATTTCCGCGCTGCTGGCGCTGAAGATGTTCCTCCAGTTCAAAACCGGCGCCCCGGGCTACCAATTCGAGCAGCAAGTCCCCTGGGTGGACACCCTGGGCATCAGTTACCACGTTGGCGTGGACGGCATCAACGTGGGCCTGGTCCTGATGGGCGCCATCGTCGCTTTCGCCGCGGCCTGTGTCTCCTGGGAAATCAAAGAGCGCGAGAAGGAGTTTTACATACTGCTGCTGGTCATGGCCGGCGGCATCCTGGGCGCCTTCGCCTCGCTCGACCTCTTCTTCTTTTACTTCTTCCACGAACTGGCGCTGGTGCCGACCTTCATCATGATTGGCGTCTGGGGCCGCGGTGAGCGGAAGAACTACGCCACCTTCCAGATTACCATGTACCTCAGCCTCGGCGCGCTCATCGCGCTGGTGGGACTCATCGCGCTCTACCTGCAATCGGGCGCCGCCACGTTCGACATTCCCAAACTCGCCGAGCACATCCGGCAACATCCCCTCTCTTCCGGCGCGCAGAACTTCACCTTCCCGCTGCTCTTGTTTGGCTTCGGGATACTCGTCTCGCTCTGGCCCTTTCACACTTGGGCGCCCCTTGGCTACGCCTCCGCTCCCACCCCCACCGCCATGCTCCATGCCGGTGTGCTGAAGAAGTTCGGCCTCTACGGCCTGATTCGCATCGCCCTGCCGCTGCTCCCGGACGCCGCCCGACACTGGATGCCGATCCTCGCCTGGCTCTGCCTCGGCAACCTCGTCTATTGCGGCTGGGTCGCCATGCGCCAAAAGGACCTCAACTGGCTCATCGGTTATTCCAGCGTCGCCCACATGGGCTTTGCCTTCCTTGGCATTGCCACCTTGAATCTCATCGGCGTGACGGGTGCGGTGCTGGTCATGATCGCGCACGGCTTCCTCGCCGCGCTCACCTTCGGCCTGAGCGGCTACCTTTATCAGCAAACCGGCACGCTGCAAATGGACCGGCTCGGCGGCCTGCTCCGCCGACTGCCCTTCATCGGCGCGGCCCTGATAATGGCGGCCTTCGCCGGTTGCGGCTTGCCGGGCTTCGCCAATTTCGCGGGCGAAATCACCGTCTTCTTCGGTGCCTGGCAGGCCTTTCCGCTCGTGACGATCCTCGCCTGCTGGGGCGCCTTGATCATAGGCGCGGTTTACATGCTGCGGGCCGTCCGCGCCGTGTTGCACGGCCCCCTGCCGGAACAATGGGCCACCGTGGCGGACGCCCCCCACCTCTGGCGCAAAGCGCCGTTCATCCTGCTGCTCGCCGGCCTCCTGGTTTTCGGATGCTTCCCCCGCCTGCTCACCGACAAAATCCAGCCCAGCGTCAGCGAGAAGGTTATCGCCACCATGCAAACCCGATGAACTTACCCTTGCTCAGTCACGAATTGCTGGTCCTGGCCTTGGCCCTCGGGCTGCTCCTCGTGGATTTGTGGCTGCCGCTTCCCGCCAAGCCAAAGCTCGGCTATGCCGCCGCCGCGGGCGTGGGGTTGATCCTGCTCTATAGCCTGTTCTGGGTGAACATCCCCCCCGACCAGCCGGTCCAGTACGCCTTCGGCCAAATGTATGCGCTCGACGGCCTGGCGCTGTTCTTCAAACGCTTCTTTCTGCTCGCCGCCCTCATTGTCCTGCTCATGTCCGTCGAATTCGCCGATCGCATCGCCTCCGGCATCGCCGAGTTCTATGCGCTGATTTTGTTTGCGCTCGCTGGCATGTTATTCGCCTCTTCGGCGAACGATTTCGCCCTGCTGTTCGTGTCGCTCGAACTCATCACCGTTACTTTCTACGTGCTGACGAGCTTCCAGCGCGGCCTGCTCACCTCGCTCGAAGCCGGCGTCAAATACCTGATCATCGGCGCCCTCTCCACCTCCTTTACCGTATTCGGCATCGCGCTGGTCTATGGAATCTCCCATACGCTCAACTTCGGCACCCTGGCCGGGGTGGCCGCGCAGTTCGGCCGTAACCCCATCTTTCTCTTTGGCCTCGTCCTCGTGCTGGTCGGGCTTGGCTTCAAGATTTCTGCCGTCCCCTTCCAAATCTGGGCCCCGGATGTCTATCAGGGAGCGCCCGCTCCGGTAACCGCCTTCCTGGCCGTCGGCTCGAAAGCCGCCGGCTTTGCGTTGCTGCTCCGCGTGCTGTTCGTGGCCGTGCCGGACATCACGGCCAACTGGTCCAGGCTGCTCATCATCCTTTCCGCCTGCTCGATTCTCTACGGCAACCTCTGCGCCATTCCGCAGCGCAACCTCAAGCGGTTGTTCGGCTATTCCGGCATCGCGCACGCCGGCTATATGCTCCTCGGCATCGCCGCCCTCAGCGCCGCCGGACGCTCCGCCGTCCTTTACTACCTCAGCGGCTACCTGTTCACCGTGCTCGGCGCCTTTACCGTCATCTGCCTCGTCCTGCGGCAGGCGGACGGCGAAGACCTCAGCGCTCTCGCCGGCTTGCACCGGCGCTCGCCCTTGCTGGCCGCCACGCTGACACTCGCAATGGCCTCGCTCGCCGGCATCCCGCCCTTGGCGGGGTTCTTTGGCAAATTCCTGCTCTTCAAAGCCGTCCTCGAACAAGCCCCCGCAAACCCCGGTTATTATTGCCTGGCCTTCACCGCGTTGGCCGGCGTCGTGATTTCCCTCTACTACTACTTCGGCGTCGTCCGCGCCATTTACTGGTCCAACGACGCACCCGATCTCTCCCCCATCACGCTCTCCCGGCCCATTCGTATTTCCATCTACGTCTGTATCGCCGGCATGTTCTACCTCGGCATGTTCCCGAACGCGCTTGTCAACCTGGCCGCGCAAGCGGTCGAGGTCCTGCGGTAGGGCGAGGCTCCTGCCGAGCCAGGGCGGTTCGTGCGGAGAATGGTGGTACTGTCGAGTTGCGCCCGCAGGGGAGGCGGGAAGCTTTTGTAACCGGTCAATCACGGCGGGCGGAGCGCGGACATTCCTGTCCGCAGCAACTTCCCAAGGCCAGCCGGCCTTCGATTTGCTGCCGGTTCGCGCGAAGCAAGTTGCTGCGGACAGGAATGTCCGCGCTCCGCCCTCTTCAAAGCCGCCATCACTGACCGATTACAAGTTGTTGCCGTTCTCCCTTGCATTGCTGGGGTGTTAGACGATAATGTCTAACAATGTTATGAAGACCGTTTCTATCCGTGAGTTTTACCACAACGCCGGGTTGGTGGATGGCCTGCCGGAAGGCCGCCAACTGGTCGTTACCGCTAACGGAAAGCCCAAGTTTGTTGTGAGCAAGAGCCGACGACCGAAGATGACACGGAAACTGGCAGAAGCGCGCGCGGTGGGCAGCGTCGGCGCTGCGAAGTTCGACGGCGCCACCTTTCTCGCGGCGCTCAAAAAATGAGGCTGTATGCGGATACCTCGTGGTGGCTGGGTTACAAGTGCCGCCGCGACACTCAGCATTCGGCCGCCCTGGGTCTTTTTGATAGCCAGCCGGATGCGGAGGTGCTGTGGACGCCTTGGCAACGGGTCGAAGTGTTCAATGGGTTCTGCCAGGCGGAACGCGCCGGCCTGCTGGCTAAAGGCGAGTCGCGTCAGGTCATCCGCTTGCTCGAACAGGAAGTAAGGCTTGGTTATTGGCCCCACGTCGAGTTCGACTGGACTGCCGCTGTCCGTACGGCTTGCGAGCTCCGGGCCGAGCATTCCGTGAAAATGGTCGTCCGCGCAATGGACCTATTCCATGTCGCGATCGCTATCGAAGTGGCCGCCGATGCCTTGCTTTCATTCGACGACGACCAGATCGCGCTCGCCAAAGCCGCCGGCCTTCCGGTGCTGAATCTCGCCCGGAAGCCTAGGTGATTTGTCATCTGCCATCTTCGGCTGCATCGCCGGCATGTTCTACCTCGGCATCTTCCCGAACGCCCTTCTCAATCTGGCCGCCCAAGCGGTCAAGGTCCTGCGGTAGGGGAGAGGCGCATCTCAGTTTTTGAGGGCGGCGCACCCTGAAAAGTCTTTGTGTTTGCAACTGTTTCATTAACACCCCGCTTCAGCGGGGTGGGGGCCAGGGACGCGGCATCGGAACCGCTTCTGCGGTTTGCCAACGCATGGGATATCCCTGAACGCTCACTACCGGACTTAACCCGCCACACACCCGCCGCATACTCGGTTATTGAAGAAATCGTTGAAGGTGTTTTGACCGGGTTGGAACCTTTCGCAGACGTAACATCCGGTCAAGGATATGTCCGCTTTCGTTCAACCTGTCCGCTACGGCACGGAGCGGATGCGCCAGAAATTGTTAGTGGTCGGGTCGGGCCTATTGGTAAACACCAGGACTCCGCCCGAACCGGCGGGATTAGTGACCTGCGGCACCCAGTTGGCCGGCGACACGCTCAAGGAGCAGTCCAGCGCGTAATTCGCTCCCGCTATGCCCACAAAGGACAAACACATACTACCGCCGCTCAAAAGCTGGACGGAGATTAGATTGTAGCCCGGAAAACCGGCCACAATCTGTTCGGGCCGGTTGGTCGTGGTGTAAGTCCCATCGCCCAACTGACCAAAGTTGTTGGTGCCCATACCCCAAAGACTGCCGTCGCTCTTCAAGAACAGGCTGTAATATGCTCCTGCGGCGATTGCCGTGACGTTGCTGGCTACAATCTGCTCGGGGCGGTTGGTGTTATTGTAAGTGCCGTCGCCCAACTGGCCGAATGTATTATCGCCCATTCCCCATAGACTTCCGTCGCTCTTGAGAAACAGACTGTGAGCACTACCTGCGGAAATGGCGACTACTCCGCTAGCCACAATTTGCTCAGGGAGATTGGTATAATAGTTGCCGCCGTTGGTGGTGCCATCGCCTAACTGACCGAAGTAGTTGTAGCCCATAGCCCAAAGACTACCGTCGCTCTTGAGAAACAGGCTGTACTCAATTCCCGCAGCAATAGCGGTGACGTTGCTGGCCACAATCTGTTCAGGACTTGTTACACTGAGACTGATGCTGCCATCGCCCAACTCGCCATAAAAGTTGCGGCCCATGCCCCATAGACTGCCATCGTGCTTGAGAAAGAGGCTGTGATAAGTTCCTGCGGCAACGGCAGTCACATTGCTTCCAACAATCTGTTCGGGTTGGTTTGTTTTGTAGGTGCCATTGTCAGTTGTGCCATCACCCAACTGGCCATTTTGGTTCCAGCCCATAGCCCAAAGACTACCGTCGTTCTTGAGAAATAGACTCGAAAAGCCTCCACCAGAAATTGCGGTGGCGTTGCTGCTCACAATCTGCTCCGGTTGGTTTGTTCCATACGGAGAGACAGCGCCGAAAGTGCCATCGCCCAATTGGCCATAATAGTTGTTGCCCATTGTCCACAGACTGCTGTCACTCTTGACAAACAAGTTGTGCATTCCCCCAGCAGCAATCGCTATGACGTTGCTTATCGCTATCGCCACGAAGCGGTTGGTATTGACTAAAGTGCCATCGCCCAATGGTCCATTAGTGCTCCCACCCGTAAACCAAACACTGCCGTCGCTCTTGAGAAATAGGCTATGGGTGGCACCAGCAGAAATTTTGGTGACGGGTTGCGCTCCGCTGGTGATCGCTGGCAGCACCACCGCACACACCAGACACGCAAACTTCAAAGATTGCACCGCGTTCATAACGCCAATTTATCCGGGGAATCGGGTTTAAACGCAAGCCAATTTTAACCAATCAGGACAGCAGCATCGCAAGCGAAATCCTCGACCTGAACAAGCCCCACAGTATTTCTTGTCAACGCCATTTCCGACCTCGCCAGAGCACCAAGCGGAAAGCCTTTATGCTGTAATTCTTCGCGCGGTGCAGACCCGATTCCCACGCGCAACGCGGCAGCCAGTCAAACCGCTTCGCGCCCGACTTCACTCCGCTCCGCTGCGTTACGCGAGTTCCAATACACTAAAGCAATCGAGCTGGGCCGGTGAGTTCGACCGCGCAGAGGCGAATCACCAAACGGCACCCGTCGAACCAGGTCCCCGGCTGCTGTGCCGGTTTGTCCTTTCGTGTGTTTCGCGTGTTTCGCGGGTAATTGGCTCCCTTCCGTCTTCGCCGCGGCAGTGGGAGCGTGTTGTGGGCATGATGCGAGCGTGATGCAACGGGGTTGCTGGCGTGGTGCGACGGTGTTAGTCCCATGATTATCCCATGATTATCCCTTAATCTGCCCCTGCTCCTCCCGTTTTCCCTCTTTCCCCGGCCGCGGCGCCAGCCCGTAGCTGACCTGCATCATCCCTTTGGCTTCCCAGCCGTTGTCTTGCGGCCAGGTGCGGATGCAAATCCGCGCGCCCTCCAGCGGCACTTGGTACTGCGCACTCTTAAGCTTCCGCCACTCCTTCAGCTTTGTCAAATACATCTCCGTGATTTCGCTCTCCCCGCCCTTCGGCGGCGGCATCAGCCCCAGGAACGCGTAGTTGCCGCCCGGCCCTTGCCCGGCGCGGCGCGGCGGCGAGCCGAACACCATAATGTCGTTCACCGGCGTCGCCCCCACCCCCAGCTTGATTGCCAACCGGCCCTTCGCCAGGGTGACCTTCAGATCGGGCTTCACCGGGTTCTCGCCGAACCTGGGCGGCGGCGGCGGCGGCAACCGGCGCCGCTCGTAACCGTACAGCGGGTATTGGCCGCAGCCGTCGGTTTCCACCCGTACTGTCCAATTATGAGACAATGTGGCTTTGAGGTTATCTTCATGCCAAAGTCGGCTCTGCGTCAGTGTGGGGACGGGGTGAGGGCGGAGTGTGGACGGAATGTGGAGGGCATAGGCAGTGGGGCCAGCCGTGCTGACTGTCTAGAAACAGGACACTCCAGCTCTCGGAAGTCGCTGGTGGGGCGGGATGGGGCGGGGAGGAATACCGAGTCTGCCTGTGACCGACGCGATGGCCGACAGACACAGCCATCTGCCGCCGCTGCTCTCATCCAATCGGCGATGGAGGGGGGAGCCGCGAAGGGCACCATTGCAGGCTGGAAGTTGTGTCAGGATGCGCCCGCTCTCCCCGTCCTTCGGCGGCGGCATCAGCCGCAGGAACGCGTAGTTGCCGCCCGGCCCTTGCCCGGCGCGGCGGCGAGCCGAACACCATAATGTCGTTCACCGGCGTCGCCCTGAAGAAGAAAATGATGGTGAAGTCGCTGGGTGAACCTGGTGGGTGAAGTTGCTGGGTGAAGTCGATGGATGAAGTCCGAAGATGGCGCCGATTCTCAGTATTGCGAAAAAAAGGTCAAAATTAGGCTCACCACGAAGGAATTGAGACCTTGAGACCAGTGAAACCAGCGAGATCAAGGAGACTTTTGAGACCCTGAGACCAATCGAAAGAAGGTCACCAGGGCAGAATTGGGGTTGCCCGGGTTGAATTGCTTCGCTAGGCGGCTTCTTGGGGCGTAAAGGCGATGGGCAGCCCGGAGTCCAGTGTCTGTGGCGCGGCTGGCAGCGCTTGGAGGACATGGTTATCGGTTGGCAAATGGCGCATCGAAGCACAGTGTCCAGCGACCGGAGATATGGGTAACGATCAGGGCTTTGCCGGAGGTCGCTGGCGTTAGCAGGTTTCTCGTCCAAATCCACAGTTGCTATTTCCCTGTAGCTATCGTCGGAGCTTGAGGATATTCCAATATCGGCAATCCGTTAACTTTCATGCTGCTCCCTCCCCGCAAGAAAACGATGCGCTGGTAGCCCAGCCCCTTGAGGTCCTTCACCCAGGCCGCCTTGGTGGTGTCCTCTGCTCTCGCGCCTGGATAATGAATCAGCACAACGACCGCCAAGTCGTGTCGAGGCTGCTGCCCGGCCAGTTTCAGCAAAAGGGCTCGGTCGCAAATTGATTGAAACGCCCCCTCCATCATTGCCGGCTTGAGCGCGTAGCTGGTTTCATTGGTATAGTACCGGGCGATGAAGTCGGCGCCTTCCTCCTCGGTAAGGCGGACACCCTTTGCTGGGTAAGCGATTATCGTTGGGAGGCTCGGGGGCACGAACTGAGCCATGCTCGGTACAAGATTTGGCTGAAGAAGCCAAATTACGCACGGGTCGAAGTCACCCCGGCCGGAAAAGCTGACCCGAGCGGGATTCTGGTTGGTGATGGTGATTACTTCTGGATTTATTGGCCGAATGAAAAGCCGCGTTACGGCTGGGAGCAAACCGGGAGAAATGCCGAGGAGTATCCGAGGCCAGCAGGGTAATCCCCTCCACGCACATTCTTTAAAGGATTGCCAAAGGCAGTCAAAAGGGTTGAGAATGCACAAAAGCAACTTAGGGCTTGAATATGAAGTCGAGCACGACGCGCAGAAGTTTTTTGAAGAATGCAGTGGCCGCGGCTGTCGCCGTTCCTCTCGTTACCAGCCTCGAGGAATACGCCCTGAACGCCCAGGAATCAAGTTCCACGGCTAAATCGCCGGTCCCCTCCTCAAAAGCGACTCTCCCTCTGGGTAAAATCGGCAAGGTCCAACTGAGCCGAATCTTGTGCGGGGGCAATTTGATCAGCGGTTATGCCCACAGCCGGGATCTCATTTACGTTTCGGATTTGCTCAGGGCCTATTTTACCCCTGAGAAAATCATGGAAACATGGGCGCAGTGCGAACAGCACGGGATCAACACTATGATCTTTGGTCCAGACGATAAACAGGGGGTTGAAACCTATAAAAAGTACCGCGCCCAGGGCGGCAAGATTCAGTTCATTGCCCAGTTGGCGCCTCAGAAAGACAAAATCCCCGACTGCATCAAGTATGCGGTCGATATTGGGGCCATGGGAATCGCCTTGGTGGGGAATTATGGCGACGCGTGGAGCAGAGAAAACAGCGTGGACAAGATCGGTGAGTTCGTAACCATGGGCAAATCACAGGGAGTCATCGTCGGTGTGAACGGCCATGAACTGCGGACCGTCATGTCGGTGGAAAAAGCGGGCATCAAACCCGATTTTTACATGAAAACTCTCCATAGCTCCAATTACTGGTCCGCACGGCGGCCGGATCAGATGAAAGAGGTCATCGACAACTACGGCATCGACAATTACTGGTGCATGGACCCCGGGGCCACGGTCCGTTTCATGCAGGAGTTGGAACGTCCGTGGATCGCTTTCAAAGTTCTGGCGGCAGGCGCCATTCATCCCAAGGCAGGTTTCAAATATGCCTTCGAAAACGGCGCCGATTTTTGTGCCGTCGGCATGTTCGATTTCCAGGTCGGTGAAAATGTGAAATTGGCCAACGCCGCGCTCCAGGAGACGGGGAATCGGAATCGCGCCTGGATGGCGTGATCCCGCAGCATTCTTGCTCAGCAGTTCAACACCAGGGGAGAATTTGTGGGCAGAATCAAACTCGATATCAACGTGGAATTCGTTCGTTAAGAGGGCAAGAGCTTGGAGTAGTGCCTCGCGCGGGCCGCGCAGCTTGGCGATGATTGAGGCGCAATGCTCCTTGATGGGGGTGTTGCGCCATTGAGATTGAACAGAGCGCAAGTCAGGCGTTTAGTGCAGGGCCGGGTTCGGTGTCGGCAGCTTCATTTTGTGCGCGAAGATAAGCGGACAGGGGCTTACGGCTTTTTTATCGGATCCAGAGCCACGACCAAGAAAGTGGCAATGGGTCCCAGGAACAGCGAGATAAGCCACCAGCTCAGCCCACTTCTGCCTTTAGCCTGCGCCAAGCCTGCGTTGATGAGCGACAGGGTAATCGTAATTGACCAGACCCGTGCCATAGAAGTTGCACTCCCCCGGGTCAACATGAAGTTTGGGGTCCTGCGACCAGCAGCGGGCATTGCGGGAGGTCATCGAGGAGAACAGGGCAACTTGCGGGCTGGAAACCAGATTTTCGTATAATTCGGAACATTGACCGAGGTCGGAGCAAGTGTGCCCTGCAACGCAATCCCGGTACCGCTCAATGTCTTCTGCGACGAGTGAAAACAGGTCTTTATTGGCCTTTGGCCCCAGAAAGCTCAAGAACTGACGGACGATTTGCTGATAACGAACAAGCGTTCCCGGCGAAGCCGCTTTGGTAGAAATCCACCCCCCAAAGTGCTCACGGATGGTCCTCCGCTCGATTGGCGTGCCGAGCGATTCCATCACATCGGCAACCACCTGGCTGTTCACTTTGTGCGGCCGCTCTGGTGTCAACCGGCGCGCCCGGGCTTTGTTCTCGATCTTCTGAATTTCATTGCAAACGGGCTCTGCTTCCTGTTTGTTAGTGGTCAGCGTGGATTTGCAGCGACGCCTACGCTCGTGGTCGGTGTAAAAGCATATCCAGTTTGCTTGAACAAGTTTATGAACGCTTGACATGGTATAACACTTTAGTATAACGTTCACCCTTGCCAAGCATGTCCAACAACGTCGAAAAACAGCCAAAATGAATGCTTTTCGGGTCAAAAATGGTCAGGTGGGTTCGATTCCCATCCGCCTCCGCCAATTCGGACTCTCCCGGGCCTGACCATGCAGCGCGTCCCCCAGCCCCCCGTCAACCCCGCGCTGCGCGACCTCGAGCGCCATGACTTCTGGCCGGGCTTCATTGCCGCCTTGATCGGAATCATCCTGACGTTCTGCGGTGCGCGGCATCTGACCGGTGTGGATACGGTGGATGGCGGCACCGCCTGGGAAACGGAGTTGGTCAAAGCCTTTTCCTTCGATGGCCTGCAATACCCCGATCAGATTGCGCCGCCGCCACCACCGAGAGGGAATGATCCCGAGGCGCTCGAACGCTGGGCCAGACAAAACCGCAATACCGAGGCCCCGACCTGGAAAGTTCGGGTGGATACCGCGGCGAAGACCCCTTGTCCTACCTGAGTGAAATGACATTCCGGTCGCATGGCGCGGCCAAACCGAGACATAGTCTGGAGTCTGGAGTCTAAAGTCTGAAGTCCAAAGTCTGAGTTAGCTATGGAATGCTCTGTGCCAGAGTGCAAGCAGCGCCCGCCAACTGAGCTTGGCCGGAAGCTGTCGCGGCTGCGCCCCTGGGTGCAAACGGGATTCCTCGGGGTCTGGCTGGCGCCAGTGGGCCAGTGGCTGCACGGTATTCCAAGCTGTGTTTTCCACTGCTATTCGTGCCCGCTGTCCTCGTTCGCCTGCCCGATCGGTGTCGCGGCCAATTACGCCGCACTAATGCCCGTCGCGCTGGAAGTGCCTTACCTGCTGCTCGGCCTGCTGCTGTTCGTCGGCGCGGTGAGCGGGTCGCTCGCCTGCGGCTGGGCCTGTCCGTTTGGGTTCCTGCAGGATTGGCTGGGCAAGATTCCCATCCGCAAGGTGGCCCTGCCGGCCTGGGTCGGCTACACCCGCTACGTCGTGCTGCTGGGCCTCGTGATTCTTCTGCCGCTGATCCTTGGTTACAAAGGCATTCCTTACGGCGACCAGGTCATTTCCATCTGCCGGCTTTGTCCCGCGGGCGCGCTGGAAGCCGGCCTGCCGGTCTCGGTCCAAAGTGTTAATGCAGGCAACGGCTGGCCGATGAGCTGGTTCAAAACGCTGATCCTGGTCGCTTTCTTCGCTTCAGCGCTCTTCGTCAACCGTCCGTGGTGCCGCATCTTCTGTCCGTTGGGCGGGCTGCTGGCGCTGTTCAACCGCTTCAGCCTGTTCCACCTCCGGTTCAATCCCCGCGAGTGCGTCGAGTGCAACCTCTGCCGCAGCCGCTGTCCGATGGGCGTGAAGGTGGACCAGAAGGTCAACGTCTCCGGCTGCATCCGCTGCCTGGAATGCAGCACTTGCGGCGCGCTCGAACCCTGCTTCGCCCTCCCGAAAGAGAGCGCGAAGCCGCCGCCGCCGCCAACGTAGCGTTGCAGTCTATTCCCGCGATACAGTAGTGGGAAAGTAACTTGCCTCGGCTTTTCCACTCGCGTAAGTTTAGGCACATGAGAACGTTGAGTCTCGAAGAAGCGGTGACCGGCTTGGGGCGATGGTTGGAACGTGCAATCGCGGGGGAGGACATCCGCATCCGGAAAGGAGACGCGGTTGTGGAACTGCGGCCTGTGCCTGCGTCAGAGCCTCCATCCTCGAATGAATGTCTGTCGCCGCGCGAAGCCCTGCGTCGCCTGCAGGCGGAAGCTCGCCTGACATCTGGCCAGGCTCAGCAATACCTCAATGAAGTGCATGACGAGCGGCTGGCCACAGAAGCTCGCCGGCCGGCATGATTCACCTGGACACCAATTACCTGATTGGTCTTCTGGTCAAGGGTTCTCCTCAAGCTCTCGATGTTGACGGCTGGCTGGCCGCCGGGCAACCCCTCGCCACCGCCGCCATTGCCTGGATGGAGTTCCTCAACGGCCCGGTCAGTTCTCTGGAGGTTACCCGCGCTGAGGCCGTGCTCCAATCACGCATCGTGCCATTCGGACGCCCGGAGGCGGTTTTGGCCGCCGAGCTTTTCAACAGGACCGGTCGCCGCCGCGGTTCCCGATTCGACTGTCTCATCGCCGCTACTGCGATGCTGGCGCAAGCGGAAATTGCCACAGTCAACCAATCTGACTTCAACCCTTTCATGCCTCACGGCCTCAAACTGGCCGTTCCTCCACCGCAAACGTAGCGCAGCCGGTCTGCTCACACGCTTCGCCCAGCCCTGCCGGCCACAGCTTGCGCTCACGCCCGTCGCGGCAGACATCCCGCCGCTGTTTGCCCCGCGCCATGACGTAGCAACCGGCACTGGCAGACTCAATGTCTATCTTGCGTGCTCTCAGGGTTAATCCTCCACCCAATTCACCGCCCTCTCAACCTTAACTGATCTTTTCCGGGACTTTTACGGAGACACCGCCAGTGCAGGCTCAAAGCCGCGAGATTTGCGGCTTCTTCGATGCGTGAAAGGCCGCGGCTTTCATTCGAGGTCAATATCGTAGAAGAAGACCCAATTTTGCCCGGTTAAGGCCGCATTCACCACCCTGGACTTGTACCACAAAACCCGGCCATCCTCGAACAGGAAATTCCCGCCAGAGGGCTCCCCGCTGGATTGAGTATGGCTGGAAAATGGCATGAACGGATCTAGGTTAAACCACTGCACGTTGCCCGTCGTCCCCGGCGCTGGAGCGCTCCCAGTCGCTTGCTTTATATCCATGGCAATGGGGGCTTTGACGAACTCCCCGCCGAACTTCTGCTTCACGACCCACCCTTGCAACCCGGCAAAGTCGTAGTCGTACCCCCAGCCGCCGTTCATGTAGAAGTTCGGATCGCGATAAGGAAGATAAAAGAAGCCAACCAGCATTTGCGGGTTGAAAAGAGGGTTGTAGCCGACACCGGCGTAACGGTGCCACTGTTGCGTGGGGCAGAACAGAACGTGGTAGAGGTCCTTTGGCTGGGTATATTGCTGCATAGAAATCAGGTAGCTGGCCCAGAAGCTCTGGACCGTGAGCCCGCACCAACTCACCTGCCCGCCATCCCGGTTGTCGGGAAAGTAATTGTTGTTATCGCCGGCGTAGGCCGTCATGGCAACACCCCACTGCCGGAGGTTGCTGGAGCAGAGTGTGCGCAGCGATTTCTCCCTCGCGCGTGACAGGGCGGGCAGCAGCAGCGCGGCCAGAATGGCAATGATGGCAATGACCACCAGTAGCTCAATCAAAGTAAACGAGGCAAGTGGCTTGGTTCGCATAATTCACCTACGTGCACGGCTCAGCACCCTTCCGATTCAAGAGGCAATCCCCATTAAGCGGATATTGGCCGCCCAACTGGGAATTCAACATCATACTCACTCGCGTAAGCCTATAAGGGGCCAAGCCTGCTGTCAATTGCAAAGCTGGGAGCCGACACCTCGTTTCTTATG
>JBEKJO010000080.1:0-26176 GCA_050011195.1 Verrucomicrobiota bacterium | reverse complement strand
GATCAACCGTTTGCCCAACGCGACGTGCCAACTCATGCTCAGTGCCCCCACCAATGTCGCCTATCGCCTCGATGCTTCCGCCGACCTGACCAACTGGCTGACCCTGACGAACTTCCCCCCTCTCCCCGCGACTTCGCTGCAGTACACCGACACCCTGGCGCCCGGTTTCCCCACCCGCTTCTACCGCACCGTGTGGCCGCCGTAGCGAAGCCCCGACTTGCCAAGGACGCCTGTTATGAAGATGAGAAAAGCCCACAGGGATCGAACCTTACCAGTCACCCGCTGTGGTGGCAGTCTTGTCGCGCCTGCGGCTTTCGCCCTCTTCTGCCTCGTTGGCCACTGCTTAGGCCAGGGGACCACAACCATCACGTTTGACAACCCTCCTCAGCCGCCCGGGACATGGTCTTTTGTCAACCAGTACTCCGAATCAGGCATGTTGTTCACTGTGCCTGGCGGTATGTACAGCTTGATGCTGATTGGCACCGGCGTGGCGGGATACCCAAACGACGGGACCACCTATCTAGGAACCCTAGTGAACACTACCGTTGACGTCAGTTCCCTCTCAGGCGTGCCGTTCGGCCTGACTTCATTCGATGTGGCCGGGTTCCAGCCACCCTACACACCACCGGCGCTTCAGGTTGTTGGCTTCCGAGGAGACGGCACAACGGTGACGAACAGTTTTAGCAGCATCAGCAGTAGCTTCCAAACCTTGCAGCTTGGCTCAGGGTTCGCGGACCTGAGTACGGTTCATTTGACTGGCGGCTTTGCCTTCGATAACATGGTGGTCGTCATCCCCGAGCCGTCGGCGGGCGCGCTGGTTCTCCTGGGAACGCTCTGTGGACTTGGTTATGCAGGGGCGGGGCGCGGCAACCAATGCGGATTTAAATTTTCCCTTTGGCGTGGCGGTGGACGCCACCAGCAACCTGTTCATTGCGGATCAAGTCAACAACCGCATCCGCAAAGTAGTATTCATTTCAAGCGTTCTAACCCCGACACTGGTGTTGAATGATGTGGGTTCTGGCAATGCCGGGGCATATCGCGTGGTGGTGTCCAATCCATACGGCAGTGTCACGAGCAGCGTGGTCAACTTAACCATCGGTCTGCCGCTGCCGGTGATCACGACTTCATTGCCCTACGGAACCAACGGCGTGGTTTACAACCAGACCCTGATGGCAGCCGGCGGGCAGACCCCCTACAGTTGGACGAACATTTCCGGCGCCTTGCCGCCGGGATTGACTCTGGCGGCCAGCGGCGTGATCTCCGGGACGCCGACGACCAACGGGACGTTCAATTTCACCGTGGAGGTAACCGACGCCTTGTCCCATACCGCGACCCAGGCTTTGGCGTTGACGGTGATTGGTCTCCCCAGCGTTATGATTCAACCGACGAATAGTTCGGTTGCGGTCCTGGTGGGAGGCAAGGTGACTTTTTCCGTGTCGGTCTCGGGCACCGGCCCGTTCAGTTACCAATGGCAATTGAACGGCGCCAACCTGCCCAATGGAATTATCGCCACGGTGGCGGGCAACGGGACGAACGGTTACTCCGGCGACGGCGGCGCGGCAACCCATGCGGAATTGAATTATCCCTTTGGCGTGGCGGTGGACGCCACCGGCAACCTTTCGATTGCCGACTACGCCAACTACCGCATCCGCAAGGTGGGCGCCAACGGGATTATCACGACAGTGGCAGGCAACGGGACATACAGTTACTCCGGCGACGGCGGCGCGGCGACCGCTGCGGAATTGAGTTTTCCCTTTGGCGTGGCGGTGGACGCCACCGGTAACCTGTTCATTGCGGATACCGAAAACCAGCGCATCCGCAAGGTGGGCGCCAATGGGATCATCACCACGGCGGCGGGCAACGGCTATGGAGGCTACTCGGGCGACGGGGGCGCGGCGACCAGTGCGGAATTGCAGGAGCCCTGGGGCGTGGCGGTGGACGCCAGCGGCAACCTGTTCATTGCAGATCAAAGTAACAACCGCATCCGCAAGGTGGACACTAACGGGATTATCACCACCGTGGCGGGCAACGGGACAGGCGGCTACTCCGGCGACGGGGGCGCGGCAACCGATGCGGAATTGGATTGGCCCTATGGCGTGGCGGTGGACGCCACCGGCAACCTGTTCATTGCCGATCACTTTAACAACCGCATCCGCAAGGTGGACACCAACGGGATTATCACCACCGTGGCGGGCAACGGGACACCTGGTTACCTCGGCGACGGCGGCGCGGCGACCAATGCGGAACTGTCCTATCCCTCGGGCGTGGCGGTGGACGCCACCGGCAACCTGTTCATTGCGGATTACCTTAACAACCGCATCCGCAAGGTGGGCACCAACGGGATTATCACCACGGTGGCGGGCAACGGGACAGCAGCTTACTCCGGCGACGGGGGCGCGGCGGCCAATGCTGAATTATGGCAGCCCGTTAGCGTGGCGGTGGACGCCACCGGCAACCTGTTCATTGCGGACACTTCTAACAACCGCATCCGCGAAGTGGTCTTTCCCGGCCCGCCGCTCGTACTGAATGATGCGGGTTTCGGCAATGCCGGGGCATATCGCGTGGTGGTGTCCAGCCCGTATGGCAGTGTCACGAGCAGCGTGGTCAATTTAACCGTCGCGCTGCCGGTCATTCTGTCCGCGCCACAAGTAACCGCTGGCAATTTCACGTTTCAGTTTTCCGGTGCCCCCGGCAGCAATTACGTGCTGCAAGCATCCCCGGATCTGTTGAACTGGAGTTCGGTCAGCACTTTCACCATGCCTGGGAGTGGAAGCATGACCCTGAGCAACGCCATCAGCGGTTACAACCGGCGGTTTTACCGGGCGTTTATGCAGTGACCTTAACGCAGGCGCGGCCTTTAGCCGGGAAATGACATAGCGTGTAGCCGCCGACGGCAGTCGGCGCTGATTTTCAGTCCCGAAAGATGGCGCCGACTGCCGTCGGCGGCTACACCCTGTCGGCGGTTTGTGCGAGGTATGATACCACTTCGCAATGGAACTCGGTAGGAATGAGTGGAAGCCCCCGCCCCTGAACCCCCAGGCAAAGACGGACCCCTCTCTCCAGCCCTCTCCCCTTGAGAAGGGGAGAGGGTGGTCGCAGGCCAGGGGAGGGGAACATACCGATTGTTTCAGTGAAAGGGTATGAGAATTCCGGGTTAACGCTTCAGGACGGAGCGCACCCACGGCTGATGATCGAGATACCAGCGCACGGTCTCACGAATGCCCTGCTCGAATTTGTGCGCGGGCAGCCAGCCCAGTTCCTTTTCGATCTTGGTGGCGTCAATGGCATACCGGCGGTCGTGCCCCAGGCGGTCCTGGACGAACGTAATCAGTTTGCGCGAACCCCCGCCGAGGTGCGGCGCCATCTCGTCAATCAGATCGCAAATCAGTTGGACGATGTGGAGGTTGGCCCATTCGTTGTGGCCGCCGATGTTGTAGGTTTCGCCGGCCCGCCCGCGCGTCAACACCAACCAAAGGGCTTCGGCATGGTCGCGGACGTAGAGCCAGTCGCGCACGTTGAGGCCGTCGCCGTAGACGGGAACCGGTTTTCGCGCCAGCACGCTTTGAATGACGACCGGGATGAGCTTCTCCGGGAATTGATAAGGCCCGTAGTTGTTCGAGCAGTTGGTGATGACGGTGGCCAAACCGTAGGTGTGATGATAGGCGCGCACGAGCATGTCGCTGGAGGCTTTGCTGGCGGAGTAGGGGGAATTCGGCGCGTAGGGTGTGGTCTCGGTGAACAAGCCGCTGGGGCCAAGGCTGCCATAGACTTCGTCGGTGGAGACGTGAAGGAAACGTGACTCGTGATGCGTGATGCGTGATGCGTGATCCAACCAGACGGCGCGGCAGGCTTCCAGCAGGTTGAAGGTGCCCACGACGTTGGTGTGCACAAAATCGCCCGGGCCGGTAATCGAGCGGTCCACGTGAGACTCGGCGGCCAGGTGCATTACATGGGTGATGCGGTGGCGCTGCACGACGTCGAGGACGGCGGTCTTGTCCCGCAAGTCCACCTTCTCGAAGAGGTACTTCGGATGCGTGGCCACGCTTTCGAGGTTTTCGAGCCGTCCGGCGTAGGTCAGGCAATCGAGGTTGACCAGCCTGGAGACCTCGGGCCGGTTGATGACGTGCTGGATGAGATTCGAGCCGATGAAGCCGGCGCCGCCAGTGATCAGGAGATTCATAAGTTTAACAACAAAGCAACAAAGACACTAAGGGAGGTGGAGGTTGAGTATGTTATCTCTCTTCTAAAACCTGCTTCAGGCTTTCTTCCCAGGGAGGCAGTTGCAGGCCGAAAGTGCGCTCCAGTTTTTCGCAGGCCAGCACCGAGTAAGCCGGACGCTTGGCCGGCGTCGGATATTCCGGCGTCGAAATGGCATCGACCGCCGAGCATTTCTTTCCCTCCGCGGGCATGAGGTTGAGGATGGCCTGGGCAAAGCCCTGCCAACTGGTGACGCCCGACGACGCGAGATGGTAGGTGCCGGTCAACGCGCCGAAATCGCGCGCCGCCACAGCCTGCTTCAACGCCAGCGTCGTCGTCTCCGCGATCATCCGCGACCACGTCGGGCACCCCGTCTGGTCCGCCACCACGCGCAACTTCTCGCGCTCGCGCGCCAGCCGCATAATGGTGAGCATGAAATTCTGCCCGCGCGCGCCATAGACCCAGCAGAGGCGGAAGATCAGATGCGCGCCGCCGACAGCCCGCACGGCCTGGTCGCCGGCCAGTTTGGAGCGGCCGTAAACGCCCAGCGGATTGGGCGGATCGGTTTCCACATAGGGCGAGGTCTTGGCGCCGTCGAAGACGTAGTCCGTTGAATAGTGCACCAGCAGCGCGCCCAGTTTCTTGGCCTCCTCCGCCAGAATGCCTGGGGCCACGCCGTTGATCTTCATCGTCTGGTCCGGCTTCGACTCCGCCTTGTCCACTGCGGTGTAGGCCGCGGCATTGATGACGACATGGGGCCGGGTCTCCCGCACCCACCGGCGGATGGAGTCGCCGCGGGTCAGATCAATATCCGGGAAATCGACGCAGGTGACGCGGGCCATGGGCGCCAGGGTGCGGCGGAGTTCCCAGCCGACCTGGCCGATTTTGCCGATGAGCAGGATGCGAGGCAGTTCCATAGCTTCCGGATCAGTCAAACAATCGCTCCGGGGGCGTGTCGCGCAGACGCAAGCCCCTGGCGTCGCGCTCGGAGAGGAGCGGCTCTTTGAGCGGCCATTGGATCCCGAGGTCCGGGTCGTCCCAGCGGATGGCGGTTTCGTCCTTCGGCGAGTAGAACTCGGTGCATTTGTAGTGGAAGAGCGCGGTTTCGCTCAGCACGACGAATCCGTGGGCAAAACCGGGAGGGATGTAGAACTGGCGCTTGTTCTCGCCCGAGAGCACGAGGCCGTACCACTTTCCAAAGGTGGGCGAACGGCGCCGGAGGTCCACCGCGACGTCGAACACCTCCCCTTGCAGCGCCTGGAGCAGCTTGCCTTGCGGCTTCGGGTTTTGAAAATGCAACCCTCGCAAGATGCCGCGGCGTGAGAACGAAACATTGTCTTGCACGAAGTCCGCGTCGAGTCCGGCCTCGTGGTAGCGGCGCTGGTTCCAGGTTTCGAGGAAAAAGCCGCGGGTGTCGCCGAACACCTTGGGTTCGATAATGAGCAAGCCGGGGATAGCGCAAGTCAGGACGTTCATGGGAGGTCAGCGGCCCAACCGCTTCGCCTCGGCGACCACTTCGGCCAGATAGTCCCGATACTCGCACCTGGGTATCCTGGCCGTGAGGGCTTCGAGCCGTTCGAGTGACAGGAAACCCCGGCGAAAGGCCGCCTCCTCCGGACAGCCAATCTTGACGCCGGCGCGCTTCTCGATGGTCTGCACGTAGGCGGAAGCCTCGTGCAAGCTGCTGCTCGTGCCCGCATCCAGCCAGGCGAACCCGCGGCTGAGCCGGTGCACGTGCAGTTGCTGGCGGCGCAAGTACTCGACGTTCACATCGGTTATTTCCAGCTCCCCCCGCGCGGACGGCTTCAGATTTCGGGTAATCGTCACTACGCTGTTGTCGTAAAGGTAGAGGCCGGGGACGGCGTAGTTGCTTCTGGGTTGCTTGGGCTTTTCCTGGATGGAAATCGCCTGCCCATGGCCATCGAACTCCACCACGCCGTACCGTTCCGGGTCGTTGACGTGATACCCGAAGATGGTCGCGCCGCCCTTGAAGTCAACGAAGGCCCTGTAAAAACCATCGCCGCCGTAGAAGACATTGTCGCCCAGAATCAGCGTGACCGCCTCCTGGCCGATGAAGCTTTCGGCAATGAGAAACGCCTGGGCGATGCCCTCCGGCTTGGCCTGCTCGCGGTAATCAATCGAGAGCCCCCAGGCACTGCCGTTACCGAGCAACTGGCGGAACCGGGGCAAATCTTGCGGGGTGGAAATAAGGCAAAGCTCCCGGATGCCGCCTTCGATCAGCGTCGTCAACGGGTAATAGACCATCGGTTTGTCATAGACGGGCTGAAGCTGCTTGCTCGCCACCAGGGTCAGCGGGAACAGCCTCGAGCCGGCGCCCCCGGCCAGAATTATGCCTTTCATCAGCCCATGAGCATAGAGCATGAGACCGGGATTGCAACGCGCAAACTGACCCGACCCCCGGTCCGTTCCTGCCACGACCCCTGTTTCCGTATGGCCGCGGAGTCTCGGCTTTGGGTCCTCCGGGTTCCGGATGTTACCGCTGCCCGTTCGACAGATAATTGAGGTACTCGATGAGCCGCGGTTTCATCTCTTTGCGCGGCACGATGGCATCAATGAGGCCGTGGTCGAGCAGGAATTCGGCGGTCTGGAAGCCGGGCGGCAACTCCGCCTGAGTGGTGTCTTTGATCACACGCGGCCCGGCGAACCCGATCATCGCTCCGGGCTCGGCCATGATGAGGTCCCCCACGCTGGCGTAGCTGGCCATCACGCCCGCAGTCGTCGGGTGCGTCAGCACGCTGATATACGGCAGCCGCGCTTGGGCATGATAAGCCAGCGCCGCGCAGGTTTTGGCCATTTGCATCAAGCTGAACATCCCTTCATACATCCGCGCCCCGCCGCTGGTCGAGATGATGATGAGGGGCAGAGTTTTCTCGGTCGCCTTCTCGATCAGCCGCGCCAGTTTCTCGCCGACGACCGACCCCATCGAGCCGCCCAGGAAACTGAAATCCATCACGCCCAGCGCCGCCCGGTGCTCGCCGATCTTGCAGATTCCCGTGAGCACCGCGTCCTTCAGGCCGGTCTCTTTCTGATAGTCCTCCAGCTTGGAGATGTAGGAAGCCACCCCGGTGAAGTTGAGCACGTCCACGCTCGTCATCTCGGCATCCATCTCCTCGAACGTGCAGGTCTCCACCAGCGAATGGATGCGCTCGCGGGCGCCGATGGGAAAATGATGCTGGCAATGCGAGCAGACTTTCAGGTTCTCGTCCAGTTCCTTGTCGAACACCATGGTCGTGCACTTCGGACACTTGGTCCACAGGCCCTCGGGGATGTCCCGCTTCCTGCCCTTCCGGCTGGGCAGCTTGGGCTTTTTTGCGAACGTCGTGTTGGGGGTCACGGGCGGCGGCGTCACCGCCGGCTCAGCCGTTTCCAGCCCCAGCGTCTTCTTGATGAAAGTAGTCGTCGCCATTCTTAAAAAGGTTGAGGGTTAAAGGTTGAACTTCGCGGGCCGCCCGCCCGCGTCGCGCCTTTCATGTTCACGGCCAATCTCATGCTAAACGTCAGCCTGATAATATTCAAACTCCGCGGGCAAGTGTCCAGACACAAACTTCACCCGCCCCGGCGGCCATCAGCACTTTGGCGCAGGCGCTGGTCGTCGCGCCCGTCGTGAACACGTCGTCCAGCAGCACGATGCGCTCGCCGTTCAAGCGCTGGCCGCTCCGCATGGCAAAGGCGTTGCGGACATTGGCCAGCCGCTCCGGGCGGCTCAACAGCGTTTGCGTGCGTGTGGGTACGACGCGCCGGAGCAGCCGGTTGTTCACGGGAATCTGCGTGGCGGCGCCCAGCCGGTTGGCCAGGCGTTCGGCCTGGTTGAATTCGCGTTCCCGCAGTTTCGTGGGATGCAGCGGCACGGGCACAATCATGTTGCCGTTCTTCCCGGCTAACGCCGGCCCCGCCGCCCGAATCAGCAGCTCGGCCAGGAACGGCTCGAACCAAAGCGCCCGCTGATACTTGTAACGGTGAATCACCTCCAGCACCGGGTCGCGCGCCACCACCGCCGAGCGCGCCGACCGGAAGTGCCATTCCATCTCCCCGCAATTCGCGCATTCAAACCGGGTGGTGATGTCCCCTTCGTAAGGCCGGCCGCACCGCTCGCAGAATGGCTCCCGGATGAACCGCGCCTTGGCCCGGCAACCGCCACAAACATAGCCCTCCGCCGGAGTCGCCCGCGCCTCGCCGCAAAGCTGGCAGACCTCCGGGTAGAGCAACCCCAGCCCCGCATTCAGCCAGCCCATAACCGAGTCGGTGAGAACACTCATTGGTCACCTCTTGGGGAGAGGAAACGTCGCCATTCCGCACCGTATCCACATGCCCACCACAGTAGAGCACGCCCCGCCCGCGAGCCAAGCCTCGAATGGACGGGGCGCGGCCCCAGAATTCGCCGCCGCCGCCGCGTGGCCTCTGATTCCAGTGGCAAACCGCGCACGGGCATGATAAATAGAACCGGTGTTTAGCAGAGCGAAGAAATCGGGTGCTGACCATACGCCCTCGCCCGGGCCGTTCGGGCGATTTTACTTGCAGGAACTCCTCAACCGCGGCGGCATGGCCGACATCTGGCTGGCGACCGACGAGCGTCAGAAACCCTACGCCCTCCGCCGCCTGCACGAACGCCTCCGCTTCAACTGGCTCGCCCGGCGGCGCTTTGTGCGCGGCGCCGAAATCCTTTCCAAGATCGGCGACCACGACCGCATCATCGGCTACGTCGAGCACGGCAAGATCGGGGGACATCTCTACCTGCTCATGGATTACGTGGAAGCCTCCAACCTGAAGGAGCTTTACACGCAGCACGACCCGGTACTGCTGGAAAACGTGGCGCAGATTCTCATAGACATGGCCGAGGGCCTCGAACACATGCACGACAACGGCTTCATGCACCTCGATTTCAAACCCGAGAACGTCCTCGTCACCCGCAACGCCAGCGTCCGCCTGGTTGATTTCGACCTCGCCCAGCCGATTCCCGAGAAGCCGAAGAAGGCGTCCAAAACGAACCCCGGCACGCCTGCTTACATGGCCCCCGAACAATTGCTGGGCGAACCGCTCAGCCATCGCGCCGACATTTTCTCCTACGGCGTCGCCGCCTATGAACTGCTCACCAACCAGAAGCCCTTTCCGGGCGAGACCCCGGGCGAGATTCTGGCCCGGCAGCTTGACCGCTCCAGCTTCGTCGAGCCGCGCCAGTACAATCCGGACATGCCGGCTGGTTTGCAGAAGGTGATCCTCCGCTGCCTCGAACGCGACCCCGAGCGCCGCTACCCCTTCATCGGAATGATGGTCCGCGAACTGCAGGCGGCGCTTTACGTTTAACTGACGCGCACCGGCAGGACGGAACTGAGGGGACTTTTCAAAGTCCGGCCGTGCATTACCCCACAGGCAGGTATTGAACGCGATTGACGAAGTCGGCAGGGAGACCCGCCTTGGCCAGTATCTCCAGCTCCTCGATGAATTGCCCGACTGAAAGTTCGAGTTAGGGAGCGTAGATAACGCCTGCGAAGTGGATGCCCTCTCGCTGCCGTCTGGCGGCTTCTATGAGCAAATCCTCATCCTGCGAAAAGAGCACCCGGCCTAATTCGCCAGACCGATTGAGCAACTGTGGGTCTTCCCATCGTGCTGCGCCGTCTTCTTGAGCCGTGAGCACATCCACTCCGCGTCTCCGCAGGCCGCGGGTTATGGGGCGCGGCACATGCACGTCCATGTAAAGCGCGACGCTCACCCGCCGCCGAGCCGCGCTCGCAAAGCTGCGTGGGTAAGCTGACCGGGAGCCTCGGTGCGCAACCGGCGGTGGTTTTCCAGTTGCCGCTGCATCTGCCCGTCAAGCTCACCTTTGTGATCGTGGTAGTACGACAGCGCCGCATGGATCTGAGCCAGAGAAAGATGGGGGTGCGCCGCGTGGATTTCCTCTGCGTCCCAGCCATAAGCGGCGGCGTCCATCGCGACCTCGATGACCTTTGTATTCGTGTCTGCGATCCAGGCGACTCCACGCTCGTCACGCCGAACGTGAGTAATGGGTTCGATCACTAGCATGTTTTAACTTTAATGGGCGGGAACTGAATTTGCAATGCACAAGCGGGCCGGACGGGCGAGCCCGGCGGCTTCACTTGCTTCCGGCCTCGAACGTTGCCACGATCGGGCGATGGTCAGAGCCGATGCCCCAATTGGGAAGGGTCAGCACGTAGGTTTCGTTGGTGACCCACTCGCGCGCCAGGCCGGGGCTGATGAGGATGTAATCAATGCGCGAGTAGCTGTCCTCTTTGGCGTAATAATGGGTCCAGGTGACGTTGCGCGGCTCCCGGGCGCGGTTCGTGCTGGGGGCGTCGTCGCCGTTGCGCTCGGCGGGGCGCGTATCCACGAGCTTGCGCTTGCCCCGGCCAATGACCGCCTTGGTGGAAGGGGAATCTTTGGTGTCGTTGAGGTCGCCGAGGACGACGAGGCGGGCGTTGGGGTTGGCGGCGAGGCGGGCGTCAAACTTCTCGCGCAGCAGCTTGGCTTCTTCGAGGCGCAACTCGGCTTGGTCGGCCTCGGGGACAGGGCGCCTGGACTTGAGGTGGGCGGTGATGAGGGTGAAGGAGCAGTTTGGGTTGACCCGGACATCTACCTCGGCAAACCCGCGGCTGACGCGGAAGCGGCGTCCGCTGAGGAGGAAACTGTCGTCCGTCTGCGGGCGGCGGGCAGTGAAGGGGAATTTGCTCAGGATGGCGACGTGGATGTTGGTGTCGAAGCCGGCGACGTGTTCCCAATAGGGAAGGTCAAGCCCTTCGGCTTTGAGGGAGTCGCGCAGTTCCAGCAGGGCGTTGGTGCCGCCCATCTCCTGCAAGGCGAGCACGTCGGGTTTGAGGGCGCGGATGCTCTCGCGGACTTTGGCTTTCGCCTCGGCGGACTTGGCGGAGCGGGTCTGGGTGGGTTCAGCGAGGTAGCTTTCCACGTTGTAGGTGGCGACGCGGAAGGTTTCCGCGCCGGCGAACCGGGCGCACAGCAGCAGAGCGAGCAGGATGATGACCGGACGGGAGAGGCGCGCAGGCAAACTCATAGGGGTGGTAATAAGCGGCGGCGCCTGGCGAGTCAACGGGGTTTTAGGGTGGGCGGCGGGGGGAAGGCGGGGGGCGCTGAATGCAGTCCTTTCCAAATCCGAAATCCGAAGGCCGAAATCCGAAATCCGAAGTAGTGCTGTATGGGGAGCAAAAGCTTTTGCAAAATGGCGGTTCGCTGCTAGGTTTCGAGCATGTTCAAGCCGAGTGAGAATGGATCAGCCCGCTTGCGCCGCCCGGTGAGGGTCCCGGCCAAAGCGAGGCGCAAATCGCTTAACCGGGGCAACGGGTCGGCGCGGCGCAGCCGGAAGCAGACAGGGCACGCGCCGGTGGCCCTGCTTAAACTGCACGACAAGCAGAGCGAGCCGGACCACCGGGAATTGCGCATCAACAAGGTTGGCGTCCGGGGTCTGCGCTTCCCGATCCAGGTGCGGGATAAGGCGCATGCGGTGCAAAACACGGTGGCGACCATCGGCATGTTCGTGGACCTGCCGAAGGAATTCAAGGGCACGCACATGAGCCGCTTCCTCGAGGTGCTCAACGCGCACGGCAACGTAATCCACGTCGAGAACATCACCGACATTCTGTACGCGATGCAGGAGAAGTTCCGGGCCGCGACGTCGCACCTGGAGATTGAATTCCCATATTTCATGGTGAAGCGGGCGCCGGTGACGGGCAAGAAAAGCGTGATGGATTATCTGGCGCGGTTCGACGCGGCGGCGTGCCACAAGGAGATACTGTTTCTGCTGACGGTCAAGGCGAACGTGACGACGCTCTGCCCCTGCTCGAAGGCGATCGCGGCTTACGGCGCCCACAACCAGCGGGGCGAAGTGACGGTCCAAATCCGGTCGCGGAAGGCGGTGTGGATTGAGGACTTGATTGCGATCATCGAAGCCTCGGCCAGCTCGGAACTTTACGCTCTGTTGAAGCGGGAGGACGAGAAAGCGGTCACGGAGCGGGCCTACGACAATCCGGTGTTCGTGGAGGACCTGGTGCGGAACGTAGCCCTGAAGCTCAACGCCCACCCGGATGTGACGTGGTATAAAGTGGAGGCCGAGAACCAGGAAAGCATCCACAACCACAACGCCTACGCTTGTATTGAAAAGGGTTGAGGGGTGAGAACCGAGGGGTGAGGGACGGGAGAGGGGAGCCGCCGCGCGCCGGCGGCAGCAAGGCGGCCAGAAAGCGGGAGGCGCATCCGCAAAGATTCTTGAAAATTGTTATGGCACTTTAGCATTCCTCTGCTAAATTCCCGCGCTCTCAAAGGGAGCGAAGGCGTTCCCGCTGAGGCAATGCAGAGTAACTATCTGACAGAATCAAGCAGTTTGAGTTGTGAGTACGAAGAAGAAGATCATCAGGAAGGCGAAGAGGCGCGCCAAGCCGCACGGCCTGGCGACTGCCGCCGCCATTCTCGGGTCCCCGACCGTGAAGGTGAAGAAAAACGGGCAAGTGAAGATCAAGGCGCAGTGGGCCAAGTATTATCGCCGTTTGCTGGAGTTGCGCGATCAACTGACCAAGCAGATGGACGGCCTGGCCAAAGAATCGGCGCAGGAAATGGCCGGCTACAGCCTCCACATGGCGGATTCCGGCACGGATAACTTCGACCGCGACTTTGCCTTGAGCCTGTTGTCGTCGGACCAGGACGCGGTTTATGAAATCGAGGAGGCGCTCAAGCGGATTGAGAAGAACACGTACGGCATCTGCGAATTGACGGGCAAGCCGATTCCCCGGAAGCGCCTGGAAGCGATTCCCTGGACGCGCTTTACGGTGGAGGCCCAAGCGCAGTTGGAGCGCGAAGGCGCTTTGCGGCAACGCCGCCTGGGGGCGCTCGGCACCGTTGATGCGGTCGGCCTAACCGAGGTTGAACCCGAAGAAGAAGAAGCGGAAGAGAAGCCCAAGGAAAAAGAATAATTATGCCCCGCGAAATCATTACCATCGAATGCACCGAAGCGCGCAAGGAAGGCAAGTCCCCTTCGCGCTACACGACGACGCGGAACAAGAAGCTCAAGACGGAGAAGCTGGAGATCAAGAAGTACAACCCGGCTTTGCGCCGCCACACCCTCCATCGCGAAATCAAATAGCCACGGCCTATGCCACGCAAAACTCGCCCCGACAAGCCGGAGAAACGCGGCGCCCGCGGACGGTCTTCCTACGGTGAAATACGCACCCCGCGCCCCAAGCCCAAGATCGACTTCACGGTTGACGCGCTCGATTTCAAGAACATCACCCTGTTGCGGCAGTTCGTGACCGACCAGGGGCGCATCCTGCCCCGGAAGTACACGGGGCTGCCGGCGCATTATCAGCGGCGGCTCAATCGCGCCATCAAACGCGCGCGGCAGATGCTGCTGATGAAGTAAAAGAAAAAGCCACGCGGAGGCGTGGCTTTCTTGGTTTAAGCTGGAGGTTTGCTCGTCTTTAAGCCGCTTCGCCGGACACCCAATCCCCGAGGTGCAGGTATTCCCTGATTTTCCTGCGTTCGTAGCGGTGTTTCAGGGGTTTCTTCGGCTGGTTATCCACTTTGCGGAAGGGATGTTTGGGATTACGAACAGCTTCACTCATAACTTCCAACGATTTGGTCATAGCTTGTTTCATTCCTTTGTTCAAGTTCAGCGATGCGTGAAGGGCACCCTCGGGCTTTCCTTGGCAAGCCCCGCTGTGCATTGATGCATTGAAATTGGCCTCTGCCGCTTCAAGCGATTCTATTATACGACCATTCCCAGGAAAGTCCATTCAAAAAAAATCCAGCACGAAGTTCCGGCTTTGGGGACCCGGCGCGCCTCTTACCGTCGGGCAAAAGCTCCCGAGCGCCATTCTTTTTCGGTCCGGCTCGCCGCCAATCGAAGGCCCGCGGCTGTGAAGGCTCTTTGGACTTGCGCAAATTCCCTTTTCAAGATGCCGGCCACGGCCAGCACGCCGCCCGCGCCCAAGCGGGCCAGGATTCGTTCCCGCTCGGCCAAAAGCAGATTCGAAACCAGGTTGGCGCAAATCAGGGAGTATTTCCTGGCGCCCCGGCGGGGCAGTTTCGCTAAGTCCTGCCGCCAAAACCAAATCTTCGCGGATACGCCATTCCGACGCGCATTGGCGCGGGCAACCCGGACAGACTGGGGATCATAATCGAAGGCGTCCACCGGCGCGTAGCCAAGCCTGGCGGCGGCAAGGGCGAGAATCCCGGACCCGGTGCCGACGTCCAAACAGGACTGAGCTTGGCCCGGCCGGCGCCGGGCCACCAGTTGGCGCAAGCAAAAAGCGGTCGTCGGGTGCCGGCCCGTGCCAAAGCTCAACCCGGGGTCGAGCACGACCACAGCCTGTCCTTTCCGCGGGCGACGCCGGCTCCAACCCGGCTTGAGCAGGAGCGCGGAACCGATCACCAGCGGTTTGAAGTGCCGTTTCCAGGACTCCGCCCAATCTTCCCGGCGGATTCTCTTCAGCGCGATCTTGCCCGGGCCGACGTCCAAACCGCTGAGGGCAATCCGTTTGAGACCCGACGCGAATTCCGCTCGCCTGCTCCGAGACCAGTCCGGCCTTTTCGGAACATAGACTGAAACGGCTGTCTGCCGGGTTTCAGCGGGGGTGTAAGAGGACACAGGCTGGCCGAAGGCGCTGCCCAGCAATTCCGCGACCGCCTCTTCCGCTTCCGGGGCGGTCGTCACGGATATCTTCCAGAGCATGGTTCGTTTCATGGTGCTCCCGCGAGCCCGCCGGGTCGGCAGGTCAGGACGGTGGCGGTGGCAGGGGCAGCTTACCCCACGATTTCGCGCCAGGGTGTGAAGTTGAGCAATTGCAACTCCGCTCTCTCCGGCAGCACCAGGACTTGGGTGAGGCTCGCATATTCGATTTCAAACGCCCCCATCCGCGCGAGCGGCCAGCGGAGCAGAATTCCCAGCAACACGCGGATGATCCCCCCGTGGCAGACAACGGCCACTGGCTGGCCAGCATGGCCGGCCAGAATTTGCCGCAGGCAAGGCTCCACCCGGTCGCGCAGGGTTTCACCGCATTCGGCATTGGCGATGCCATCGCATTCCAATTGTTCGAGCCAGGCAAAGGGGCTGATGCCAAACTTCGTCTGGATTTCGTCCCAAGTCAGCCCGGTCCAGTCTCCAAAGTCCACCTCGCGCAAGTCCGGCAGGATGATGGGTTTCGGCGCGCCGTTGGCCAGCAGGGGGGCCAGTGTCTGCTGGACGCGCTTCATCGGACTGGCGTAAATGGCGCCCAATGGCTTCCGGTGGAGATACTTTGCCAGCGCGGCAGCCTGTTCGTGGCCGCGTGGCGAAAGCTCCATGTCAATCCGACCGCCGAAGATGCCTTGATAGCGCGTTTCAATTTCCGCGTGGCGGATGAGCAACAAACGCGCGGCGGACGGCACTGCGGGCCGGGGGTTGAGAGTTGAGGGTTGAGGGTTGAGGGACGAGGCTGAAGGAATGGACGGCTTCACGGAGGTGCTCTGAGGGCGGTTACTTTACGGGCTGGTCGCTGAGCTGGCCTTTGTCGAGATAGACTGTCCGGGAGGCGCGGGCCGAGGCGTGCGGATCGTGCGTGACCATGATAATGGTTTTGCCGTGCTCCCGGTTCAGCGCCTGGAGCAAGTCCAAAATCTCGTCCCCGGCCTTGCGGTCCAGATCGCCGGTCGGCTCGTCGCATAACAGCAAGGTGGGATCGGTGACAATCGCGCGGGCGATGCCCACACGCTGTTGCTCCCCGCCGGAAAGCTGGCGCGGATAGTGTTTCGCCCGCTGCGACAGGCTCACGATCGCCAGCGCGGTGGCCACGTGCCGCTTCCGCTGGGCCCGGGACAGGTGCGTCAGCAACAGCGGCAACTCCACATTGCGCTCCGCCGTAAGCACCGGGAGCAGATTATAAAGCTGGAACACGAAACCGATATGCCGCGCCCGCCACGCTGCCAGCTTGCGGTCGGACAATTCGTCAACCCGCTCGCCGGCAATGCTCACCGAGCCGCGGGTGGGCCGGTCCAGCCCCCCGATGAGGTTCAGCAACGTGCTCTTGCCCGAACCCGACGGTCCCATCAGCGCCAGAAACTCGCCCGCCGGGACCTTGAGATGCAAGTCCTTCAGCACATGGATGTCCTCCGACCCGCGGTGAAAGACCTTCTCCACCCCCTCCACGTTCACCAGGGCATGGTTGGCCGAGTCAGTCATGCCGCTTAAAGGATTCATCGCTTTTCGGCCACCGCCGCTCCATCGGTCAGCCCCTTCGGCCAGTCCACTATGACTCGTTCCCCGGCGGCGACGCCGGCGCTGATCACGGCCTCGTCCAGACGCGTCTTGCTCACCGTCACCGCCCGGCGCTCGGCGCGTCCGCTCTGCACCACCACCACTACGTCGCGCCCGTCCTGTTGCTGGACGGCGCTCTTGGGCACGGTCACCGTGCGACCTGCCACCGGGCCGGACCCGCCGGCCTCGCGGAAGGCGACCTTCACGCTCATCTCCGGCAGGATGCGCGGGTCGAGCTTATCGAACCCGACCCGCACCTTCACCGTGGACTTCTGGCGGTCGGCGGTCGGGATGATCGCGATCACCCTGCAAGGAATCTTCCACTCCGGGTACGCGTCGAGCGTCGCCTCGACCGCCTGCCCCGCCCCAACGCGGTTGATGTAGCTTTCGTTGACATCGATCTCGATCTCCAGGGATTCCATATCCACGATGGTGCAAATGCCCGTGCGCGTGAAACCGCCTCCGGCGGATATGGGCGAGATCATCTCGCCCGGCTGGGCGTTCTTCGAGGTGACAATGCCGGAGAAGGGCGCGCGGATGATCGTGTCATCCAACTGCTGTTCCCAGTAAGCCACTTGCTTTCCGGCCACCGTCACGTCCGCCTGTTGCTGCTCCAGTCTGGCCTTGATGGCCAGGGCCGCAGCCTCGGCGTGATCGTAGTCCGCCTGCGTGGCGATCTTATTCTTCACCAGGCCGGTCTGGCGCTCCAGCTCTTGGTCCGCTTCCTTGATGCGCACCCGGGTTTCAGCGAGCGCGTTGGTCGCGGAAACCAACTGGGCTTCAGCCAGGCGCAAGCTGGTCTTGACATTCGTATCGTCGATGCGGGCGAGGATCTGCCCTTCCCGCACCTCCATCCCCTCCTCGACGAGCACTTCGGTAACCTTGCCGGTGACCTTGGACGAAACGGTGGCCTGGCGTCGGGCCGTGACGTAACCCGAGGCATTCAATACCGTCCGCTCGAGGCCGTTTCCCGTTGCCTCACGCACTAGCACGGTGTGCACCGCTATGGCTCCCGGCCGCTTCAGCCACAAGATCACGCCGACCGCCAGCGCCAAAACGACAAGGCCAATGGCCACCGGCCGGAATCGGGACGTTGACTCCGGTTCTTTGCTTCGCTCGATGCGCAAATCATCCAACGTAGGTCTTGGCGAACTCATAGATAATGGCCTTGCACAAGAAACCGCCTTTTCACCCCAGGGTCAATTGTGTAGTGCCTGCCTGGCCGGCAAAAAATTCCTGCCGCCCTCGCTTTGCCCCGCGACGCCCGGCACGAAAAGAGCCGGAACGCACGTTCCGGCTCCTGCTCTAATCGGATATCGTTCGCCGTTTGCAGCCTGGCGTTATCAGCGGTGGTGCCAACCGCGGTGGGGCGCCCATCCGCGGTACCCGTACCAACCTGGGTAGCCACACCAGCCTGGCCGGCACGCGTAATACACTGGCGCTGGGGCCACCATGACGGGCGGCGCCATGACCACTGCGGGTGGTGCTGCGCAAACCACTGGCGGCGCCATCACGACCGCCGCGGGCTGGCTGATCACCACGCCTGGCAGAGGGATTCCAATTCCGATGCCGAAACGAACACCGGCCTGAGAGGCCGAAACGGCCCCGAGTAAAACTGCCGTAATTAATAGTATTCTTTTCATACAATAGGTTAGACGGGGCGCGCCGGCCGCCGGTTCACGGGGAAGACAGATTTCTGCGCGATTTTCTTTGAATAAACCCGGAGGAATAGCGTCTAGCGCCCGCAACCAGGGCATTCGGCTCCGGCGAATTTCGTTGTGTCCTTTGCTTTGCTTTGCGGCTACATTCCGCAGCCAAAGAAATTATGAACCCGCATACCGCGCTCTGGATTTACATCGTGTTGCTCGTCATCGGCGGTTTGATTGGCTTCCTCAAGGCCAAGAGTGAGGTGTCCCTGATCATGTCGGTCGCCTTTGCGGCCGCGCTCAGTCTTTGTGCTGCGGGCGTTATCTTCCAACCTTACGTAGCGGACATTTTGCTGGCGGCGCTGCTGGTGGTCTTTGGCCTGCGCCTGGTCAAAACGAAGAAGTTCATGCCGGCAGGGCTGATGCTGGTAATCACGATCCTCGTGCTGGCTTTGCGCCATATCCGGTTCTAATTGCCTTTCGCCTCCCAAAGGTGACTCAGACTTCGCTCCCCATTTGGCAGATCCACGCACAGGTTGTCGAGACGCTGCGCTCGGGAAATCGGCTGGTGCTGGTCGCCCCGACCGGCTCCGGCAAAACCACCCAGGTCCCGCAGATGCTGCTGGAGGCCGGGCTGGCCGGGGACAAGAAAATTGTGGTGCTGCAACCCCGGCGGGTGGCGGCGCGGACGGTCGCCGCGCGGGTCGCGTGGGAACGCGGGTGCCGGCTCGGCGCGGAGGTCGGCTACCAGATTCGTTTTGATGACCAGACGAGCCTCGGCACCCGCATCAGTTATGTGACCGAAGGAATTCTGCTGCGCTGGTTGCAAGACAACCGCACCCTTTCAGGGGTGGGCGTGGTCATTTTCGATGAGTTTCACGAGCGCAACCTGTTGAGCGACGTCGCGCTGGCGCTCGTCAAGCGTTTGCAGCGAACGGAGCGCCCCGATCTGAAGATGGCCGTCATGTCGGCGACACTCGAGGCCGAGCCGGTGGCCGAGTATCTAACCGGAGAGGGGGGGACAGGCGAGACGCCGGTCCTGCTTTCTGAAGGCCAGAGCTTTCCGGTGGAGGTGCGCTATTTGAGCCGGCACGACGAGCGGCCCGTCACCGAACAGGCCGCCGACATCGTCGAGCAGATCGTGAACGCCGGCGAGCCGGGGGACATCCTCGTCTTCATGCCGGGGATGGGCGAGATCAACGCCACCATTGGCGCAGTGCGGGCCATCCGCGCCAACGAACGGCTCGCCTTGATCCCGCTGCACGGCGACTTGCCGCCCGAGCAGCAGGACCTCGCCTTCACGCCCAGTCCGCTGCGCAAGGTGGTCGTGGCCACGAATGTGGCGGAGACCTCGGTCACCATTGATGGCATTCGCCACGTGGTGGATAGCGGGCTGGCGCGGGTCGCGCGGTACGACGCCGAGCGCGGCGTCGGCACCCTCTTCATCGAGCCCATCAGCCGGGCCTCGGCCGAGCAGCGCCAGGGCCGCGCCGGACGCACCGCGCCGGGAACCTGCTACCGGCTGTGGACCGAGAGCGGCCAGTTGAACCGGCCCGAGCGCAACACCCCGGAAATCCAGCGCAGCGACCTCGCCGAGGTGGTTTTATTGCTGCATTCCCTCGGCATCAAGCGCGCCGCGGAGTTTGATTGGCTGGACAAGCCGGATGCGCAGGCCGTCGAGCGCGCCGAGCAGTTGCTGATCACGCTGGGCGCCTTGAGGGATTTACGATTTACGATTTACGATTTACGCGGTGGGGAGCGGACCGACGCGTCAATCGTCAATCGTCAATCGTCAATCGCCGCCGACCTGACGCCCATTGGCCGGCGGATGCTCAAGCTGCCGATGCATCCGCGCTACTCGCGCATGTTGGTGGAGGCGGCCAAATTCGGTTGCGTGCCCGCAGCGGCGTTGTGCGCCGCGCTGGTGAGCGGGCGCGATTTGCTGATGCGCCTAGGCCGCGACGACAAGCACATCCAGGAAGCGCGCGAGCTGTTCGAGGCAAGCCAGGAATCGGATTTCTACACGCTCATACGCGCCTATCAATTCGCGAAGAAGAGCAGTTTCAGCGTCGAGACCTGCCGCCGTTATGGCCTCCACGCGCAGACGGCGCGGCAGGTCGAGCAGACCTTCGAGCAGATCATGCAGATCGCCCAGCAGCAAGGTCTGCTGGCGGGCGAGGACGCACGAGCAGTGGCCGAACCTGATGTCATCACGCATCACGCATCACGCATCACGCATCCTCCCGATCCGCTGCCCCGCTGCATCATGACCGGCTTCATTGACCAACTGTGCCTCCGGCATGACCAGGGGACGCTCGAATGCGACTTGACCGAAGGGCGGCACGGCACCCTGATGCGCGAGAGCGTCGTGCAAAACGCAGCCCTGTTCGTGGCCGCGACCATTCGCGAGGTGACCGGGCGCGGCTCGGAAAACCTGACGCTGCTCGGGTTGGCCAGCGCGGTGAAGCGCGAGTGGATCGAGGAGACGTTCCCGGAGCAGATCACCGCCAAGGTGGAGTATCTTTACGACCGCACTCACAAGCGCGTGGCCGCGGTCAAGCTCGTCCGTTTCCGGGACCTGATCATTCACCACGAGCACCAGCGCGAGGTGGACCCGAAGGCTTCCGGCCAATGCCTGGCGGAGGCGTATCGGAAAGGCTATTTCGAGCTGCCGTTGTTCAATCACGAGCTCAAGCAGTTCATCAGCCGGGTCAACCTGGTGGTGGCGGCGATGCCGGACCTGGAATTCCCGGCCTTCGATGAGGCGGCGATTAGCCGTTGCCTGGCGCGGGCGTTTGAGGGGTTGACCCTGGCCAAAGAGGCGCAGGCCGCGCCGTTGCGTCAGGCCTTCCTTCAAACCCTGGCCGGCGAACAGCTCGGCTGGCTCGACGAACTCGCGCCCACGAGCATCCTCTGGCCGGATGGCCGGAAACTGAAACTCCAGTACCCCGAGCAACCGCGAGATGAGGAGGGCCAGCCGAACTCGCCCGACTTGCAGGTGAAACTGCACGAATGTTTCACGCTGAAAGAGCACCCGCATATCTGCGAAGGCCGGTTGCCGGTGAAACTCTGGCTTTGCGCCCCCGACGGCAAACGGCTGGAACCGACCTTCAATTGGCCCGCCTTCAAAGCGAACAGCTATCCAAAGCTCAAACCCGCTCTGCTCAAGAAGCATCCGGGCATACCGTGGCCATAACCGGGGCTGGCAAAGCGCCAGGCTCCACACGGCAGCAATGCCAAATCCGGAAACCGAAGGCCGAATCTACAGCCACCCCAGCGGAGCAGCAGGTTGGGCTGAAACTCGTGGGGCAGTAGCCAAGCTCATCCAAGTGAGCTTGCCATTGCCGTCGCCGCCCCCGCCATCCACCCCTCCCACACCCCCTCCCCTCACCATCCACACACCGTCCTCACACCGTCCTCACACTGCTGCAGGGCCGACTTTGGCATGAAATCTGCGCGGCGCCAGACGGCAAAGCCCCCCGCCTCGTCGCGAAAACCGGCAAACATTGGCAACTCGCCAGCCACGGACTTAACCTGCTCGAACTGCTGGCGTGCCATTGGCGTCTTTAAGCTTGCTGAGTGCTGATGTGTAGCTGTAAGTGACCAATGGTCGGCTCCGGTCTGTGCGCAGCGGCAGGCATGGCCGGCACGAACGTGGAGAGGAGGTCTTCCCAACCCTGTTGGGTGTTGGGCGGCGGCTCTGCCCGTGCTCCGCCCTTGGGATTCCCCCCTGTGGCGCTCGCTGGCTTTATCCGTGCCAACAGGCTCCAAAAACAGGAAGTTTGTTTTCGCATGCGCTGGGAAACGGGTTGACAGCTCGGGGAGGAGAGCCTAAATATAAGAGAAATGGCAGGGGAGCAGGATGCTGGATGAGCAAGTTGAATCGTAATGAACTGAGGAACTTATGAAGACGAAAACTCAAGGCGGTCTGAAAGTCAGCGTGATCCTTCTGTTTGTCGCCGGCTTTGTCCTCGGCGCCAGCGCACAGTGGCAAATCGGCGACCAAGTGTCGCCGCCGTGGCCACGGGGAGAATATTTCTCGATGCGGCTCGGCCCGAACGGACCGCCTCTGCCTCTTCCACCCGGTAATGTGCCGGTGTACTATCTCGGAACCGTGCCGGGCAGTACGAATAACGCCTTTGCGTACGATGATCGGACCTTGTCATCCGACGGGCAGTCCAGCGCGCAGAACGCGGAGAGCGGGCCTCCCCTGCCGGGAGATGGCACTACCGGAAGCGGCGGGGGCGGCGAGACGAATACGCCCATGGGAGGGCCTTTGAATATTGGCAGCAGCCTCTATCTTTTTACCGGCCCGACGAATATTGTGAACGGCCCCGTGAGTGATCGGGAGGCCTGGCTGTTCCTGACCAACACGCATCCCGGCGTCTATTATCAACTGGAAAACCGCCCCGACCTTAATTCGGGGACTCCATGGCAATTCGGTCAGCTCGTTCTAGGCACCGGCGCCAACAACTGGGTCTGGTTCAGCAATGTCCCCACATACAATCCCTCGCAAAGTTTCATCCGAGCGGCGGGAGGCAATACCGTCGCCTCCATCGGCCTAGACCCGGATTACAATCTGGCCGTGGCGCCGTCCACATTGGGCGGTACGGGTCAGAGCGGCAAATTCGTGGTTTCGGTCACGTCGAACGGCACCGCCGGTCTGTCGGTGACGTATCAAGTCAGCGGCTCGGCCAGCAACGGGGTGGACTACGCCAGCCTCGGCGGCAGCGTCACGGTTTCGAGCGGCCAGCTCTCGGCTGAAATCAACATTACCCCGTTGTTCGACGGCCTCGCCGGGTTGGACGAGTCAGTGACGCTGACGCTGGTCCTCGGGAACGGGTATCTGGTAAACCCCAGTTCGGCCAACGCGACGATGAAGCTTTACCCGCCCCGGCCCTCGGGAATGGCGGTGGCGATACACGATTCCGGGTGGACGAAGATGAACGGGCTGTCGAGCACGAACTGGAATTACTTCGTGATGCCGGAGTCGGTGAAGGAGGCGCTGCGTTCGGATGGCACGCCGTACGTGGTGGTGAGCGACCTGGACATTGCCAATGGGGTGCTGACCAACGCCAACGGCTCTCCCAAATACCCGATCCTGATCAGCCTGGCCGCCGAGGCAATTCGGGATGAGGAGATTGCGCCGCTGACGAACTACGTGGCGGCGGGCGGCTTCGTTCTGGCCGGCTCGTCCTCTTTCACGCGCAACACCGACGGCAGCTTTCGCAGCGACTTTGCCCTGGCCAGCCAGATGGGCCTGAGCTGCAGCCTCACCGGCAGCCCTCCCTCGGCAGCCAATTGGTACACCAACACCTGGCTGCTCAAGCTGACCAACCACGTGCTCGTGGACCATCTGCCGGACAACGTCTCGCTGGTTTGGCGCATGCCTTCGTATGCGGACGAAATCTCGTGGGGCACCTGCGCGAACGGCCGGACAAACTATGGCCCGCATCCCATTTGGGAGGTTTCAGCCACCAGCGCGACCACCCTGGCGCGAGGCGATTACGCCTCTCCAAATCCATCCTGCCCTTACATCACGGTGAACCCGTTTGGCAGTGGCTGGTTCATTTACGACGCCGCCATGCAGCCACTGGTCTGTCACGGCGGCAATGGGCCGGGCATGTATTCCTACCTGGTTTTCCGGCGCGCCATCGAGTGGGCCTTCCAATCTGCCGGACAGCCCGTGGTGCGGCTCAGCCCCTGGCCCTACCAATACGACGCCGCCTACATGGTCCGCCATGATTTGGAGAATTATGTCGAGGAAGTTGCGAATGTCGCCGGGTCAGCCCAGTACGAGAACAGCTACGGAGCTAAGGGAGATTACTACTTCTGCACGGGGGCGATCACCGACCAGTGGAATTACGCCTCTATCGTCATGGGATTGACACAGGCGGTCGCTTATGGGGCGACTATCGGCTCGCACAACGGCGGCCTGCCTAACCCGCTAGCTGCTACTTGTGGCCTAACCGATCCCGACCTTTATCAGTACTTCCACTGGGGGCCGGATGAACCTCTAGACCTGGCCGGTGGCTACGACTACGCTTCCAACTCAGTGGCCATCTCCTTCTCCCAAATAGACGCCTGGCTCACCAATTACCAGACCCCCGACCCGCGCACTTGGGTGGTACCTTACTTCAACGGGACCCGCGAGGACTCCTATCAAATCCAGCAGCAACTCAATGTCAAGATCACCGGGGAGCAAAAGCTGGCACCCTTCCCCAGTTGGACCTTGTCCACCCGGATTGACGGGCTGCGGTATCCGTTCCTGAGCGAGCCGGTCAGCGACTGGTATGTGGCTGATGGCGATATTGCCGAGGTGGCGCAGGTGGTGGGGCCTTGGCAGGACCACTCCTCCGGTGCCGGCGTTCACACCCCCCAGACATTGCAGGCGGCGGTGGAAGCTTATTATACCAACGGCTTCCTGCTCAACTTCTATGCTCACTCGCTGACGTACGTCACCGATGGTGATCAGGGCGGCGCTACGGCGCTGATGGCCGAGTACGTCACAGATTGTGCCAACTACCCCAGAATGTGGCCGGCCAACGCCAGGACCATTTATCAGTGGTGGACCAACCGCTCCACCGCGCAGGTCACGGCGACTGCTGGTACAACCAATGGCCACGCGATGACAACCATCACTGTCGCGGGCGCGCAAGACACCAACACGGCGGTTGAGGTCTTTGTCCCCGGCTCTGGCGCAGCCGTGCCGCTTCAGGTCTTGACCAATGGTGTGGCCGCTGGCACGAACGTTTACCGCGCCACTAATCAAGTCATCAAGGTATGGGTTGGAACCAGCGTGACAAATGTCCAGGTCCAATACGTCTTCGGTCCAAGAGCTCAGGATGATTCCTACAACGCAACTGAGGGCCAGGCGCTAACCGTGGCGGCGCCGGGCGTGCTGGCCAACGACTTCCCGGGCACTTGGCCGGGCCTCACGGCTGTTAATGCCAGCACGCCTCAGCACGGCTCGCTCACACTGAACGCCAACGGCGGGTTCACCTACACGCCGCAATCGGGCTTTGCCGGGATGGACTGCTTTACCTACCAGGCCACGGATGGAACCAACAACTATGGCTCCGCTATGGTCACGATCGACGTCACTCAAACGGGCGGCTTGTTCAACGACGACTTCACCAGATGCGATGCCCGGCTGTCGCCCTGGCAAGTCAGTTCAGGCAACTGGGCCATCAGCAGCAACATTTTACAAGGTAGCTACGGGGATTACGGGTTTTGCTATCTCAATGAAAACTGGACCAACTACTCAGTCGAAGCGAGTGTCAACCTTCAAGCCACACCGTGGGGAGGCGGCTTGGGCGGACGCCTGAATCCCGCGAGTGGAGCACACTATGCCGCCTGGATTTACCCGGAAGGTTCTTACGGCGGAGACAAGGTGCTAAAGCTGGTGAAGTTCTGGAACTGGACACAATGGGGCTACAACGGTTCTGCCGGAACGCCTATGGCAGAAGTGAGTCTTGTCGGACCGGTGAGCAATGTATGGCACACGGTAAAGCTCAGCCTTCAAGGTAGTCAGATACAGGTATTCTACGACTCACAGTCGGTGACCAACGTGACGGACACGGATACGGACCCGTCACACCCGCCGTCACTCTACTCGAATGGGGGTGTCAGCTTAGATCTGTACGATGCCATTATCTCATGCACTAATGTAATCGTGACCCCTTAATGACAGCCAGCAAAGGAAAACGTCTACTATGAACACCATACAATCATTTGAGAATCAAAGCTGCCCACTCCTGCGAGAGGCGATAAGGACTGTCGCGATCTTGGCAATAACCATAGTCGGGCTGCTGACCCAATCCTACGGTCAAGGCACCATGACCATCACCTTCGACACCGGTTACCCAGTGGCGCCGCCCGGCAGTATGATCCCCTCGGCATATGACGAGTCCGGGGTGCACTTCTGGAACCCTTACGGGGAGCAAAGCACAATCTTAGTGGGGCCGGGGATAGTCGGTTACCCGCAAGATGGAACCGCGTACCTGCAAGTCCCCCCCAGTGCTGACCTTAGCTTTAGCTTCAACACCTCCTTTCAAACATACTT
>JBEKJO010000079.1:0-26245 GCA_050011195.1 Verrucomicrobiota bacterium | reverse complement strand
GCGGCTTTGGACCGGCAGCCAGGGGGGAGGCCACCCCCAGCAACAACGTCGTACCAACGTCGTACCAATATCATACCAATATCGTACCAATATCGCCCCACCGTCGCACCACCGTCGCACCACCGTCGTACCAACATCGTACCACCATCGTACCACGATCCCAAGGCTGGCTCAGGAGGGACGGGAGGCGGAAGTGTCCTAAAAGAGGACGGTTGAGTGGCCTGGTGGCTTTTGCGGCTTCGTGGGCTGTGGCTTGTTCATTACGGAGGTCGCGAGAGCGCGCAGCTTGCTGGCGCTTTGGTTGGGGCGGGGCGTTCGACAGCGGCAGCAAGCTGCACGCACTCTCCCGCAAAGCGGGACTGCGCGCAATTCGTCCGTTCCATCCGCCAGCTTGCCCGGCGCCCCGGTACGCCTTTTCCGTTTCAATATCACGCCCTCCCTCGGCGTAACTTGCTGTTGACGCGCGAGAAACCGAGAAATACCATCGCCCCATGATGTATTTCAAGGCGTCCAATATGACGCCCATTGCTTGTTAGGCCACATTCGCACAGCATGAATATCAAAGGTGACCGCCCAATTCTTACGAGCATATTTTATGTGCTCGGCGCGCTGGCCCTCATCGGTGCGATTTTCTGCGCTGTCGAGTCTGTACCTTTGGGCATTGCTGTCGCCATCGCTGGCATCATTTATTTTGGCATCGGTCAGGCTGTGGATTATTTGGCACGCACGGCAGATTCTACTGAGCGTGTTTGCACCCTTCTTGTTTCTATCAAGGAGCGCCTGCAAGCCATCGAGCATGGTTCTGCTGCTTCACCAGTTGCTCCGACGACACTTTCGAGTTCCAAAGTGAGATATTATTATTCCAGCGATGGAGAGCAGCAGGGGCCAGTGGATGCGACCGATTTGAGGATGATGCGGAAGGATGGTCTCGTCACTGACGATACTCCGGTGCTTCGTGAGGGTGAGACCGCGTGGCATAGGTTTCGTGATTATTTGGCATTGAGCAGATGACCATGTGGCCGAACACTACGCTGGAGCCACCGGCCACTGCCCCTTGAGCGGGCACGGGCCGTTTCGCGGCTTGTGCCGGCAGGCGGCGTAGAACCGGGGCGAGCGGGAAACATTAACCAAGCATTAAACAATGGGGGTATCCCCTTCATTCAACCGGCCCCAAAGGGTTGTGGTTTTTTGCTTGTTCATAAAGCGTATTTAGGCGTAAAGTCACTCTATGAATCTCACGCTCCATTTCGAGAAACTGGATGACACTATCATCAGAAACACGAAGCCGCCAGTGACGGCCAAACTTCGCAACCAGCTTCATGCGCTGAAAGATCAAGTTGAGGCGCTTATTGAGCAAAATGAGGCTGAATGCAGGGCGCATTCGGCACTCAAGGTAGAACATGCGGCACTTGAGCAGGAACATGCGAAGCTCAAGAAATCGCAGTCGGTAAGACCTCCAAAGCGAACCGTGCATCGCATCTTCAACAACCCCTGCGGCCCCGTCGTCACTCATTAGCCTTGAGTTCTCATTCATACAATATGTTGTGTGTGATTGAGTGAATGGGATACCCCCATTAAACAAATATGGCCTTCGATCCAACGTTACCCCAAACCAACGCGCCCATCGTGTCCGCCGAATTGCGCGAAGCGTTTGGAGTGCGGCCAGCTTGCTGGCGCTGTCGCAAGGCTGGGGTGGTCCGAAAGCGGGAGCAAGCTCCACGCACTCCAAACGCTGCGCGACATCGGACGCTCCGGTCCACGCGCCAAACGCTGAGCGCGGGTCGGTTGCGGCAGGCACGGCTTAACCGTATCCATGCAGTAGGAAATGGGGAGCGCACGCGCCCTCGCGTGCCGTTTTCCGCGCCCTCGCGGAAAACAGGAGGGGGTTCCACGATTCACCGTTCGGTGACCGGTGCTAGCCTCCGGCTATGGCCCCCACGACCAGAAACGGCTCGGCCCCCGTCGCAACGGCCTCGGGCAGTAGAGTGTCCGGCGGTTCGCCGGAGAGGTCCTCCCCGCAGGCGAAGAACCTAACAAACGCCCGGCGCTGTTGCGTGACGTGGTCCCGCATGGTCCCGCGCAGCATCGGATAGCGGGCCTCGACGGCGTCGAGCACCGAGCGCTGCGTCACCGCGCCCGCAACGTCGAGCTTTACCTCGCCCTCGAGCCGCGCGAGCGTCCGTAAATGTGCCGGGAGCGCCACTCGGATCATGGCAGCGTCTGGGCTTCGACCGACAGCACCGCCGGCAAGTCCCGGACGATGGGCGCCCACCGGTCGCCCGCGTCGGTCGAGCCGTACACCTGCCCGCCCGTCGTCCCGAAATACACCCCGCACGGCTCGAGCGCGTCCACGGCTAGCGCGCCCCGCAGCACATTGACGTAGCAGTCGCGTTGCGGCAGCCCTTGGGTAAGCGCTTCCCACTCGTTCCCGCCCGTCCGGCTGCGGTACACGCGCAGTTTTCCCTCGGGCGGGTAATGCTCCGAATCGCTCTTGATCGGCACCACGTAAAGGGTCTCCGGCTCGTGCGCATGAACATGAACCGGGAAGCCGAAGTCGCTCGGCAAGTTCCCGCTGACCTCCCGCCACGACTCGCCCGCGTCGTCGCTGCGCATCACATCCCAGTGCTTCTGCATAAACAGCACACCCGGACGCGAGGGGTGCATCACGATGCGGTGAACGCAGTGGCCGACCTCGGCCGTCGGGTTGGGGATGCTTTCGGATCGCAGGCCCCGGTTCATGGGCCGCCACGTCTCGCCCGCGTCGTCGGTTCGGAACACACCCGCCGCCGAAATAGCGATAAAGAACCGCTTGGGCTCGCTCGGATCCAGGATAATCGTATGCAGGCACATCCCCCCCGCCCCCGGCTGCCAGGACCGCCCTGACGGGTGCCCGCGCAGCCCGGCAAGCTCCTGCCACGTGCGGCCCCCGTCCACCGAGCGGAACAATGCGGCGTCTTCCACCCCGGCATAGACGTTGTCGGGATCGGTCAGCGACGGTTCAAGATGCCACACGCGCTTGAACTCCCAGGGGTGCGGCGTGCCGTCATACCACAGGTGAGTGCCCGGGGCGCCGGCGTAAGCGAAATCGTTGCCGACCGCCTCCCATGTCTGGCCGCCGTCATTCGAGCGCTGGATAACCTGCCCGAACCAACTGCTGGACTGCGACGCATACACCCGGTTCGGGTCAACCGGCGACCCCTTGAGGTGATAAACCTCCCAGCCCCCGAAGTGGGGACCGCTGATGTCCCACCGCTGGCGTTGGCCGTCCGATGTCATCACAAACGCCCCCTTGCGCGTGCCAACCAGCAATCGTATTGCGCTCATTGCAGCCCCCGCAGAGTGGTTTTCAGCACTTTGCCGGTCGCATTCCGGGGCAGGGCGGGCAGAATCACCACCTTCCGCGGAACCTTGTAATCGGCCAGTTTCCGCCGCACGAACTGCTGCAACGCCTTTTCCTCCAGCACGACCCCGTCATTGGCCGCGACAAAGGCAATCGGCTGCTCCCCCTTGCGCGCATCGGGCTTGCCGATCACCGCCGCCTCCTTCACCCCGGGAAACTGGTGCAGGATTTCCTCGATCTCGCGCGGATAAACGTTAATGCCGTTCACCAACAGCATGTCTTTCTTGCGGTCGGTGATGAAGTAATACCCTTCGTGGTCGCGGTAACCGATGTCGCCCGTCAAGAGCCAGCCCTGGCGCATGACTTTGGCCGTCTCCTCCGGCTGCTGCCAGTAACCCAGCATCACGTTGCCGCCCCGCACGCACACTTCGCCGACCTCGTTCGTCCCCAACTCCCGTCCCTCGTCGTCCTGGATGCTGACTTCTACGTTCGGGATGGGCAGGCCGATGGACCCCGCTTTGCGCGTCCCGTCCAGCGGGTTCTTCGTCACCACCGGGCTGGCTTCGCTCAAGCCGTATCCCTCGATCAGCGGGATGTGGAACTTCGCCTCGAACTCCGTCAGCACCTGCCCGGGTAACGGCGCCGAGCCACTGATAAAAAACCGCAAGGGCAGCGGACCCTGAATCGGCGCGTTCACCATGCTCCGGTAAAACTGGGGTATGGCCGGCAGGACCGTCGCTTGCCGCTGGAAAATCTCCTGCAACGCGTTCCGCACCGGGTGCAGCGATTTGACCAGCACCACCGACCCCCCCACCAGCAACGGCAACAGCAGCCCCACCGTCAGCATGTAGCTGTGAAAGAGCGGCAGCAGGACCGCAAATCGGTCGGTCGCCACCGTCTGCAGCACGATGCGACAGCTCTCCACGTTGTGCAGCAGGTTGCCGTGCGAAAGCATCGCGCCCTTGGGCTGGCCCGTCGTGCCGGAGGTGTAGATGATCACGGCCAGGTCTGACTCCGTGCGCTCGGGCGATGGCAGATTCTCGCGCCCTGGCTCCGGTTCCCCCAGTTGCTCGACTCGCCACAGCTTCAAGCGCGGGCGGGCGCTCTCCAGCGCGCGGTGATGCCTCCCCAGCTCGGTGTCCGTTATGAGCACGTCAATGCCCGCGTCGTTCAAAATGTAATTGACCTCGTCGGTCTTGAGGAAATTGTTGATCGGCACCACCACCGCCCCGGCCCGCAGGATGCCAAACAGCGACGGGATGAATTCAGGACAGTTCTTGAGCCACAGCCCGACCCGGTCGCCGGGTTTGACGCCAAACTGCTCTCGGAGGCGGTCCGAGACGCCGACGGATTGGCGCCACAGTTCGGCGTAAGCATACTCACGCTCGCCCCAGAACAAGGCGATTTTCTGCGGTTGCTTCCGAACGGATTCGGCAAAGGCGCCAGCCAGGTTCATGGTTCAAACACGGCCCAATGATGCGGGCAGCGTGTCGCCCGCGCGGCTCTTTACGGGGACTTAGCCAGCTCCGCGCAGGTGGCCTTCCAGAATTTCACGCACTCGGCGATCTCCGGCATCGAGTTCTCCCAATGGTATTCATACTCCACGCAGTAGGCGCCGTGGAAGTGCTGGCGCTTAAGCTCGGCCATTTGGCCTTCGATGTTGCCCACGCCGGTGCCCCAGGGCACGTCGTGCATCGCTCTGGCCTGGCTCTTCTTTTTCTTGCCCGTCGCCGCGGCATTGTCCTGCGCCTTGGGCTCTTCGGGCACCAGGTCTTTGAAGTGAAGGCAAATCACCCGGCCCTCTAGCTTCTTGAGGCACTCGACCGGATCAAGGCCGGAGCGGAGCCAGTGGCCGGTGTCGGCGCACGCGCCCATCAGCGGCGTCCGGCCTTTGATGGCCTCCGCGACGGTGTCCGGGTTCCAATAGCGCGAAGGCCGGGGATGGTCGTGAATCGCCACCTTCATGTTGTATTCCTTGCAGAGCTTCTCGACGGTGTCGAGGGCCTCAGGCACTGGCTCGGCGACCAGCGTGTCGGTGCCCATCTTCTTCGCGAACTCGAATACCTTCCGGCTCTCGGCTTCGTCGGGCGGCAGTTGGACGATGCCGATGTTCACCAGCTTGAGGCCCTTGGCCGCCATCGCCTTCTTAATCGCCTCGGCGTCCTTGTCCGAGAGTTTAACCGTCGGAACCATGTTGGTGCCATCCAGGCTCACGTTGCCGGACAGGCTCATGCACTTCAAGCCCAGCGCCGCTGTCTTGTCGATGCACTCGAAGATCGAGAACTTGCGGAAGGTGTAGGCATGAATGGCCAACTGCCAGCCAAGCTTGGCGGCAGGGTCTGCAACGCTGACAGCGTCCTGCGCCAGGACACCAGTGCTCACCAGGGCTGCTGCGGTCAATAATGATAGTTTTCTCATAACAATTTATCTCAGACTTTAGACTTTAGACTTTAGACTTTGGACTTCTCTCACACGACCGGCGCCCAGCCGCGCTCATACTCCCGCCGCCACAGCTTCATTGCCTCGGCATCCTTCTGAATGTGGCCGTTGGCCGGGTCGCAGTAAAGCTCGTGGCCGACCCGCCAGGCGATGTTTCCCAGGTGCAGCATCGTTACGCTCTTGTGGCCCTCCTCGATCGGGGAATTGGGCCGCTTGCCGGTGCGGATCGCCGCGACGAAATCCTGGAAGTGCAACTGGTCCAGCCGTATCCCGCTGGCGCTGACCGTGTTGGTCAGGTCGGCTTCCGCCTTCTCTTTGACCTCCTTGACCACCTTCTTCTTCTGGTCGAATACGGTGTAATGGTTGCCGTCCAGCAGAACGGCGCCTTTGGTGCCATACACCATCGCCCCGCGTTCGAGGCCTTCCACCGGGTATTTGTTACAGCTTCGCCCCTCCCAGCTAATCGTCTTCCGGTCGGCGTAATCCCAGCCAATGACTTGGGTGTCGGGCGTCTCCCAGTCATCCTCGAACTGGTAGCGGCCCCCGTTGGAGGTGACCCGCACGGGCCAATCAACCCCCAGTGCCCAGCGGCAGATATCAACCTCGTGCGTCCCGTTGTTGAGCGCCTCGCCGGTCCCCCAGTGCCAGAACCAATGCCAGTTGTAGTGGATCAGGTTGTCGCGATATGGCCGCCGCGGGGCCGGACCTTGCCACAGTTCGTAATCCAGCCAGCTTGGAACCGGCGCCGGCTTGCCGTGGCCAATGGACGCCCGCGCATTGTCATACCACGCGTGCCCGTAATAGGCCCGGCCGATGATCCCGTCATGGATCTCCCTGATCGCCTGCTGCATGTTCGGGAACGAGCGCCGCTGGTTGCCCATCTGAAAAATGCGCCCGTGCTTGCGGACCGCCTCGATCAGCAGTTCGCCCTCGTAAGGGTTGTGGCTGCACGGCTTTTCGAGATAGACATGCTTGCCGGCCGCCAGCGCCAGAATCGCCATCGGCGCATGCCAGTGGTCCGGCGTGGCAATGGTGACCGCGTCCAACGATTGGTCTTCCAGGACCTTGCGAAAATCCTTTGCTCCCTTCGGCTCCGCCTTTTGCTGCTTCGTCGCCGCCTTTATCCCGCTGGCGACCGCCCGCTCGTCCACGTCGCAGATGTAAGCGACCTCGACGCCCGGCAAGCCGGTCAGGCATTCGATATGGGCCATGCCCCGCCCGTTGGTGCCGATGACGGCCACGGTCAGTTTGTCATTGGGGCTGAGCTGGCGGACAACCGGCACAGCGGCCCTCGCGGTGGACCCGATAAAGTTGGCCAGACTGACCCCGGCTGCCGCAGTACTGGTCAGTTTCAGGAAAGCCCGACGATTGATCGAGTCGCGCATAAACGTTGGCCCATAGTGATGCCCGTTGCCCGCCGCCTTTCAAGCCGAAAATGCGCCCCGCGAATCAGAATTTTTGCGTGGCAGTTCGCCTCCTCAGCAGGCACACTCAGGCACCATCAACCATCAACTCATCACAACATGAAATACTCCTACGAACAACTCGCCGGCATGATCGACCATTCACTTCTGAACCCGACGCTGACGGACCGGGAACTGGAGGACGGCTGCCGGCTGGCGGCCCAATACGGCGTCGCGTCGGTGTGCATCAAGCCGTACTACGTCAAACGCGCCGCCGAGCTGCTCAAGGGCACGGGGGTGAACGTCGGCGCGGTGGCCGGCTTCCCGCACGGGTGCAGCCCCACGGAAGTCAAACGCTATGAGACCGAAATCGCGTGCCGCGATGGCGCCACGGAAATTGACATGGTCATCAATATCGGCAAAGCGCTCAGCGGCGATTGGGAATACGTCGAGCAGGAAATCAGCATTATCTGCCGCCAGGCCCATCAAGCAGGCGCGAAGGTCAAAGTCATCTTCGAGAACGACTACCTCGCCAAAGGAGGCGCCGGCCTGAGCAGCGACGATCTCAAGCGCAAGCTCTGCCGGATTTCCGAGCGCGCCGGGGCTGATTGGGTGAAGACCTCCACCGGGTATGGCTTTGTCAAAGGTCCGGACGGCAAATACAGCTCCCAGGGCGCCACGGAGTCGGATTTGAGGCTGATGCGCGCCTCTTGCACTGCGAAGGTTCAGGTCAAAGCCGCCGGCGGGGTCCGCGACCTCGACAGCCTGATCCGCGTGCGCGATCTGGGGGCGTCGCGTTGCGGCGCCGCTGCCACGGCTGCGATGCTCGACGAATACAAGAAGCGCGCGGACTCCGAGAAGGTGGGCATCATCCCGAATGCATCCGGAGCGACCCTTGGAACCGGTGGCGACTAACGTTGAGCTTCGCGTCCTGGCCGTTAGACTTTACCCGGAAGCTCAGGTGTGGTATGGTGAGAGGAGTGCCCCCGGAGAAGTTGCAGAAGTGGGCTGTGTACGTAGGCGACCACATAGACCTTCTGGCCGATTCCCGCGCGCAGCAGGCGCTTTTCCTCCGGCTCGCCGAAGACTGGTCGAGACGTGAAGGGACGAGTGCGGACAGGTGTTCTGCCGAGAATGGTTAAGGGCTGTGGCATGTTTTGGGCTCCTCTGTTGCGCTGGTCATCAAGATGCCTCTTGCCGTCATTGGGGGGAACCCCCCGCTTTGCCGGCGCTCGCCTGCTCCGGATACTTCGTGGCGAACTTCTTCTTCAACTGCTGGATGTCGTTGTCCAGGGTTTGTTTCTCCGGCTGGTAATGCCCCGGAAACTGCTGCTCCAGCCGCTCAGACAGTTGCTGGAGGTGCTCGATGTAGGCGATGGCCGCCTGCCGGGAATGCGGCGCCGCCGAAATGCGAGTGAACTGTTCCTGCACCGCGTTGAAACCCGTGCTACGGCTCCCGTAAATCAACATCCCCGGATACGCCTCCATCAGATCTTTCAGCACCGCGCGTTGCGGCGCCGTGTCGGCAAGGTGGAGAATGGCCTGTCCCACCGAACGGCTGGGATCGTAAGCCGCCGGATTCCAGGCATAGTCCAGGCAGGTGAGAAGCGGGATGCGGTTGATCTCGTTCTGTTTGCACATTGGGTTGCTCATGTAGCCGTCCACGACCTCGCAGAGGTCCGGGTCTCGGTCAATGACGGGGCCTAAGTGCATGGTGGGGCAGTTATCGTTGACCGGGTAATTGTCCCACAGGAACATGCGATGCCCGCCGATGCTGCGGAATGTCTCCGCCCCCTTGCGCGTAATCCGTCCGACGCCCGCATCCCCCGTCCAAAACAGGTACACGTCCTTATCCAGCTCACGGGCCAGCGTTTCCAGATAGGGCTTCTGCTCCTTGCCCGTCCCGTCGCCCGAGTAATAGGTGGGGCAGAAGATCATCTGCGCCTCCGGGTCCTTGGCGCCCAGGCGATGAAAGATTTCGTTGACCACCCGCGCCTGGCTGGAGGCGTTGATGCCTTCGGTGATGTCGTCCAGCGAGATGTTGAACCATTTCACGCCCAGGCCCTGCATCCAGGCGTAATGTTTCCAGAGGAGGTCCACGCTCTCCGGGGCGTTATCATTCACCATGCGCTTGCTGGCGATGTTGGGATTCATGCTGAAACAGAAGAGGATGCCGTGCTTCTGGCACTCGCGGACGACCTGTTCGTAGGCTTTCTTCTTGGTTTCGGGCAGGTCCTCCCACCAGCGGTTGGCTTCTTTGGCGCCCCAGTCCGGGTGGTTCTCCAAGTCGAACATCGACAGGTAACAGTTCATCAGGAAGTTCAGCTTGAACTGCGCCAGGCACGGAATCTCCGCCAGATATTGTTGCGGCGTCCACATCCAGCCCTTGGTCCCGCGGAACTTGAACCCGGGCGGCTTGCCTTCCGGCAGCGGCTGGGGGAATGGGCGCTTCTCCGCAGGCAGCGTCACCCAGAAATCTTTGTGGAGGTCACGGCGGATGGCATGGTTCACCTGCTCCCCGTCAATACTCGAGCCGAACGGATCTTTGGCCCCGCGCTGGAACTCCGCGCCCGTGAAATGCGCCAGCGCCTCCGGCCTCAGTTCCGCGGCCCCTGTACACAAGACCAGGGGCAGGGACAGCATGGTTTGCAGAAACAGTGTTGCGAGTTTCATAATCAAGAGTTTTGGATTTCAGCCTGCCTCGGGGAAGGTTGATCTTGCCGTTGGGCGGTGTTGTCGGCCAGCATGCGCCGCAACAGCCAGAAGCCCAGCCCGGCGCAAAAGGCGATGCTGGCGCCGAACCGGGACCAGTCCCCGACATAAACCGCATTGGTGGCCAGCACCAGTCATAGACACAGGCCGGCGATTTGTCGAGCATGTCGTTCTTGCAGCTCCAAAAATAACAGTTGCTACTCGTTGAGGGGCTGGTATGTTGCCCAGCCCTTTCGGGCAGGCTGGGCGAAGAACCGCGCAGCGAGCCGGAAAGAGGTGAACGGCCTTAAATGTCCTGCGCCGATGGGCGCGGGGGGCCATAACAACACTAAATTCAATCCCGTGTTCCGCGGGATGGTGCGCCCTTAGGGCGGACTCTTAACCAAAGGAAACTTGTGATTAGTATCGGAGTTAAGGAATTGCTCGATGCCGGGGTCCATTTCGGACACCAAACGAAGCGGTGGAACCCCAAGATGAAGCCGTTCATCTTTGAAGCCCGCAACGGCATTCACATCATCGACCTGACCAGGACGATCAACCAGTTGGAAGCGGCGTGCAATTTTATGGCCAGCGTCGTGAGCCGGGGCAACAAAGTGCTGTTTGTCGGCACCAAAAAGCAGGCGCAAACGGCGATCAAGCAAACTGCGAAGGAAAGCGGGCAGTTTTATGTCATTGAACGGTGGCTGGGGGGCACGCTGACGAATTTCGCGACCATCAAACGCTCCATCGCGCGGCTCAAGCAGATCGAAAAGATGGAAGCCGATGGCACGATCAACCATTACGTCAAGCAGGAACAATCGGTGATTCGACGCGAGGCCGCGCGGCTGTTGAAGTTCTTCGAGGGGATTCACGAGATGGATAAGCTGCCGGGCGCGCTTTTCGTCGTGGATATCAAGCGCGAGCACAACGCGGTCGCCGAGGCACGGCGGCTCAAGATGCCCGTCGTGGCGATTGTCGATACAAACTGCGACCCGGACCTGGTGGATTACCCGATCGCCGGCAATGATGACGCCATCCGGTCGGTGCGGCTGATTTTGGCCCTGATCGGGCAGACCGTGACGCACGCGCAGGCGGAATACCAGACGAAGTACGCGCGCCGCAAACCGGCTGAAGAAGCCGCGTCCGCAGCGCCCGAGCCGACGACGGAAGCCGCGCCAGTTGCCGCGATTCAGGCCCCGGCAGCCCCGGTCGAGACGGCGGCTCCGCCGGCTTAGCTTTTACCGGGAGCGCAGGGCGACCACAGGGGTCTGGTCCGCGTTCCCGCATGACGATCAATTAGCGACTCTCAACTCTCAATTATCAACGAAGGACTCTGTGTATGGCTGAAATTAATGCGGCACTGGTTGCCAAACTGCGCGAAATGACAGGCGCGGGGATGATGGAATGCAAGAAAGCGCTCACCGAAGCCAAAGGCGACGTGAACGCGGCGGTGGATGTTCTGCGTAAAAGGGGCGCGGTCACCGCCGGTAAAATATCCGCGCGGGAGGCCCGGGAAGGTGTCATCGCCCAATACATCGCCCCGGGCGGGCGCGCGGGGGTGCTGGTGGAAGTGAACTGCCAGACGGATTTTGTGGCGCGCAACGACCTGTTCCGCGCTTTCGCCGACGAAGTGGCCAGGCGGCTCGCCGCCGATCCCAAGGCGAACCTGGAACCGGAGCGCGAGGCGGCGGTGGCGAAGATTCGGGAGAACATCAAGATTCCCCGCCACGCGCGGATGGAAGTGGCCGGCAATGGGATGGTGGCCGCCTACATTCACACGGGCGCCAAGGTCGGCGTGCTCGTGGAAGTGGGCGCGGGCAAGGAGGCGACGGTGGCGAACGACGAGTTCAAGCAGCTCGTCAAAGACATCACGCTGCAAATTGCCGCCGGCCATCCCTACACCGTCTCGCGCGACCAAGTGCCGGCCGACGTGCTGGCGAAGGAGAAGGAAATCGCCGCGGAGCAGTTCAAGAACAAGCCGCCGCAGGCCATCGCCAAGATCGTGGAAGGCAAGCTGGAGAAGTTCTACCAGACCTACTGCCTGGTCGATCAGGGCTTCGTGAAGAAGAACTCGGAGATTTCGGTCAAGGAGCACGTCGCATCCGTGGCCAGGCAGTTGGGCGACGAAGTCACCATCCGCCGCTTTGTCCGGTTCCAGATCGGCGAGGCGGCGACCGCCTGAGCGGGAGTGGCCTCTCGAACGGCTGCTCAAGAAATAAAAGGCAGGGTTCGCCTTACGGCCTTGGCAGGCGAGTGGTTCTCGGATAGAGTGGCCCGAAAGTCGCGGGACGCCGCTTCGCTGGCCCGAATCTGAACGAAGCGCGGCGCGCCCCCGGACGAAACAAAGCCATGACCGATCAAACGTGGACCAGCCGCCGCCGCGTAACGGTGGCGCTTAATCACCAGGAGCCTGACCGGGTGCCGTACGACCTGGGCGGCACCATTCTCACCGGCATTCATCAGCGGGCCTATCGCCGGCTGCGGAAACACCTCGGCCTGCCGGAGGTCGAGGTTGAAATCGAGGACCCCATCCAGCAGCTCGCCCGGGTGCACGAGGATGTGAAGAAGAAGCTGCAAGTGGATGTGTGGGGCGTCAATCCGTCCAAGCCGCGGGGCATCAGCGTGCTGCCGTGGAGCGAAGACGGTTACGACAAGCTGGTGGATGAATGGGGTATCGAATGGTGGAAACCGCAGGACGGGGGCTTCTATTACGACATGCGCCGGCACCCGCTGGCCGAGATCAACACTGTGCCGGGTCTGGCGAAATACAAATTCCCCGACCCGCTCGACCCGGGGCGTTACGAGGGCATGGCCGCGCGCGCCAATGAATTGATGAACCGCAAGCAAGTCGCTTACGTGCTGGGGCGCAACGCGCCCGGCATCTTCGAGATCGCCCTCTGGATGCGCGGGTTCGAGAATTACTACTGCGACCTGGTGGCCAACCGGCAGTTTGCCGCGGCGCTGCTCGACATCATCATGGAAGTGAAGATGAAGTATTGGGCGCGCGCGCTCGAACTGCTTGGCCCAAACGTGATGATCATCTCTGAGGCCGATGATCTCGCGAGCCAGGATCGCTGCCTGGTTAGCCCCGAAATCTACCGCCAGCTCATCAAGCCCCGGCACACGAAGCTGTTTGCCTTCATTAAGAAGCGCGCCCAGGTGCCCGTGAAAATCTTCTACCATTCCTGCGGGGCCATCTCGCCTCTCCTCCCGGACCTGATCGAGTCGGGCATCGACATCCTGAACCCGGTGCAGGTAAGCGCCACGGGCATGGACACGAAGGAGTTGAAGAAGAACTTCGGCAAAGACCTGACCTTCTACGGCGGGGGCGTGGACACGCAACGCGTGCTGCCGCACGGCACCCCGCAGGAAGTGCGCGACGAGGTGAAGCGGCGCATTGACGATTTGGCCCCCGGCGGCGGCTTCATCTTCAACACCGTCCACAACATCCAGGCCGACGTGCCGCCGGAGAATATCGTGGCGATGTGGGAAGCAGTGAGGGAATACGGCGTTTATCGCAAGTGAGCGCGCTAAAGGGTTAAAGAAGTTAAATGAGTCAAATGAGTTGCATCGCTTGCACGAGTGACACAAGCTGCCTCAGCGGCAACAGGGGAGGCGGCGAGCCCACCACCGAGGGTTGAGGATGAAAGATGGAAGAGGGCACCTGCGGCGGCCGGTCGCGTTGGGCTTCTGCGTTCTTCTTGGCATGGTTGCGCCCACAGCGGCCGCAACCAACGACCCCTGGGCCATAGACTTCCGGTATGCGCCGCCGTCGTGGCAGACCGCCATTTGCCTGCCCGACGACTGGCAGAAGACGCTGGTGGGCAAAGATGGCAGTTTGCTCTACGATTATCCGGGAAACTACGCGGGATTCGGCACCCGGATCACCTTTGGATTGCCGGGCGAAACCCAGTGGCTAAAGCAGGAACTGGCGTCGCCGCGCGTGCCGATTGTCCGCACCGTCCAGCGCAACGGCGACGTGGAGATCGTCGCAGAGACGTTTGCGCTCGCGCCGCCGCTGGCTGCGCCTAGGCGCGAGGCGGAGCTTTTCCTTGAGCGGATTGATTCCCAGGTCGCGCAAACCGGTTGGGCGGCCCCGCCTGCGGGGAGCGATCCGGCCTTTTGCAACGCGGCCATCGGCTTTGGGCATCCGATTCAGTATCGCTTCAAAGCCGGGAAGGCTGCCCGCTATACCGTCGTGTTCGGGCTGTGCGAAGGCTACCATGCCCAACCCGGCCAGCGCATTCTCACCCTCCAGGTTGAAGGCAAGTCGCTCCGCACCGTGGATTTGGTCGCCGAGAAAGGGCGCAACCAGCCGGAAGTGTTCTCCTTCCCCGCGCGCGACGAGAATGGCGATGGTTGGATAGACTTGGCGGTGGCGGCGGCGGAGAATTCGCCAGACCAGAACACGATTCTCAACACGCTCTGGGTCTTTCCCGGCTCGGACCTGCCTCCGAAGGAGCAATTGCTTGCCGGCCAGAGCGCCCGGCTGCCGCTGGCTCACATTGACTGCGGCGCGGATTTAGCCTTGGATAAAACACCGCGCCACGATCTGACGCTCATCCGGCTGCGCAACACGGGGACCAGCGCGGCGCACGTGGCGCCTGCCCTGACGATCGAGAGCGCCTCGCCCATCGCGCTGGATGCTTTCCGCCAGCGCGTGCAAATCGGTGGCTGGACCGGCCTGGCCTGCTCCCGCAGCATCGTCGCCATGGAGAAGGGCGGAGGACGGGCGGTGTTGCACTTTCCGAAAACACTGATTCCGGCTCATGCCGAGGAAGCCATTTCCTTCGTCGTGGCTCGGGGCCGCAACGCGGCCGATGTGCCGGTTGACCTCGCACAGGCCGAGTCGTTGCGCGGCAAGGCCGAGCGCTTTTGGCAAACGGCGCCTCTGCCCTACGACCGTATTGAAATCCCTGATGCCGGCGTGCAGGCCCTGCTGGACTCCTCGATCCGCAACATTTACCAGGCGCGCGAGATCAAGAAGGGCCTGCCCGCGTTCCAGGTCGGGCCCACCTGCTACCGCGGGCTGTGGGTGGTCGATGGCTCGTTTCTGCTGGAAGCGATGACTTATCTGGGCCGCGCCAACGAGACGCGCAACGGCGTGAAATACCTAATGAGCTTCCAGCGCGAGGATGGCAGCTTCATGCTAATAGACGGGCATTGGAAGGAGACCGGCATCGCTCTCTGGGCGATTACCCGGCACGCGCGTTTGACCGGCGACAAGGAGTGGCTGCGCGAGACCTGGCCCAGCGTCGAACGCGGCTTTGCGTTCATTCGCAAAATGCGCGGGATGCCGGCCGCCGAGGCGCCGAACGCGCGGCTGATTCCGGATGGGTTCAGCGACGGCGGCCTGGCGGACAAGGTGCCCGAATACACGAACATCTACTGGACGATGGCCGGCCTGCGCGCGGCAATCGAGGCCGCTCGCTGGCTCGGCCAAGCGGAAGAGGCGGAGGACTGGCAAAAGGAATGCGACGATTTTCTCCGGACCTTCCGCCGCGCTGCCGAGCGCGACACACGCACCGATGCGCACGGCAACCACTACGTGCCGATTCGGATGCACTTCGACGAACACACCCCGCCCCAAAAGGCGCAGTGGGCTTTCCTGCACTCGCTCTTTCCGGGGAAAGTCTTCGCCGCCAACGATCCGCTGGTGCAAGGCAACCTGGCGATGTTAAAGGCTGTCGAGAAGCAGGGCTTGGTGCAGGACACCGGCTGGCTGAAGGACGGCATTTGGACCTACTTCGGGTCGTTTTACGGTCACGCCTGGCTTTGGCTCGGCGAGGGCGATAAGGCCGCGCGCACGCTCTATGCCTTCGGCAACCACGCTTCGCCGCTGCTGGCGTGGCGTGAGGAACAGATGCCCGTCGGCCAGGGGGACCAGGTCGTCGGCGACATGCCGCACAATTGGGCCAGCGCCGAATTCATCCGGCTGGTGCGGCACTCGCTGATTCTGGAGCGCGGGAACGAGTTGCACTTGTTCGAGGCCATGCCGGCCAAATGGGCCAGACCGGGAGCCGTAACCAGGGTGCGAGACATTGCCACCGAGTTTGGCCAGATCTCGTTCGAGTTCCGCGTCGCCAGGGACGGCGCCAGCGGCATCCTGAAACTGACCCCGCCGCAACGCACGCCGCCTACCCGCATCGTGCTGCACCTCGACCACTGGTCGGGACAAACCGGGACAGTGGACTTGCCCGTGCGAGGCCCGAGCAAGAAGACAGTCAATCTGCCTCGCGGTCTTGAGCAATAGCAACGTGGCATTGCGGAACCGACGTTATAATCCAGTTCGCTGCTGCCATCGGCGGTCGTGCCGGGCTGCGTGCAGAACTGCCGCCACAACCACGACGTGCTCAGCCTCAAGGACCTCGTAGATAACGCGATAAGGAAAGCGTTCAGGGTAGCGCCAGCGAATATTCTTTCTCGGGTGGCGGCGGGAGTTCAGCAGGGGATTTTCTTCCAGCGCGTGCCAAACCCGGATGACCTCCTCCACGAATTCGGCTCCCAGCCCCGGCTGCCGCGCCTCTTACCAAACGGCGGCTTCGGCTATGTCGTGCTCGACCTCCGGGCGAAACTCGACGGCCCAGCTCACTTGACGAACCGGGAGCGGAGGCGCGTCTCCATTTCTCTCAGCGGGACAGCAGACTTGGGAGCGCGGCGATGATCGGCCAGGCGTTGTTCCACCACCGTCTCGTCTTCCGGCAAGAGTTCTTGATCGTCCAACTCCACCGCACGACGGACGAGCAATTGCCGCTGATGAACCGTCAGCAATGGCAACTCGGCGAGCACTTCGTTAAAGCTCATGCCAGCAAGGTACTCCGCCTCCGCCAGCTTGTCAGCCTGAAACTCACTTCTCCTGATTGTTCTCCGCGGCACCCACTCTGAAATCACGCAGGCTGTGCACCGGCTTCGCGCCCCCTCGCAGCAAAGCCGCTTCGAGTTGGTAGTCTCCGGGCTCAATCGGAACGGCGCATGAAAAGCTCAAATTGGTTTGCCCCAGCGCAGCTACTTCGCAGGGGCGGGATTGTTCCATAAGCGGTTTCCCGCCGCGCAGAATGCGGAAACGGACTTTGCCGTTCCATTCCCGGTAGAGATCGTTAATGACGACCACCGGCACATTCAGTTCCTTGCCAGCCGGCAGTTGGGCGCGCCACTCGTCAATCATCAATCCCACCGGCGCAAACGCATCGGCCATGTAGTGCTGGAACTCCGGCTCGAACTTCAGCTTCTCGATGTCGATGAAGTTGTCGCAAGTCTGGCCATTGGTCCGCGAATAGCCGAGGCCGCAAAAGTGCAGCACGCCCGCGCACGCGCGATGCGCCCGCCAGAACTCGGTGAGCGCCGCGAGGTAGCGGGCAGACAGGTGCCGCCGTTGGGCCGCCGTGGCGTCGGAGCCCAGCAGGTTTTCATACACCTGCCGCGAAAGGGTTGTCGGCGAACCATCGCGGTTCAGCCACAGCCAATCATACTCATTGATGATAATGGGATTCCTTGCGCTGTTCTGAATCGCGTTGCCCTGCGGCACGCCGGAGACGCGGGCCAGTCCGGACAACTTAAAGTTGGGGTTGTGGAACAGGTAGGGATGCGATTCGAAACTGTCGCCCGGCGACTGCGGTTGGCCGTAGCCGTTGTCCCACGGACGGTTCGAGAGGTCGAGGCCGCGCACCGCTTGGATGGCCTTGCCGGTTTCCTTGGTGACGGACTCGTTTTGCGCATCCCAGACGGCGACGCAAGGATGGTTCCAGCGCTCCCGCATCCATTCGGTGTATTCCTTGACCAAATCGTCGCTCTTCAATTCAGGCGGCCATTTGTTCTGCCCATACCATATTGGAAACTCGTCCTGGATCAGAATGCCTTCCTCATCGGCGATGCGATACCAGAACTCAGGCGGGAAACCGATGCAATAACGCAGCGCGTTCCAATGCATGGACTTAAAGGCGCGATGCAGCCGCCGCACCCAATCTTCCCGCCAGGGATGGTCGGCGCACTGCGGGTCTTCAAAGAAACGGTACAGCGTCACGTTGCTGCCACGCAGGAAATACGGGCGGCCATTCAGCATCGCGCGGCCGGTGTCATGGTCCAGGCGAAACTCCCTCATGCCAAAACGGGTGCGCAAGGTGTCGGCGCCGGTGCTCGTTTCCAGCTCGTATAGAAAGGGGTCCTCCGGCGACCATAGCCGGCAATGCCGGACTGGAATCCGCATCTCCACGGGCTGCTCGGCGTTGCCGTCGAGTGTGATCTGTTCCGAGACGCCCTCGCTGGCGAGCCTCCCGGAGCGCGCCTCGCGCACCTTAAAGCGCAATTGCGTGCTGGTCTTCGGACCGGTATTCCGCACGACCGCCTGCACGCGAATAGTTTGGTTGGCAATCTCGGGCGCGACCTGCACGCGGACAATGTTTGGCGTCCCGGACAGAATCAATTCGACCGAATCGAATATTCCTGGGATGTAGCGGATTTTCTCGAAATCCCAGCCTGAGGCAACAGTGGGTGGCAGGGCCTCGCGCGCGGCCCCGACGCGAACAACCAGTTCGTTCACGGCCCCATTGCCGCGCAGGGCTGGTCGCGCATCGAAATAGCCGGGCGTGAAGCTGGGCAAATGCTCGCCCAGCAGAACGCCGTTCAGGAAGACGCGCGAACCGTAAGCCGCTTTATGCACCTTCAGCAGCGCGACGGCGGGCACTTCCCCTTTGACCTGGAACGTGCGCCGATACCAAAACGCTTCACGCCTCGGGCTCTTCTGCCCGACGTCGGCGAACGGAGGCCGGGCTTCATCGACCAGACCGGGCACAGGCACATGGTGGTCGAATTGCGGCGGCGCTGAACTCATGTTTCCTTCCGCAATCTGCCACTGGCCATCGAGAGAAATGACGGCCCGGTCACCGAAGGCGTGCGTGAGGCCCGCGCCAAGCGACAAGCAGACCAGGAGTCCGGTTGGGCAGAGCATTTTGAGTCTATTCAACTTGTTCATAGAGCGGCTCTTGATTAGCACCTCACGCCGTCGTCTGTCAGTCGAAATAATGCCCAGAAAGCGTGCCTTCGCTGGAAAAAATGGGAGGAAGGGAGCTTCGGGGCTGCGCGGTTGAGCGGTTGAGCAAAGCCATTGACGACCGCAGCCCTGCCTGAGAAAGTGCGGCCCATGCCAGTTGCCCCTGCGCCTGCCAGCCGACCGTCTGCGACGGTTCAGACGAACCTTTCCTACCTCATCCCCATCTGCCTCGTGGCCACGCTCGGCGGGCTGCTCTTCGGGTATGACACGGGCGTCATCTCCGGGGCCATCGAATTCCTCACAGCTCGCTTCCACCTCGACGTGGTGATGAAAGGCTGGGCGTCGGGATGCGTGCTGATCGGCTGCGCGACTGGCGTTCTGATCGTTGGGCCGATCTCGGACCGGTTCGGGCGCAAGCGGGCTTTGCTCCTCGCGGCGATGCTTTTCCTGACCTCCGCCATTGGCACTTCTCTCCCACGGGACATCTGGACCTTCATTCTGTTCCGCTGGCTCGGCGGCATCGGCATCGGCATCGCTTCCATGTCCACTCCCATGTACATCGCCGAGATTGCCCCGGCGCACCTGCGTGGCCGCCTCGTGTCGGTCAACCAGATCGCCATCGTAGGCGGCATCCTGGTCGTCTATTTCGTCAATTACTTCATCGCCCGTTACGGAGACCAGGCCTGGAACGAGACCGTCGGCTGGCGCTGGATGTTCGCCAGCGGCATCTTGCCCTCAATCGGTTTTGCCCTGCTGCTCCTCAAGATTCCTGAAAGCCCGCGCTGGCTGGTTGAGATGGGCCGTGCCGAGCAGGCCAAGACCATCCTCGCCAAAGTCGCCGGCGAAGACTTCGCCCGGGCTGAGCTTGCCAGCATCCACGAGGCGCTGTCGGCGGAGAGGGGCAATTGGGCCGAGCTGTTTTCCCGCGCCCTGCGGCTCCCGCTGGTGGTGGGCATTCTTCTGGCCGTCCTCCAGCAGGTTACCGGCATCAACGTCTTCCTCTACTTCGGCACCACTATCTTCAAGAACATGAGCGCCTCCACCGGTGTGGATGCCGGCATGTTGCAACAGATCGTCATTGGTGGGGCGAGCGCCCTGTCCACCGTTGTCGCCATCGCCACGGTGGACCAGTGGGGGCGCAAGCCGCTCATGTTTCTGGGGGCCGCCGGCATGGGGATCGGCCTGTTGGCGATGGGTGTCATGGCCCAGAACATCGCGGACCCAAGCGCCGTCAGCGGCTGGATGCTGTTGTTCATCATCATATACGTAGTCTGCTTCGGGCTCTCGGTTGGGCCGGTGACCTGGGTGATTCTGTCCGAGATCTATCCCACCGCCGTTCGCGGGCGCGCGCTGGGATTGGCCACGTTCTCCCTATGGATGGCCGACTACGCCGTCACGCAGACCTTCCCGATGATGGACGCGAAGAACTCGTGGTTCGTGCAGCGCTTCAATCATGCCTTCCCGTTCTACATCTACGCGGTGTTTTGCCTGGCGCTGATTCTGGTGGTCTGGTCGCTGGTCCCTGAAACCAAGGGCCGGTCCCTCGAGGAAATCGAGCGAAGCTGGAGCAAGAAGGAAATCCGAAACCCGAAATCCGAAACCCGAAGGCAATCAGAATGACCGAAATCCGTGAAATCCGCAATTCGCCGTTGACTTAAATGGGCGCCTCAGCTTAGTCTTGCCGCCAACGTTCGCAAATGATACTGAAAGGGCTCCTATGCCGGATCTGAAACAACTCTATGACTCGGTGGTAAGCGGTGACGCGAAAGCCACGCAGGCCATCACTCAACAAGCCCTTGCCGACGGGGTTGACCCGCTCAAGCTGGTCAACGAATACATGGTTCCCGCCATGGACGAAGTCGGGCGCCGTTTTGAGGCCAATGAGTATTTCGTGCCCGAACTGCTCATCTCCGCCCGCGCCATGAAGGCCGCCCTCGAACTTATCCGCCCGCTCCTCACGGCGCGGGGCGACCAGCCCCTGGGCCGCGTGGCCATCGGCACCGTCAAAGGCGATTTGCACGACATCGGCAAGAACCTCGTCGGCTCCCTGCTGGAAGGCGGCGGCTTCGAGGTCATCGACCTCGGCGTCAATGTGACCCCGGAGAAGTTCATCGCTACCGTCAACGAGAAGAAGGCCAACATCGTCGCCATGTCCGCCCTGCTCACGACGACTATGCCCGCGATGAAAACCACCATTGACGCCCTCAAGCAAGCCGGCGTGCGCGGCAAGGTCAAGGTCCTGATTGGCGGCGCCCCCATCACCCAGAAATACGCCGATGAGATCGGCGCGGATGGTTACAGCGAAAACGCCGTCGGCGCCGTCGCCCTGGCGAAGAAGGCCGTAAAGACGGCCTAATCCATTCTGCGGGAGGGCGAGCGTCCCCGCGAGCCCTGGTTATTATGCCTGCTCTGAGAAGTTTGGGCTCGCGGGGACGCTCGCCCTCCCAAGTAACGTAAGTTCTAGCCCCGTAGTCCAATGACGAGTCGAGAACGAGTGCTCGGTCATTTGGCAGGCCGCCCGGTGGATCGGCTGCCGCTCATGCCGATCACCATGATGTTCGCCTGCGTCCAAATCGGCGCGCGCTACCGCGATTACTGCACCGATTACCGCGTGCTGGTCGAGGGGCAGATTCGCACGGCGGAGGCCTTTGGCTTCGACTACGTCAACACCATGTCCGACCCCGCCCGCGAGGCGGCGGATTGCGGCGCGGTGGTGGAGTATTTCGACCACCAGCCCGTCGCCATCGTCGAAGACCAGGCGCTGCTGGCTGATAAAACCAGGCTCGCGTCGCTTAAAATCCCCAACCCCCTCGGCGGCGGCCGCATGTCCAACAGCCTCAAGGGGCTGGGCCTTTTCAAGGAGCGCGTCGGCAAAGACAAGATAATCGAGGGCTGGGTCGAAGGCCCCATTGCGGAAGGGGCGGACCTGCGGGGCATCAACACCCTGATGACGGATTTCTTCGACGACCCCGCATTTGTTCGCGACCTGTTCGCCTTCGTGATCGAGATGGAACTGCGCTTCGCGCACGAGCAATTGAAGGCGGGCGCGGATGTGATCGGCGTCGGCGATGCCGCCGCCTCTTTGGTCGGCCCGGCCATCTACGACGACTTGGTCTGGCCGTACGAGAAGAAGCTGGTGGACGGGATTCACGCCCTGGGCGGAAAAGTGCGCCTGCATATCTGCGGCAACACCCGCCGCATCCTGGAGGGGATGGGCAAACTCGGTTGCGACATTGTGGACCTGGACTCCCTGGCGCCCATCGCGGAAGCGCGGCAGAAGATGGGCCCCCACACGATCCTGCTGGGCAACCTGAACCCGGTGACGGTGCTGCGCAATGGCGACCCGGCGGGAGTCACTGCCGCCATCGCCGAATGTCATCGCCAGGCCGGGGCGCCGTTCATCGTCGGGGCCGGCTGCGAAGTGCCACGCGACACGCCCGCTGAGAACCTCCGCGCCTTGTGCGCCTACGCGCACAACCACCAGCCATAACCTGACGCCAGGCCGCCGCCCTCCGGCGAAAAAGCTTGCCGCGCCGCCCGGCCCGCGCGTTAATGCCGGCGCATGGCAGCGATTCCATATTTTGAGCCTGTTATCAACATGGTTGGAAAGGTTTCCATGTAATTAAATGGGCAGACTGCACGGCACGCCATGAAACTCGGCTACAAGTATTATCGCAACAATCTCATCACGCTTGCGATTTTGAGCGTCGCATGTCTCGGCATTTTCTGGGATCATCTTCGTGGCAAGGGCAATCCGAAGGACGAGCCAAGTGCGTTGATTCTGATCGCCGTTCTCATGCTCGCCGGCAATGTTGGCCTGTTCATCGCGATGCGTCGTGCCAAGAAGCGAGAGGACTCGGAACGCCTGCATCAGAGCACGGTATCTTCGCCCGAGGCTGGAAGACCACTTCTGCCACAGCCAGCACCACTTTCTGTCGTCCAGCGTAGGAGAGTTGTCGCGGTCTGCGCTTTATTGGCTCTCTCGGTGGCAGCTTTCGCTTGGAATTGGCACACGGTTCACTACTCAGGTTACTACGACAAGAAGATTGCGTTTGTCGCACCTCTTGCTCTGGTGTTCGCTGTTCTCTTTGTGATGTTCCGGGATGATCCTACGGTTCTTCAGAAGCCGATACCGCTCCGCGTTTGGGCGGCATGGGCACTTTCGGCAGCACTGGGTTTCTGTAACTGCTATGCGCTTTCACATCGCCTTTATTGAGCATCGGAAGCAGCCGTCTATTGCTTCAGCGCACGCGCTGATGACGTTTCAGTTTCATTTTGGGTGGCCCATGAGCGCGAAGGAGATGCAGTCGGTCAGCGACCATTCCTTGTCGGGTCGCTCGCGGTGCAACCGCAGTCCGGCTTCAAAGAGTTCGGGGGAAGCATAGACCAACTCGCAAACCGGGTCGGACCGGACATGCTCGATCAGCGCGTGGGCCGATGGGCGATCCTTGGGCCTGGAAAAGGAATTCACGCACTCCAGAAGGACGTATTCGGTGACGAGCAGCGGTTCGTTCAAATGCAGCGACCAGGCAACCGCGCGTTTGTAGAGGTGGTCGTCCGGCGTAAAGAGCGCGATGAAATAGCTCGTGTCGAGCAGGATCATGGCCTTTTGGGAAGTCCGTAAAGATAGTGGTCGTGCTGCGCCGCGCCGTCCGCCGGCCCGTCGGTCACGGGAAACTTGCGGGCCAAGGCGAGCAACCGCGCGAGCGGCTTGCCGGCTGTGGACGGCGGGCCGACGGGTGTCACTTGGACTTCCAGGGCGCAATTCACTGGCAGGTTTACCGGCTCGTCTGGAACCAGAACTTTGCCGTCAAAATGGACTCTAAGCGTCATAATCTGCGGTTAAGTTACCGCCGTTGACGGGCAGATGCGAGAGAGAAAAGCGACTTTTGGCGCGGGCGAAACTTTACACTGGAACTCATCTTCCCAATCGGGGCTATGCGCAGCCGAAGGAATGAAGATGCTGCTGCTCCTCGCCGATTCGCGAGGCGACATCTCTTTTGGTCACGCTGATTCCCGGGGTTCGGATTCCCTTCGGCTTTCGGTTCTCGGATTTCGGATTTCAGCCCCCGGCCCGCCGGGCTGCTGGCTTGTCAAAGCGGCTCCCCGTGAGTAGTGTCTGGTGATGCTAAGATCGTGTGTGTTTCTTTCAGCGCTGGTTGCGTGCGGCGTGCCCTCCGCACGGGCGGACACCGTCCAGTTGAAAGATAAGGCCGCCCTTACCGGCAAAGTCCTCGCGGAGAAGCCCGACCAGGTGGTCGTGGATGTTGGCTATACGGTGCTGGTCGTCCCGCGCAATCAGGTGGTGAAGATTCTCAAGGACGAGGCTGGCGCGCCCGCCGCCAAGCCGCCGCGCCGGCAAAAGGGCGCCGCCGCCAGCGGTCCCGCCGAGGTGGCTGAAGCCAAACCCGGTTTCTACTCGGCCCCCAACAAGCCGGCTCCCATCCGCACCGTGCGGGAGCTGGTGAACCAAATCGGGGAAGCCGTCGTCCAGGTGCGCACGCCGAGCGGCCTCGGCTCGGGTTACTTCCTCAACGAAGACGGTTTCCTGATCACCAATTTCCACGTCACCGAGAATGAGACCCAGATTTCAGTCGAGGTCTATCACCAGAAGGACGGCCAGCTCGAGCGCAAGACCTACAAGCAGGTTGGCATCATCGCCCTGAACAAGTTTGCCGACCTGGCGTTGCTGAAAGTCGAGGACAAAGAGGCTCCCAGGTTCAAGTTCCTGCCCCTGGGCAACGCCGACGCGCTGTCGGTGGGGGAGCGGGTGTTCGCGATCGGCAGCCCGCTGGGGCTGGAGCGCACGGTCACCGAAGGCATTCTCAGCACCCGGACGCGCGAAGTGGGGGGGCTGCTTTATTTGCAGACGACGGCGCAGATCAATCCCGGCAACAGCGGCGGGCCGCTCTTCAACCTGAGCGGTGAAGTGATCGGCGTGACGAACATGAAGGTTACCGCCGGTGAGGGACTGGGCTTTGCCATCCCGGTCGAGTCGGTCAAGTTCTTCCTCGATCATCGCGACGCGTTTGCCTATTCGAACGAGAACCCCGGCAATCCCTATCGCTACCTCGAACCGCCCAGCCACGCACGGCAAAACCGGGCGGAGGAGTAAGCCTGATTGATGAACCCTGACAACCCGTCGCCGCGCTGGGAGCCAGGCCCCGCGACGCAACACCTGAACCGCAAGGCCAAGGCGGACCCCTCACCCCGGCCCTCTCCTCATCCGATGGGGAGAGGGGGAACCGTCGGCAGATTTCTGGCGAATCAAGGTTCATGGGGACGGGGAATCGTCGGCTGCTCTCTGGCGATGTTGGCGGCTCTGTTCTCGCTGGTCCTGGCCGCCGGCGGCGCGGTTCCCGCGCCGGAACAATTGCTGCCCGACGACACGCTCATCCTGTTGACTGCGCCGGACTTCGCCAAGCTGCGCCAGATCTGCCAAAGGTCGCCCAAGGGCCAGCTCTGGAACGATCTCGCCATGAAGCCGCTTAAGGACAAGTTCCTCGCGCGCTGGCGGGAGGAAGTCGTCAAGCCCCTGGAACGGGACCTGAACGTGAGCCTCGACACCTATGCCAGCCTGCCGCAGGGTCAACTGACGTTTGCCGTGACCAAGAATGCCTGGCAAGGCACCGACGACCAGCCGCTCGGCTTTCTGCTCCTGCTCGACACGAGGGACAAGACCGATCTGCTCAAGACCAACCTCGCCGACCTCCGCAAGAAATGGGTCGGCTCGGGCAAGATTCTCAAGACGGAGAGAATCCGCAACCTGGAGTTCTCCGTCTTTCCCGTCACCACCAACGACGCTCCGAAGACCCTAAGCAAGTTCCTCTGGCACCCACCGGTGTTCCCGCAAGTCTCCGGCAGCGGCCCCGACATCAAACAAGCGCCCGTCAGCCCGACCGGCAAGGGGGACCTGCTGCTCGACACGCTCGCCGTCCTCCTGACCGCCAGCAAGGAACTGGTGATTGGCCAGGTGGACTCGCTGCTCGTAGCCGGCAACTCGACGAAGGGTGTGGAAAAGGTTGTCATTCGTCTCACCGGCGGCGCCGTGCCCGTGGTGGGCGACCTGGCCGCCTATCAAGCCAGCCAGCAGGGCCTCTTTCGCGACGCCCCGTTCTATGGCTGGGTGAATGTGAAGGCCTTCGTGGATACCCTGGGCCGCAAGCCGTCCGAGAATAAGGAGACCGACCCGGCCGACCCGCTTGAGCCTCTCAAGCCGGACAAACTCATCAACGGCACCGGATTGGCGGGTTGCAAAGCGCTCGCGTTCAACCTCCAGGACTCCAACGAAGGCTCCCTGCTCGAGCTCTTCCTCAGCGTGCCGGAAACCACTCGTCAGGGCATCTTCCCCATCCTCGCCAGCGCCGCCAAAGAGGCCGGTCCGCC
>JBEKJO010000078.1:0-26607 GCA_050011195.1 Verrucomicrobiota bacterium | reverse complement strand
TCACCGAAGCCCGGGGCCTTGACGGCGACGACGTTGAGCGTGCCGCGCAGCTTGTTGACCACCAGGGTGGCCAGCGCTTCGCCTTCGAGGTCTTCGGCGATGAGGAGCATCGGCTTGCCGACCTTGGCGACCTTTTCGAGCAGCGGCAGCATGTCCTTGAGGCTGCTGATCTTCTTTTCAAAGATGAGGATGTAAGCGTCTTCGAGCTTGGCTTCCATCGTCTCGGCATTGGTGACGAAATAGGGCGAGAGATAGCCCTTGTCGAACTGCATGCCTTCGACCACTTCGAGGGTGGTCTCGATGGACTTGGCTTCCTCGACCGTGATGGTGCCGTCTTTGCCGACCTTGTCCATCGCGTCGGCGATGATCTCACCGATGGTGGTGTCCCAGTTGGCCGATACGGTCGCCACTTGCTTGATTTCCTCTTTGTCCTTCACCTTCTTGGTGATTTTGTCGAGGTGCGCGACCGCGGCCTCAACGGCCTTGCCGATACCGCGCTGGATGCCGATGGGGTTCCCGCCGGCGGTCACGAACTTCAGGCCCTCGCGATAAATCGCCTCGGTCAGGATGGTCGCGGTCGTGGTCCCATCGCCCGCGGCGTCGCTGGTCTTGCTGGCCACTTCGCGCACCATTTGAGCGCCCATGTTCTCGTAGGGATCCTCCAGCTCGATTTCCTTGGCGACGGTGACACCGTCCTTGGTCACGGTTGGAGAACCGAATTTCTTGTCGAGCACAACGTTGCGGCCCTTGGGACCCAGTGTGGCGGTGACGGCGCGGGAGAGCTTGGCCACCCCGCGCATCACGGCCTGCCGTGCGGCTTCATCGAAGAGTAATTGTTTTGCTGCCATAAGTTAGTATAGTCGATTGTTGATTGTTGATAGACTCAACCGTTGATGGTTATTCGAGGATGGCCAGGAGGTCGTCCGCGCCGAGGAGCTTATACTCCTTGCCGTCGAGCTTGATTTCGGTGCCGCCGTACTTGCTGACGAGCACCCGGTCGCCGACCTTGACCTCGAACGGGACTTTCTTGCCGTTGTCGTCGGTCTTGCCCGTGCCCAGCGCGCGGATGATGCCTTCTTGCGGTTTTTCCTTGGCGGTATCAGGGATAATGATTCCGCCCTTCTTTACTTCCTTCTCTTCGACCGGTTCAACCAGAACGCGATCGCCGAGGGGTTTTACGTTTAGTGCCATAGTTTGCTTTCTTCTTTTGCTTGTTTTTGTTGTTGCTTCGAATCAAGACCCCGCCGCACCCGCGGAGGGCAAGTCGTAAACCATTAGCCTGGGCACCACCGCGACCTTCTTCGGGTCTTCGTGGTTCTCGACTTTGCAGCCTGTGTAAAACGAACCCATGCTTCTCAAAATCTGTTTTTAATCCCGCCGCAGCCGCAGGCGGGAAAAGCTACTTCTTGTCGTCCACGACCTCGGCGTCGATGATCGGGCCTTCGTCCTTGCCCTTCTTGTCCTCGCCCTTGGGTTCGCCGCCGGCTTCCGGCCCGGGCTGGCCCCCCTGGGCTTTGCCGGCGCGCGCCTTTTCTGCGGCGGCCTTGTAAAGCTCGGCCGAAACGGCCTGCCAGGCCTCGTTGAGCTTCTCGCTGGCCGAGCGAATGGCGGAGGCGTCGGCGCTTTTGAGGGCTTCCTTCACTTCCTTGATCGCCGCTTCGATCTTGCTCTTGTCGGAGCCGGAAATCTTGTCGGCGTTGTCCTTGAGCATCTTCTCGGAGCGATAGACGGCGTTGTCCGCCTCGTTGCGCATCTCGATTTCCTCGCGGCGCTTCTTGTCGTCCTCGGCGTGCGCCTCGGCGTCCTTGCGCATTTTCTCGATCTCGTCCTTGCTCAGGCCGCTGCTGGCGGTGATGGTGATCTTCTGCTCTTTGCCGGTGCCCAAGTCCTTGGCGCTGACATGCAGGATGCCGTTGGCGTCAATGTCGAAGGCCACTTCGATCTGGGGCATGCCGCGCGGCGCGGGCGGGATGTCGGTGAGGTGGAACTTGCCGATGGTCTTGTTGTCCCGGGCCAGTTGGCGTTCGCCCTGGAGGACGTGAATCTCGACGCCCGGCTGATTGTCCGAGGCGGTGGAGAAGATTTCCGATTTGCGGGTGGGAATGGTCGTGTTGCGTTCGATGAGCTTGGTGAACACGCCGCCCAGCGTTTCGATGCCCAGCGACAGCGGCGTCACGTCGAGCAGCAGGACATCTTTGACCTCGCCCTTGAGGACGCCGGCCTGAATCGCGGCGCCGACGGCCACCACTTCGTCCGGGTTTACGCCCTGATGGGGGGTCTTGTTCACCAGACCGTGCGCGGTGTCCACCACTTTGGGCATACGGGTCATGCCGCCGACCAGGACCAGCTCGTCAATCTTGTCCGCGGAGATTTTCGCATCCCCCAGGCAGTTTCTCACCGGGGTGATGGTGCGCTCGAAAAGATCGTCGCAGAGCTGCTCCATCTTGGCGCGGGTCAGCTTCATGCTGATGTGTTTGGGCCCGCTGGCGTCGGCGGTAATGAACGGCAGGTTGATCTCATAGACCTGCGAGCTGGAGAGGGCGATCTTGGCCTTCTCCGACTCCTCTTTGATGCGCTGGAGCGCGTCGGGCTGCTTGCGCAGGTCCATGCCGTGCTCTTTCTTGAACTCGTCCAGAATCCAGTCCATGATCCGGCCATCCCAATCATCGCCGCCCAGGTGGGTGTCGCCATTGGTGGCCTTGACCTCGAAGACGCCGTCGCCGATTTCCAGCACCGAGATGTCGAAGGTGCCGCCGCCCAGGTCGTACACCGCGATTTCCTCGTCCTTCTTCTTGTCCAGTCCGTAGGCGAGCGAAGCGGCGGTAGGCTCGTTGATGATCCGCAGCACTTCCAGCCCGGCAATCCGTCCGGCGTCCTTGGTCGCTTGCCGCTGGGAGTCGTTGAAATAAGCGGGGACGGTAATCACGGCCTGCGTAATCTTCTCGCCCAACCGCATCTCGGCGTCCGCCTTGAGTTTGCCGAGGATCATGGCGGAGATTTCCGCCGGTGTGAATTGCTTGGGCTTGCCTTCGACCTCGACCTCAATGGCCGCATCGCCGTTTGAGCCGGCGACGACTTTGTAGGGGACGCGTTTGCGTTCCTCTTCCACTTCCGTGTATTTGCGCCCCATGAAGCGCTTAATGGAATAGACCGTATTCTTGGAGTTGGTGACGGCTTGCCGCTTGGCGGCGTCTCCGACCAACCGCTCGCCGGTCTTGGTGAAAGCCACGACGGACGGGGTGACCCGGCGTCCTTCAGAATTCTCGAGCACGACGGGCTCCCCGCCCTCCATGACCGCCATACATGAGTTCGTTGTGCCCAAATCAATGCCAATTACTTTTGCCATACGATTATTCCTCGATACAAAAATCCACCGTCCTCCAAGCAGTGACAGTGCCACTTGGAGTGTTTCCAGATAAGTTGCTTAAGAGTAGATACTTACGAATGAGTTCCCTGTTTTTGCCGGCTCCGACAGGTGTGCCATTAGTGCCAAACTGGCACAGTTTTCGCGCCCTTGGCACACTTCTGGTGGCACACTCGGTTGGCTGTAGCATCGCGCGCAAACCTGACGCAGGTTACTGTTACCCGCCCGCAGTTGCTACCCCCATCAGGCTCAAGCGCATCCTGGTTACACCCCATCCGGATGCCGGAAGCATATCAGGGCCTGGGGCCTTGCGCTTTGGCCCAGCCCCGGTAGGCTCGGGGGCATGAGCACAACGGGGACCTCGCGCGACCATCCGGCGACTTCACCCTCGGCCGAAGCCCGGGGGCGTCAGGCCGCGTTCGTCACGACGCATTGGTCCGTCGTCCTGGCCGCGCGGCGCAGCGATACGACCCGCGCCCAAGCCGCGCTGGCCCGGCTCTGCCAGGCCTATTGGTATCCCCTCTACGCTTATGTGCGCCGCCGCGGCTATGGGGCGCACGATGCCCAGGATTTGACGCAGGAGTTCTTCGCGCGGTTGCTGGAGCAGAACTGGCTGGCGCAGGCGGACCGGGAGCGGGGGCGCTTTCGGACCTTCCTGCTGGCGGCGCTGAACCACTTCCTGGCGAACGAATGGGACAAGGCGCGGGCCAAAAAACGCGGGGGCGCCGTGCAGATCGTGCCCTTGCAGCTCGACACAGCGGAGACGCGCTACGGCCAGGAACCGGCGGACCCGCTGACGCCCGAGCAATGCTTCGAACGGCGCTGGGCGCTGGCGCTGCTCGACGAGGTCTTGAGCCGGCTGCGCGAAGAGCACGCGACGGCGGGCACGGAGGGGTTGTTCGACGCGCTCAAACCTTGCCTCGTCGGGGATCGCCAGGCGCAGCCCTACGCCGCTTTGGCGGCGAAGCTCGGCATGACCGAAGGGGCCGTCAAAGTGGCGGTCCACCGCCTGCGCCAGCGTTACCGGCAATTGCTGCGGGAGGAAATCGCCAACACGGTCGGCAGCCGCGGCGAAGTGGATGAGGAAATGCATCACCTGTTTAGCGTGCTCGCGCGTTAGCGTTGAGGGGTTAGATGAGTCAAATGGGTTAAATGGGTTAAATGGGTTAAATGAGGTCGCCCCGATGTAACCTCTGTAACCCATTAAACCCAGTTAACTGGTTTTGGTGTAACCTCGCACCCGCCAATGCTTCAGAAACAGGTAGAAAGACAGTTATGGATACGCAGCGAACATGTCCGAGTTGCGGGAAGGCACTGGCCGCCGACGCGCCGCAGGGAATCTGCCCGGAGTGCCTGATGAAGGCCGGCTTCGGCACGGCCTCGGGAAGCGCGGGCGGCGGGGATGCCGGCTTCGTTCCGCCCCCGGTTGAGGCTATTGCCAGGCTCTTTCCCCAGCTCGAAATCCTCGAGCTGATCGGCAAAGGCGGCATGGGCGCGGTCTATAAAGCCCGCCAGCCCGGACTCGACCGCCTGGTGGCCTTGAAGATTCTCCCGCCCCGGACCGGGAGCGATCCGGGCTTTGCCGAACGCTTCACCCGTGAAGCCCGCGCGCTGGCCCGGCTGACCCACCCGAACATTGTCGGCGTCTATGACTTCGGCCAGGTGAGTGGCGCAGGCATCCCGCCTGCGTCCGGGGCTGGAAGCCCCCAACCTATCACCAGCCTCCATTACTTCCTCATGGAATATGTGGACGGGCCGAACCTGCGGCAGGTTGAACGCGCGGGCAAACTTTCGCCGCCCCAGGCGCTGCAGATCATCCCGCAAATCTGCGAGGCCCTCCAGTATGCGCACGATGAAGGCATCGTGCATCGTGACATCAAGCCGGAGAACGTGCTGCTGGACAAGAAGGGCCGCGTGAAGATTGCCGACTTCGGCCTGGCGAAAATCCTGGGCCGCGAGCCGCAGGACTTTCGCCTGACCGGCGCAGGGCAGGTCATGGGCACGCCTCATTACATGGCGCCGGAGCAGATTGAACATCCGCAGGAGGTGGACCATCGGGCGGACCTCTATTCGCTGGGCGTGGTGTTTTACGAAATGCTGACGGGCGAATTGCCGCTGGGGAAATTCGCCCCGCCGTCGCGCAAGGTGCAGGTGGATGTGCGGCTGGACGAGGTGGTGATGCATGCGCTGGAGAATGAGCCGGAACGCCGCTATCAACATGCCAGCCAGATAAAGAGTGACGTGGAAACGATTGCGACGGGAACGGGCAGGCCAGGCGAATCGCTTGCTGACTCGCTCGCGCACGCCCGGGTGGGCCGTAATTATCGCACGCGGCAAACTCTGTTCGGCCTGCCGCTGGTCCATGTCGCTTGGGGCATTGATCCGGCCACTGGCCGTCCGCGCGTCGCCAAAGGGATCGTGGCGGTTGGTCCGGTGGCAATCGGCGTGATAGCGGTAGGGTTTAGCGCCTGGGGCCTGTTTCCATGTGGACTGGTCGCGGGCGGTTTTTGGCCGGTCGGCTTGTTTGCGGTGGGCTTTGAGGCGGTGGGTTTGGCGGCAGCGGGTTTTCAGGCGACTGGCCTGTTGGCGCTGGCATCATGGCGTGCGATTGGTTTGGTGGCGGCGGGGCAGTCACCCATCGGGCTGGAGAGGATCGTAGTCGCGAAAGGCATGGTCCTCATGCTCGGGCTGGCAGTGGTGGCCGCGTGGCTCATGGACCGGCTGATCGGCGCTATCGGCAACGCAGCCACTCCGCAAACCACACCGCAAAAGCCAGGCTGGAGGATTTGGTTTGCACTTCTGGGGGTCGCACTCATTGCCTGCTTTCTCGTCGCGCTGGAAACAGGGTGCCCGACAGGCTCCGGTTCCGGCCTGCCGCCGAGGCCCCACGAGATGAGAATCTTGCAACACTTCACAGCCGCCGTGCCTCCCGAGAAGGTTGAGGAATACAGAGAGATGACCGTGAGGCTGGAGCTTCTGAAAAAGCGGGAGGGCGAGCTACTAATGGAATACACGGAGGGCAATCCGCTGGTTCAGTCAGAGCGCAACAAGATTGACAAGTTGAAGCAACAACAAGCGGACCTTGAGCGCGAGTTTCCGAGCCTGATGCATCGCGAGACGGGAATATTGCAACGCTTCACCGCCGCCGACCGGCCCCTTTCAGAAGAACTGGCCTTGACGGAGGACAATGCCTGGGCGGCCAGTTGCACCACCACGCAGACCTTCCGCCTGTTTGAAGTGCCCAATCCGGGAGTGGAGCATTGCACGGTGCTCTACCGGGCGCGGCTTAAGACCGAAGGGCTGGCTGGCCGCGCTTATCTGGAGATGTGGTGCCAATTCCCGGGCCTGAGCGAAGCTTTCTCGCGCGGACTGGACAACCCCATTTCGGGTTCGACGGACTGGGCGACCTGCCAAACGCCGTTCTTCCTGAAGGCCGGAGAGAGACCGGACTTGATCAGCCTCAACCTTGTGGTCGAAGGGCGGGGAAAGGTTTTCATCAAGGACGTTGAGTTGACGGCGGCGCCCTCGAACTAGGCAGCCCGCAGCCGACCCCAGGCGCTCGAACCAAGAACAACAAACACAACAAAGCACATCAGCGACATAAACTATGAAGACAGCAAAGTATTCTCTCCTCGTGGCGGCCTTGCTTGCGGCCTTGTCGGCCACAGGCGGCCCCAAGCAAAAGGCCCAAATCTTGAAGACCTTCACCACCGCCGACCCGGCCATCTCCAAAGACCTGACGGTAACCGAGGACAGGGCCTGGCTGGCGGACTGCAAGAAAGCGCAGACTGTCCGCCTGTTTGAAGTGGAGAATCCCGACGCGGAACAGTGCATGGTGATCTACCGGGCGAAGCTCAAGACGGAGAACCTGACCGGGGAGACGTATTTGGAGATGTGGTGCCGGTTCCCCGGCAAAGGCGAGTTCTTCTCGCGCGATATGGAGCACACCGTCACCGGCTCTAACGGCTGGGCCTCGTACGAAACCCCTTTCTTCCTGAAAAAGGGCGAGAAGCCGGACCTGATCAAACTGAACCTCGTGGTCAAAGGAGCCGGCAAAGTCTGGGTCAAGGACGTGGAGCTGCTTAAAGGCCCGCTCCCGGCGGGCCAGTGAACTGGCGGGGGTTTACTTAAAGGCGCAGGACTGGTAACATTTTCCCAGATGAAAGCGATGTTGGCAAAGCCGGAAATCGTGGTCCGCAACGGGAAACCAGTCTCGGTCATCATTCCCCTGGAAGATTACCAGGAGTTGTTGGAACGAGCGGAAGACGCTGAGGACACGGCTTGGCTGAAGAAGGCCCGCGAGAAGCCCAGGCATTACCGCCCACTGGCGGCGTACTTGGGTATTTGATGACGCAGCCCGGGTAGTGCGGGTGAACCGCGTGCGGCATCGCCGCGAAGTGTATCGCTGAAAGCTCCGCAGAAGCGCGGTCCGCCCGCCTGCCCGTCTGGTTCCTCAGCCCTGAACTCTCCATCATCAACTACTTTCCGGCCTTGTGGGGCAGGCGCAAATCCATAGCTTCAGGGGATGACTTTAACCGAGATTCTTGAAAATGAAGAGCTGCGGCGCCACGAGTTCCCGGTGACGCGGGAGAAGATTTTCCTCGCGCACGCGGGGGATGCCCCGCTGCCGCGGCGGGTGGCGGAGGCGGTGGCGAACTACACCCGCGAAGCCACGACCGGCGACCAGGAGAAGTTTGTCTATCCGGGCATCCTCGAGAAGGGCCGGAAGCTGGGGGCGGAATTGCTCAATTGCCAGAGCAACGAGGTGGCGTTCGTGGGGCCGACCTCACTGGCGCTGAGCTTCATCGCCAGCGGGCTGAAGCTGCGGCGGGGGGACAATATTCTGGTGTATTTCGAGGATTACCCGTCGAACGTGTATCCGTGGATGGCATTGGCCGAGCAGGGGGTGGAGGTGCGGCTGATGAACACGCGGGGGCTGGGGGTGATCCGGCCCAAGGACGTAATGGGGCAGGTGGATGAGAACACGCAGTTGGTGGCGCTGGCCTCGTGCCACTTTATCAGCGGGTATCGGATTGATGTCCCGGCCATCGGCAAATACCTGCGCGGGCGAAACATCCTGTTCTGCCTGGACGCGATTCAGACGCTGGGGGCGTTTCCGACGACGGTGGAGGCGGTGGACCTGCTGGCGGCGGACGCGCACAAGTGGCTGCTGGGGCCGTGCGGGGCGGGGGTGATGTACGTGCGCGGTTCGGCACAGGGAAAGATCAATCCGCCGATTTACGGGTGGAACAACGTGCGGTGCCCGGATTACGTCGCGCAGGAGCAGATCGTTTTCCGCAGCGGCTCGCAGAAGTATGAGGCGGGCACACACAATCTGCTGGGGATCGTGGGGCTGGTGGCGGCGATGGAGCTGCTTGTCGAGTTGGGGGTGGAGAACATCGCCTGTGAGCTGTTGCGGAAACGCGCCCGGTTGGTGCCGGGGTTGCAGGCGAAGGGCTGGACGGTGTTGCAGGCGGACGCGCCGGCGGAGAACGGGAGCGGGATCGTCTCGTTTTACCGGCGTGGGTCGGACCTGGCCGCGCTCCACCAGAAGCTCACGGACGCAGGGGTGGCGACGTCGCTGCGGACGGATCGGACGGGACAGAAATACATCCGGCTGTCGCCGCACTTTTACAACACGGACGGGGAGCTGGAGCGGGTGCTGGAATTGGTGACATAGGTTAAATGGGTTGAAGGAGTTAAATGGGTTAAATAGGTTAAATAGGTTAAATAGGTTAAATGGGTTAAATAAGTTAAGTAAGTTGCAGGGTTACATGCGACCGACGGATATACAACAGATTGGCGAGGAGCTGGCCATCAAATGGGATGACGGCAGCGAGAGCTTCATTTCATTGGAGAAGTTGCGCCGGTGCTGTCCGTGCGCCGGGTGCAAAGGGGAGATGGATGTGATGGGGAACCTTTACAGTGGCCCGAAACAGGCGCTATCGCCGGCGGCGTTCCGGTTGGCGCGCGTCGAAATGGTGGGGACTTACGCCGTGCAGCCGGTGTGGGCGGATGGGCACGCGACGGGGATTTATTCGTTCGACTACCTGAAAAGGGCAGGGGACTCGCCGGACGGATAGCCGGGAAATTTCATGGCGTGTAGCCGCCGACGGCAGTCGGCGCTGATTCTCAGTCCCGGAAGATGGCGCCGACTGCCGTCGGCGGCTACACCCTGTCGGCGGTTACTGAGTCACCTGCACCCGATAGAAGCGGACCTTGCCGCCAGTCGTGTCATGGAATTGCATATTGGCCCCGCTGCCGGTGATGGTGGAGACCGGAGTCCAAGGGCCGTAGAGGCTGACGGAGCGTTGGATGACGTAATTTCTGCCGGCGACGCTCGGCCACTGGATGACACAATCCTGACTTGTTTGGGCGACGGCCTGGTCGGTCGAAACGCGCAAGACCGAGGTCGGATCAGTGGGGTCGGTGCCGGCGATGTATTCCTGCCAGTTGTTGGCGCCGTCGCCGTCGGCATCGGCGGCGGCCTGGGAGAGGATGTTGTAGATCGTGCCGAAGTAACGGAGCCGCCAGGAGTCGGGGATGCCGTCGTTGTAATAGGAAGTGGTTCGGCTGGACAAGGTGATGAGGCCGGTGAGGGTCTGTTTGGGGAAGGAGCCGATGCCGTTGGGGGAGGCCGAGGCATGGTCGAAGTGAATGGCGTAGGCGGCGCTGCTCGGGGCGTTGGCGGGGACGGTGACGGTCAAGGTGCCCAGGGTGGCCGTGCCGGTCAGGCCGGCGATGGTGCTGTTGAGCCAAGTGGCGGCGTAGTTGGCGTTGCCGGTGGAAGAGGTCAGGGTGGGCGTGCCCAGGGTTTTATTGGGCGTGAACTGGATGGCGTTGGTCAGGGCCGGCGAACCGTCGAGCGGCACGACGCTTAGATTGAGCATCAAGACGCGGAGGGGGTAGTTGCCAAAGACGCTGGCGGTAATGGGAATTTGCAAGGTTTGCCCGGCGGAGGCAAGGGCATCGCCGGCGGCGAAATTGACGGACGGCGGATTGGTCAAGAAGGACATACTGACCTGCGACTGCACCAGGGTGTCTGAGGGGTTGACTTGGGACTGGACCTGGGGCTGGGGATAAAGCGGTTCGGCCTCGAGAATACCATTGGTCCAGAAGCGTTGGAACCAATTCAAACTCGGGTCCAGCGACCGGCGGAAGGTGACATAGACGTCGCACACGTCGAGCACGCCGTCGCCAAAGGCGATGGCATTGATATTCGTGTCGCTGCCATTGAACAAGGCGTTCTCCTGGGCGAGGGTCAGGGGGCCGGAATTGGTGTAGTAGCCGGTATGGGGGTCAAGCCCGCCGAGACCGCCGCACGAATCCATGCTGTCGAGGAAATCGCTGTTGGGTGGTGGATAACAGACGCCGTAAATGGCCGACTCGAACACCTGCTCGACGTCGCTGTTGTCCAGGTTGGTGTCGCCGAAGTCGCCGGCGTTGAACCAGCCGAAGGGAGCGCAGTCCCCGGCAATGTACTTGCGCTGGCCGGCGGTGACAATCTTGAGGGCGTTGATGGAGCCAGGCCCCAATGCATTGGTACTGGTCGGTGCGGCGATATAAACGGCGGAGCCAGGCGCGCCGATGCCATCGTCGGTCGCGGAGGGGCGGCCAATCTGGATTTGATAGGTTTGGCTGTTGGTGGCTTTGGGGGGAATCTGGAAGGCGTAACCCCCCAGAACCACTTTGCCGATGGCGGGAGTGAACATGGTATCATGGGGTTTAGAGAAGGCGATGAGGTCCTGGCTCAGGGTGTTGTAAAGGTTTGTCTGGTAGTAATTTTCGAGCCAGCCCACCCCCAGGAGGTTCAGGCCGCCGTTGGTGTCGCTGAAAGTGAGGGACTCGAACCAGCCATTGTTATACTGGAAGACTTGGTTGGTCGGGACAACGGGTGCGGGGTTGGTCGCGGCAGTGAGGAACATGGCCGGGGGAATAATGATGTATTCCACAGGCGTGGTGCCCGGTATGGGCTTTACCAGAAAGGATTGGAAACTGTAGGCGCCTGGGGTCATGGCCGGACCGGGGTTCGCGCCGCCCGGATTAACGGTCAAATTGAATTGGAGGCTGTAGATCTCTGTGGCCGCCAAGGGGGTTAAAGTGACCGGCGCATAAAAGGTCTGGCCGGGGGAGCCGATGAACTGGCTGGAGGCCTCGCCGGAGGCGAAGCCAAAGCTGATGACGTTGGGCACGAAATTGGTCTCGTAGAAGTAGGCGGTGACAACGGCGCTGGGCTGATAGCAGGCGCGGACGGCAATCACTTTGAAGGTGAGATTGCTGGTGCCCGGAGGAAACTGGAGAGAGAGGTTGTTTGTGCCGCTGGGAATCGGCCCCACGCTGGGCGCGGCGTTGGTGGGATTGGAACCATCAGTCGTGTACCATAGCTCCGCGTTGGTCGTGACGTCCGACACCGTGAACAGGCCGGCATTGTTGCCAGTAACCAATGGACTGGCAGTTATGAACTGGAACATGGCCGAGACCACGGCACTGTTTTGCCGTCCGGTTCCGGGCGCGACGCCAATCGCTTTGATCGCCAGGTTCGGCAAGCAGAGCGATCCATTAAGGCAGGGCGGGACTTGGTCAGGGGACACGCCGTTTTCGAAGCACGGCGCGGTGCTTCCGTTGGTGGTCGGATCGAGAGTACTGGCCAGGTCCGTGCCATAGGTGAAGAGGGTTTCGGCGCCGGCGGTGCAAGTGATGCCGATGCAGACGTCGTTGTTGAAAACAAACGGCTGGTCGGTGATGAGCACCGAGAGCGGCAGCCCAGTCAGGGGTGCATTCGTGTACATCACCCAGCCGATCTCAGGAGGAGGAACGGGCGGCAGGGGCACCGTGACGCAGACTTGAGCCGAGTTTGGACCTTCGGCTCCAGCGCTGACCGCCGAAACAACATAGCAATTCGTTCCGCTGGGGACATTGGTGTCGGTATAACTTGTGGAAGATGTACTAGCAATGAATGTGTAAGGTGGGCCACTGGAAGCGGATCGTTGTACGTCGTAAGTAATATTTGAGCCGGCAACCGTTGACCAGGTCAAAGTAACCTGCCAGTAGCCGGTAAGGTTTGTGACGGCGCTCAAGATGGTTGGCGCGGCAGGCGGAGGCGGGGGCGGGGGCGGGACCGGCGGCAAGGTCGTGCCCGTCACCGTGCGGATCAAATGGTAATAGTCCTCCGTGACATAGACGGTGACAGCGCCAGCCGAGTTACCCGCGAGAAGGACGCCGTTGGGCTCGCGCGCTTCGACATCGCCGCAGGCATCCGGGACCACGACCGGGCCGTCCCACCAACCGGGCCAGCCGGGGCAAGTGTAGCCGGACGGCGCGCAGTAGTAGCACCAGAGATTGGAACTGACACCGTAGAGGTTGGTGACGGTGCCGGCGGAGTTGACCACTTTGACGCGGTTGTTGCCGTAGTCGGAGACGATGAGCATGTTGTTGCCCGCCAGGGCCAGGCCCATGGGCTGGTTAAACATGGCCATGGTTTTTGGGACAGGATTGTTCTGGGTGGCCTCCCAAATGTTGGCGTTGTCGCCCGCGCCGTTGAAGCCGGTGTTGGTGGAGATGACGCCGCTGGCAGGGTTGATGAGGTAGATGCCGTTGCGGCCGGAGTCGCAGGCGGCAATTAACCCGCTCTCCATGACGACGAGGCCCTGGAGGGAGGCGCCGGCGTTGGTCACAGTGGCAACGGTGGTTTGGACGCCGGCGGGGGTGATCCGGATCAAGGAGTTGCCGGCGGTCAGGTAAATATTACCCGCGTCATCGAGCGTGATGGCGTTGGCATTGGTCAGCGCGACGGCATTGGTGCCGAGGAGGTAGCCGTAACAATCGAATTCCACCACCGTCCCGTTGTTGCCGTTGCCGCGATTGAGCACATAGACATCATCGTCGGCGTCCAGGGCGACGCCGACGGGGCTGCTGATTGCGCCAGCCGGGGTGAGGCCGGGGATGGGAGCGAAGGTAAGAGTGAGGTTGCAATGTGGCGTGGGGGGAGTGGCAAGGTCAACCTCGCGGATCGCGTTATTGTCCCGGTCGGCCACAAGGAGAAAACCCGCCAGATACCCTCCGGTGCTGTCCATAGCCAGGCCGATGGGGGTGTGAAATTGCGCGTCGATGGAAGCGGTAGGATCGCCCTGGACGTAGCCGTAGAAGGGGGGATACCCCCCGCCGCACAGGGTTCCAACGGCGACGCCGTTTTGCACCCCTGCTCTGAGGTTAGCGGCGGACAGCAGGAGCAGCGCGGCGGTCAAAGCGGCGCCGGAAGCCCGCAGACCCGAGGACGCTGGTTGCGAAGCCCGCCAGGGGCGCTTGAGAAGGGTAGTTTTCATAGGATTTGAACAGGTGTCAATGCGCGCGCGCAGTTGCGGTTAGGTTCAGTTATTGGCCGAGGGCTTGGTTGAGGACGGAGTCCCCTGCTGCGTCAGGCTGTCGTCAAAAGCCGGCTGCTGGGGCACGGCCTTTTTGCTCCAGTCCTTTGGTTTGCCACTGTCCCAAGCTGACCAGTCGCCCTCGACGCTGTCCTTGATGGGCACGGGCGCCTTGAGGAAGGTGCTCTTGGTGGGCTGGAAGTCCTCGTCCTGCACAATGGTGGGGGTAATGAAGATGAGGAGGTTTTGTTTCAGGCGCGATTTTGTATCGCTGCGGAAAAGCAGTCCCAGATACGGAATGTCGCCCAGCAGGGGGACCTTGATATTGCCACTATTGACCGAGTCCGAAATCATGCCGCCCATGACCAGGGTGTTGCCGCTGGGGATCATCACGCGGGTTTCGACCCGGCGCACGTCGTATTCATCGGCCTGGTAGATTTGGCCGGCGATGGTCTTGGTGACGGTATCGGCGTAACGGGAGACCTCCGGGACGACTTTCAGGTTGACGTAATCATTGGCGGAAATGCGGGGCGTAACATTGAGGATCACCCCGAGATTTGAGTAAGTGATGGAGGAACCGCCGGTGGTATTGGCGGTGCCGGCGGTGACATTCATGACGGGAGTCTCGCGGATGACCTCAATCCTGGCCGGTTCATTGTCGAGGGTGACGGTGCGGGGCGCGGAGAGCACTTTGGATTCGGAGTAGGTGTTGAGGAAGGACAACACCGCATGCACGCCGTCGGCGTTCAGGAAGAAGGTGCTGGGATTAAGGCCGCTGGCGGTGTTCGCGGAAAGCCCGCCGTTGCCGAGCACGGAGTTCAGAAGCGTGCTGGCCGTTGAACTGGCCGTTGAGCTAACGGCTGAACCGGGTGTGGTGGTGGAGGTGGCAGTCTGTCCGCCGGGCAAGGTCGTGGAGGAGGTGGTCGGGGTTCCGGGCGAGACGGTGGTGGTCTGGCTGGAGTTCCCGCTGGAGGCTGTGCCGGACATGACGCCGTTGCCGAAGCTGACGTTCTGGGCCTGTAGCGTGCCGGTCCAATCAACGCCCTTGGAGGTGGTGGGATTGACGGTGGTTTCAATCAGGCGGGCTTCGATGAGGACCTGCCGGGTCTGGGTGTCGAGGCGCTGGACCAGATCGTCCACGGCGGCAACTTCCTTTTCGGTTGCCACAACGACCAACTGGCTGGAGCGGACATCGGGCAGGACTTTGCTCCGCTTGTCCGTGAAGGCGGCTTGCGCGCTGGCGATTATGTTGGAGGGGCTGGCGAACCTAAGTTGAATGATCTTGGTGAAGAGCGGTTCGGCTGCGGCTGGGTCTTTGGTGGTGATGCGGGCGATTTTGCTCTTGGGGTCGTCGATCCGTTGGAGGGTGTAGTTATCGAGCAGAGCATTGAGGGCCTGCTCGGCGGTGATGTTCTCCCAGCGAATGGACACGGAGGGCTGCGGCGCTGGTTTGCCGTCCGGCCCGATCTGGCCGAAACCGATCTTGGGATCGAGCAGGTAGTTCAGTCCGGCCTGGCGCGCGAGGTTTCGGATGGCGTCGGTCAGCGGGACGTCGTCCATGACGATGAGCGGGATAACCGTGCCGGGCTGGGCCGGGCTGGCGGGCCTGGCGGCAGCGGGGGCGGGGGCGCCGGCTTCGGCGGCGGGCGGAGTGGCGGGTGGCGCGGCGGGCTGGGCGGCGTCATTGGCGGCGACTTGTGCAGCGGCTGGCGCCGGGGCTTCGGCCGCAGGAGGATTGCCGGCGGCGGCCGGCGGGGCAGCACTGTTGGCCGCGACGGGGCCGGCGGCGGGCGCCGGGGCTGGAGGCGCGGGGGCGGGGTCCGACGGCGCAGCCGGTGGAACGGCGTCTTGGGCCGGAGTCACGCTGACGGCGACGGGCGCGGCATCGCCGGCGGGAGAGTTGGTTTGGGCAAAGCCAGCCAGGCTGCAGGCGACGATCCCAACGAGTGTAAAGGCGAGGAGTATGCGTTTCATGTGCTTGATAAAAGGGAGCGGATTTAGACCGGACCACGACACAAAGCTCTGTTTCATTTGAGGGCCTTTCAGCAGTCAGGGTGCCAACGGGATAAACACACGTGAAGTCGGCCCTGAGTGCCGGAAAGTGGCCACTCGGCGGAGCGGTTGTCTATCTTTAGGACAAAAAGGAGAAGGGATAATGCAGAAGGCAGAAGGCAGAAGGCGGAATACAGGAACCAGAAGCGGGAGAGACTTCAGGCCATGTCAGTCCAATGCGGGGTAACCGGGAGATTTCATAACGTGTAGCCGCCGACGGCAGTCGGCGCTGATTTTCAGTCCCGAAAGATGGCGCCGACTGCCGTCGGCGGCTACCCCCTGCAGGCGGTTGGTGCGAGGCATGAGAATTCCGGGTTAAGGCAGGCGCAACGGAGTCAGGGCTCGCGGGGACGCTCGCCCTCCCGGGAATTAGAAGCAGAGGAGCGGCTCGCCGGGGACGGCGAGCCCTACCAGCGGGGAGGCGCGCCCGGCCGGGAATCAGAAGCCCGGGCGCAGACGCAATACCCGCTGCTCGCCGCCGATTTGGACCAGAACGGAATCGGGTTTGATTTCCAGACAACGGATGCGGACGGTGCCCAAAGTGGTGGACACGGCGGCTTCTTCATTGGCTTCGAAGGTGCGGTTATTGATGATGGCCAGGCGGTGGTCGGCAGTCCCGGAGATGCCATTGAGCTTGAGTTCGACGGAGCCGGCGGAGGAGGAGGGCTGCGGGTTGGTCTTCACCACGACGGAAGCGTAGATACGCGTGGAGCGCGGGAAGAAAGGGTCTTTGCCTTCCTGCGGGGAGGCGGGGATGATGAAAACTGACTGGGGAATTTCCGGCAGGGCGTTGGTTGGGGCCGGGGAGGAGCCGGGCGGGGTGTTGGTGCGGGTCTGCGCGGCGAAGGAGGCGAAGGCCACGGCGAGCAGGGCGGCGGCGAGGGCCAGCGGAATCGCGAAAGGCAGAGGGGAGCGTGGCTTCATAGGGCGCAGCGGAGGGTTCAGGACGGGTTGGTTTTGACGAGGGTCACGATGTCGAGCTTGAAGGAAATCGTTTCCTGATCTTCGGCCGCCGGGCCCTGGTTCAACTCGAGGCTGAGGTTCAACACGCGGATGTGGGGGAACTGGTTCTCGAGGTCGGCCAGGAAACGGCCAAAGTCATGGAAGTGGGCGGTGCCGGCGACGGAAAGGGAGGTTTGCTTGTAGGGGAAATTCGGCAGCAAACTGACCTCGGTGGTGGGGCCGATCGGATTGAACTGGGGGATGTTGACTTTGTACTTGGCCTTAAAGCCGCGCAGCGTGTTGATGACCCAGGAGTACAAGTCACCCGAGGCGATATCGGCTTCGGCATCGGCGAGGGCCTTTCTGGCGGTGGCGAGGTCGGCCTCGATCTGGCTGGTGTGCTTGATGGCGTCGAGCACTTGCCGGTGTCTGGCCTCGACGGCGACCTTCTTTTCCGCCAGGCGGACGAGGCTCTGTTTCTGGTACTTGATCAATCCGAAGTACAACCCCGCCAGGGCGACCAGGGTGCCGAGGACGACGGCGATCAGCGTATTGCGCTTGTCTCGGGGCAGTTTTCTGAGTTTCATCGCGTTTTCTCCGGGAAACGGCATTCGAGGGTGAACATCACACACGGTTTGCCGGTGAGAGGGGCCAACTGCGGCGCGGAAAGGCTCTTGAGGCTGACGGGGTTGGTCCTGACCAGCATGGCTTTGAGGCAAGCATTCGCGGCGAGGGCGCTCTTGAATCGGCCCACCTGGTCGCCGGGGTTGGGCGAGGAATCAATCCCCTCGAGGTTCAAGACGGTTCTTTCCGTGGTGGATGCCTGTCTGCCGGGGGTGACGACGCCGTCATCGTTGGTGGTGGTCTTGCTGCCCCCGACCACGGTGTAGAGCTGTTGCACCTGCAGGTGGATTAACTGCACATCTTCGACGGTGGTTTGCTGCAAGGCGTTGAGGAGGGTGCCATTGAGAAACCGGTCGGCGGCCAGTTGCCGGAGCACGCGGAGCCGGGCGTCGATTTCCCGCGTCTTCGCTTGATGGTCGAGGACCTGCTGGAATTCATTGGTGCGGGCGGTCATTTGGGCTTCGCGCCGGGTGACCTCACTGCCGGCCAGCGTGGCCCGGAGCTGGAGGAAACTGCTCCAGACCAGCACCAGCGCAATGAGGAGCGCGGCCAGCCAGAGGGCGCGCTTAACGGGATCGCGGCGGCGCATTTCCTCGGCGGCCTGGGCTTCGGCGAGAAGGTTGAGGCGAATGGGCATAAGTCGAGTGGGGTCAGAGCGCAGTCAGGGCGGCGCCCAGGGCGACGGTGAGTTGGGGGGCCACCTGCTCAATTTCGACGGTCTGCTGCGGCGGCAGCTCGATCTGAAGAAAGGTCGTGGGGTTCAGGATCTTGCAATCAATCATCATTTCGTGTTGCAGGGTCTGCACAATGAATTCGGAGCGCGCCGAGCCGCCGGTAATAAAGGCTTGGGTGACGGACTGGTCCTGTTGGTGCTCGAAGAAGTCAATGGAGGCTCGCAGTTCGCGACCCAGGGGCAGCACGAGGGATTCGAGTTGCGCCTGAACCTCGGTGGGCATGCCGATTTTAATGCCTTCGGCCTCCGCGTAGCTCACGTTGAGGGCTTCGGCCAAACCGTTGGTCACGCGGTCGCCCCCGATGCCCACCACGCGGCTGAGAATCAACTCGCCCTGTTGGAGGATGCAGATGGATGAGTTCTTGAAGCCCAAGTCCACCAGCGCGACCGCCTCGTTGGCGAAGACATCCGGCATCGCCTTCTCGAAGGCGTTCACCGGCCCGATCAAACCCGGCACAATGCACTCGGCGACCAGGCCCGCGCGCCGGGCGGCTTCGACATAGTCGTCAATGAGTTGTTTGCGGGCGCCGGCGACGAGGATTTTTTGCTTTTGGGGCCCGGGGAGCGCTTTGGGGGATTCGACCGATTTGGCCGGGCGCTCGGGCAAGGCGGAGGCCAGGACGTGGCAATCAAAGACATAATTGGCGAGCTCCTGCTGGAGATAGGCGCGCGAGCTGTGTTTCAACACCAGCCGCATGTCGTCCACGGGCAGGGGCGGCATCTCGGTGTGACGGACCACCGCGTCGTTGACGCCGACGGTCAAGGTGACCACTTTGGTCTTGAATTCCAGCGCCCGGCCCACCGCCTTCAAATGCTCCGTCAACAAGTCCGTGGAAACCGTCTTGTCGAAGATGGGAGCGTCCAGGAGGGCGTAGCCGCAGAGCGCAAAGCCCTGGCCACGGCGCTGCACGTAAACGGCTTTGGTGGTGCGGCCACCCAGGTCCACCGCCAGCATCCGGTCGTGCTGTTTCCTAGCTCGGCTGTCAAAAAATGGCAGGGCCATAAAAGTGTCTCTATCTCGTTCGTTGCTCCTTTGCAAGCAACATCTCGGCCAACCGCCCCACCCGGCGCACCTTGATACTGGCGCCACAGCCGGTGGCAGGGCGCGTCACTTCGTACGCGCTGCCGACCACGCGGAAACCGCCCAAATTAGACCCGCTTTCGGTATTCACGGCGCGCACGGAGTGACGCGCCCTAGCTTCGCCGGGAACCCCAGGGCGGCAGTATCAAGATGCCCACGCTCCACCCCCAAGGCGGATTCAATCCACGAAATTGCAGCCGCCGACGGCAGTTGGCGCTGATTTCTGTGACTGAGGAAAGGTGCGCCGACTGCCGTCGGCGGCTACGGTCTGCTTGAATCCGCGCCGCCTCACAAGCGATCGGACATCACAGGCATCACGAGCCGGCCATCCGCCTCAGCGGCGCGAAAGGTTAGCAACAGCGCATTAAAGGCCTGCCGCCCCGTTTCGAACTTCTCCAGGCTGCTGACCAGAGCGAATTCGAGCACCCCGGCATTGGACGGGACGAAGAGCACGCGCTCGCGGCGGGGCACGGACCCGGCGGCGTTCCAGCGCAGATCGAATGCTGGTCCGCGCCGGCTGACGGCGGCCTGGGAGAATTCCTCCAGGATTTTCCCCCCGCGCCGCCGGCTTAAGACCAGGTCGCGATAAGGGGCGGGGTCCAGTTCCGTAACGCCCGGCGGGAGGGGTTCGAGGACGCGGAAGGTGAGCAGACAGTTGAAATCGGCGCTGACGAGCGTCACTTGATGGGTGTCCTGCGTCTCGAGGCGAAAGCCGGCAGGCATGACAAAGCCGAACTTGTTGGTCTCGAAGGTGACATAGGCGAAGTTGGCCGGTATCAGGCCCGGGCCGCCGACGCGCTTGACCTGGGTCACATAAGGCGGCCGATTGGTGGCCAGGTTGGCGGGCGGGCCGGCCGGGCCGGCCAGTTGCGCCCGCAGCGAGAGGCTCGAGAAAGCGGCGGCGAAGAGGCTGATGAGTTTAATGGCCCGCATAATCGGCTTATGAGTTTAATTGCCCTGATAAGTGACTGTGTTGGGCGGCGGCACGCACCAATGGGAACGCAAGACATAGCCCAGCATGGGCGTGCCCGGCGGCTGCTGGGAGTATTTCAGGAAGTTCTGGTTGAAACTGAACTGGCGGGTGGGCGCGTAATAATAAACGCCCGGAGTCTGCCACTGGTTCGTGGCCCGGGCGCTATTGAAAAGGTTGACGATCGAGGTGTTGAGGGTGAGGACCACCGAAGAACTGCCGTTGCCCCAATCCTCCAGCAACCGCGACACGTTCATGACCCCGCCGCTGTATTGGTTGGCGCCGGAGCCGGTGGAAGGAACGATGCCCGTGAGAATGGCGGCGTTGACGGTGTCGGAGACGGCCTTGGCCTTGCCGTTGCCCCCCAAAGCGATGCTGCTCTGCGAGTCCACCCAGTTCGGAGAGAGGATGGTCAGGGCGTCGGACACCAGCGAAGCGGGATAGACCCCGATGGTGTTGGTGGTGCCCTGGTTAGAGGAGCTAGGGACGTTGTACATACCCCAAACGTAAAGTGGGTTAGGGGTCGCGACGGTGAACCCGGTGGGTTGGTTGTTACCCGCAATGTTGACCGTGTTGGTGGGGATGAAGGTGCCATGATTGAGCCGGACAGCCGTAAGCTGGGTTGAGCTGTTTGTGACGGTGCGATTGTCGGCCGCGTAGAAAATATTAGGGGCAGCGCCGAGAGGGTACACGCCGGCGGTGTTGGGGAAGTAGTTCAGCGCGGTCTTATTGGTGGCCAGCCATTGGTCCAGGATGGCCATGTTAATGTCGGTGACCGTGACCGTGTCGCTTTCCCGCTGATCGGTGAAGGTGTTGGTGAGGGTGAGGAAAGGGAAATTGGTGCTGATCTGGACGTAGTTGGTCGAGCTGTAGTTGGTGGGGTAATAATTGGCTGTGATGTTGGTGCCGGCAGCAGTCTGCTCATTCGTGAGGGTCAGCGTGACGGTAGAATTGCTGACCAGCAGGATCAAATTGGCCGCGTTGTAATAGAGCGAGGAGGAATTCGTGTTCTGGGCGAGGACGGAGATGACATTGGTGGTGCCGATGGGCAGCGTGAGGGCCTGGCTGTTGGTGCTGTAGAGGGAGTTGTAGTTGACGGCGGCGGTATAGGCGCTGGTCTGTTCGCCGTCCCAGGCGGGAGAGGAGATCGTGCCGGTGGTGGTGACCAGGCCATTAAAGGTGAGCGTGTCCATGCTGCCGACGTAGATGTTGGCATTGGCGTGGGTCAGGCCGTTGATAGTAAAGGGGGCGCACCAGGTGAATTCCAGGAGGCCGTTGTAGAAGATGGCGAACTGAAATATCGGGATGAGATCGAGTCCCACGTCCAACTGGCAGGCATTGGTGATGCTAAAAGTCGTATTGGAAATCTGCTTGGCGTTGGAGACGATCCGATAGCTATTGGTCCAGCCGAAGAGGCCCTGGTATTGAGAGGGGAGCGGACCCCAATTGGTCGCAAGCTGCCACGAGGACATGGTGTTCGACACCCAGTTTAAGCCCACGTTGCCCTGGCCGTCGCTGAACTGGAATTGATTCCAATAGGCACATAGGGGGTTGGTGCTATCGTTGACGCTCGGGATGGCCCGCTGGTAATTGCCAAGGGCGAGATTGTTGGTAACGGCGGTAAGATTGCCGAACAGAAAGTCGGCTCTGATCATGGCATAGACCTTCTCGGTGGCAGCTTCGGCGGCGTAGAGGCCGGCTTGGTACTGGTTGTTGCGGGCGTTCATGGTCGAGGTGCCGATGGTCCGGTTCATGGTCGCCCCCAGCATGATCAACATGCCGGCGGCGATGCACATCACCAGCAGCAGCGCGTGGCCGGCGGAGGAGCAGGTTCGGGGTGTGACTCTGGTATTCATGCTCAGTTGGGAGCGTGCGAGGCGGCCTTGAGCTGCACGCGGTAATAGTTGTAGTAATAGCCCGGCCCCACATACGTGAGCGGGTACTGGTACTGGGCGAGCTCCATCGTGGCCACGATCATGTACTTGTAGGTCAAATCCTCCGATACTGGGTCGGTCAAGTTGGTGGAGCCGTTGAACATCTCGGCATGGAAAGTCATGCTGGTATTCGTGATGCCATTACCCAGGGTGCCGGTGTTGGTCAGGTTTTGCACCAAAATCTGGACTGTGGTTGCCACGTTGGTCACGCGGCACAGTTGGCAGGCGTTGGTGTCGAAATAGTAGATGGCGTATCCTCCGGTCGAATTGGTTAGTGCTACCGCGTTGCCGGCCTGGTACATCTGATTGGTGCAGGGCGTGAAACTGACGGTGGCGCCATTGTTGGCGGCCGTGCCAACCTTCCAGTCCTTGGCCGAGCGGATGTCGCTGGTCAGTTGGTCGAAGCTCATGCGGGTCATCTCGCTCGCCCCCAGCTTGCTGCAGACCAATTCGTCCCACTGCAAGCAGAACAGCCAGGTAAAGATGATCCCGAGGACCATCAGGACAAAAATGGCCACGGCTACCATCATTTCGGCCAGGGTGAAGGCCCGGGTCCGGCGGGCGCGGCGCGCGCCGGCGGGCAGGGGCTTGGGGACGGAAAGGGTTTTCATCATTCAGGCGCGTAGTAGTCCGCGATGGTGTTGGTGAAATAGACAGTTTGGGTTTTCCAGCGGAAAGGCCACACCGTATTCACCGTGACGAAGTAGTTGCTGTACGACACCCCGTTCACCTGGTATTGAAGCAAGGCGACCGTGGTATAGTTGGTAACATAGACCATATTCGTGCCGCTGACGGGAAGCGCCAGCAGCGTTGAGGTGACGAGCGGCAACTGGCTGATTTGGTCCATCACGGGCGTTTGCAAGGGGTCCCAGACGGCGGATTTGGCCGCTTCGAGTTGCTGGATGGCGGCCGCCTGGGCGGCCAGGGAATAGCCGGCCCATTCCGCGCGGTAGGCGCTTTGAATGTAAGAGGTGATGATGGCGCCAAAAACCAGCATGATGATGCCGACGGCTATCACCACCTCCGGCAGCGTGAAGGCGGAGGTCCGCGCCGCTGGCCAACGGGTTCCCGGTAATTCCATCACACGCATAACAGTCTTTTGCATCCGAAGGGGCGCCTTCGGTCACTTGCTCGCTTCATTCGCGGTCAAACGCCTCTCTTCAAGCAAATCCACTGCCACAGTGTCGGTTGCGCCCATAGGAAAGCGGGCGCCGTGTTGAGTCACGGTCGAGCCGTCCGGGAGCATAAGCTATTTGGCCAGTCAGCATGGGCCGCGCCAGAACCCCCCGTGCTCCCCTCGCGCGTCAGCGGCTTCGCGTCGGCCGCCTCGCCTGCGCCATCCGGAGCTGGCCTGAATGTCCCAAAACAGGACGCTAGTGTCCCTACAACTCGCTTAACAGCGGTTGGTGGGGTGGGGTGATAAGACTCCCAATTCCTGCTACTTGCCGATCAGGCCGCTTTGCTGAATGGCGTTCTTGATTCGGGCGGTCTCGATCATCTCAATCTTTATCGCGATTGAATCCAGCGGCTCTTCGACGGAGAAGAGCAGGTTGCCGGTCATGTGAACGGTGGTGGCTTTGGATTCGATCTCGACGAATAAAATATGGTCGCTGTTGACGACGATTTCTCCACCCTTATTAATCCGGCTCAGCTTTATCAGGGGCATAACTTCCCGCAGCCTGCCAGCCGACGGGCGTTTTTCAAGTCTCTTTTGGGGGCGGTCACAAAAGAACCCAAGGCCATTGACAAAGTCGATGCCAGGCCGGCGCTCCGCGACTTTGTCACTGTCCCTGCAAAGGAACCCGCCGGACCGGCAACCAGCCCGAGGCCACGCAGGCCGAAGACTATTGGGTGCTGTCGGGAGGCAGAACGTGGGCGTTGGCTCCGGTCGGAACCCTTTGGCAGACGGGCTGGGTTGCGGTGTCTGTAATCGTGTAGCTGTTGCCGAAATTGGTGCCGCCCGCCGGGCAGACCACCGTATTGCGCAGATAGACACTAATGTCAGTGAATTGGACAGGCGTGCCGCTGGGCGATTTGGTTTCCAGCGCCCATTGGTGAATCGCGCTTTGAATCTGGAACAGGTTGTTGATGCAGGCATTTTTTTGGGACACGCTGTTGGCCCGGACGAAGTTGGGGACGGCAAGAATAGCCATCAGGCCAATGATGGCCACGACGACCATGATCTCCACCAGCGTGAAACCCGACTTGCGGGATGTTCTCATATTCATATCGAATCTTTCAGTTGTTGCTGCGCGCGCCAGGCAACAGGTAGCTACTGTTATGCCTTTCTGTGCACGGGCTGCTCGTTCATTACCGGGCATAAGATGGGGGCAATAGCGGGATCCGGCAATCCGGGGCAGTGCTGGAAACAATCCAGGGGATTCCCCGGTGTGTGTCTTGACGCCCCTGCCGGTCCACAAACCGTCCCGGTTTGCGGTCCACTCCTGCTGCGCTTGCTACCCGTTGGGTGGCGCTGGCAAGCGGCCCCCCGAGAACCTTTTGGCGCGCAGTTGAAGCTCGTCGAGGAACGCTTGCAGCAGCGCGGAGGTTTTCCCGCGCCAGAGCGCGCCGAGGATGACGGGGGCGAAGTCCGGCAGCGGCAGCACCCGCACGTGCGGCGAGAGCTTCGCTTTGGGCACCTGCACCGAAAGGCCGATGCCGAACTCGTTGGCCACATAGGTCTCAATCAAGTCCACCGAGCAGACTTCCATGCTGGGGAACCAATCCACGCCCCGGCGGGCGAGTCCCTGCTGGAAATGCTTGCACAGGGCCTCGGCGGCGGGCAGGCAGATGAGCGGTTCCTCGATCTTATCCCGCTGCCAGAGCTGGTCGGCGGCGGTGACCCGGCTGCTTTTGGGCAGCAGCAGAACCAGCGGCAGCTCGACCAGCGCCACGGAATGGAGCCCGGAGGCCGGTTTGTTCTCAACCGCCGTTACCGCCAAATCCAGCTCCTCCTTTTGCAACAGGTTCTCGAAGTCCTGGGGGTAGCCCTCGCGCAGCGAGATTTTCAGGTTGGGAAAACGCTTCCGCACGTTTTGGAACACCTCCGGCAAATGGTCGCGCAGCACGATGGTCGAGGCGCCGATGCGGATTTGCCGCGCCTTGCCCCCCTGCAATTCGCTGGCCATCACCTCGAGATTGGCGAAGAACGGCTGGATGAAATGAAACAGCTTCTCGCCGGCGGGCGTCAGCGCGAAGGGCCGCCGCTGGAACAGCGTCACGCCCAGGTATTCCTCCAACTGCCCCACCTGTCCGCTCACCGCCGGCTGCTGGATGCCGTAGGGGATATTGCGCACCGCCTCGGTGATGCCGCCGTGGCGGGCGACGTAATAAAAGAGTTCCAGATGGTGTATGTTCATTGGCTTCGTCGGAAGCCGCTGGCTTCGTAACGATGGGCAGGTTGCGCCAGAATACCGGAGGGCGCAACGCTGAAATGAGGCCTGAAATGAGGCCAAATCCAACCTGGGCCGTTTTTCTCAATTGTGAGAAACCGTTCGATTGGCAGGCGACTGGCTGAATTGCCTCAATGGCGATGAAACTGGATGCGCTCATAAGAAGAATCGGTGTAAGTGGCTCACTTTTCGGAGGAAAGAAGAGCCAGCCCAGCGTGGCGCCGGCTCTCAAGGATGCGACTCGGCTGCCGAACGGCACTTTTCACTTCAAGGCGCAGTTGGCCAAAGGCACTCCCTTCGTGGTCCAGGCGTCCACCGATCTGGAGAACTGGAGCCCCGTGCTTAACGAGATTTCCTCCGGGGAGGTCACCAGTTACGCGGACGGGCATGCCTCGAGGTTCAACTACCGGTTTTACCGTTTGCTGGCGGGCCAGGCCCAACCCTCGAATGTGGTTGGCTACGTCTCAATCACCCTGCCGCCGGGCTTTTCCATGATCGCCTGTCCGCTGGACGCTCCGACCAATACTGTGGGCAAGGTATTCAAGGATTGGCCGGATGGCACGACGCTGAACAAGTTTGACACGCAACTGTTCCGGCTGGTCGAGAACGCGGTGAAATTCAGCCAATGGACCAACCCCAGCGAGAGACTGATGCCGGGCGAAGGCGCGATCTTTTTCAACCCCACCCTGGATTACCGCTCGATCTGCTTCACCGGCGAAGTTCTGACCAAGAACGTGTCGGTGGCTGTTGCCTCGGGCTTTTCCATCCGCAGTTCTCCCGTGCCGCAGCCGGGGGCCTTGGTCGAAGACCTGGAATTCCCGATTGCCAACGGGGATGTCATCCATCTGTTCGACCGGGAGGGGCAGCAATACGTGTTGCACCCTTATGAGAATGGCAAGTGGACCGCCGGCGCGCCCATGCTAAACGTGGGCGAAGCGTTCTGGGTGGCCAAGACCGAGCCTGGCCATTGGACGCGGAACTTGTCCGTCTCGGAAGGGGCCCCGAACCTCAGCAGCAATTAGCCGGGATATTTCATAACGTGTAGCCGCCGACGGCAGTCGGCGCTGATTCTCAGTCCCGAAAGATGGCGCCGACTGCCGTCGGCGGCTACACCCTGTAGGCAGTTTGTGCGAGGTATGAGAATTCCGGGTTAG
>JBEKJO010000077.1:0-29862 GCA_050011195.1 Verrucomicrobiota bacterium | reverse complement strand
AACTCGCGACTTGCCATAGCGTAAAAAGCCAGGAGCCAACCACGAGCTTGGGGCAAGCCTATTGGGGAGCGGTGAAGCCGGTGGTTTTCAGGCTGCCTGGCGCAAGTAGTGATGATGCAGGCCGCCGACCAAAGGCATCTCGATTACCTTCCCACAGTCCAGCGCCTGCGCCGGCCGTGGAATCGGACTGTCGTGATCGAGGTGTTACGAACTTTTCTCTGATCGTACTTTTGGCCGATTTGGCATCGTAGGGTTTTTGAGAGGTTTCCCACACTGGCATCGTATTTTGAGGCCGAATAGCCACGCTCTGGTCGTAGAGTTGTGACCCGGCTGGTTTATTTTCGGATTTTGAGGCGTTCAGGGATTTTTCACCACACTGGCATCGTAAGCGACGGCTTCCGGCCGGATTTCCACACTGGCATCGTAAGGACCGATTTTTGCCGGTGTAGCGGCTTTTGGCCGCACTGGCGTCGTAAGCTGACGACGCCAGCGGGTGGTTTGATTTTTTTACTGGCCGGTGATCTGACGCATCGCGTTGTGGAACGACAGACCGAGCACCTGGACATGGAAGTCAATGGCGTTACCGGCCAGGTTGCGTTCTGGCCAGCGCCAGTAGGAGTCTTTGATGATGAGGCCGGGAAAGGCGGGCAAAATAAAGTTGCCTGCCTCCCGTTCGACCAGTTGGAGGCCGCGTTGTTGGAGCAGCGGCGCCAGCGGGACGAGCCGGGCGGCGCGGATTTGCTCACGCGACCAGCGCGGTTGAGGGGAGCGGGTTGTCATAATCTTTTCGCCAGTGAGGTTGGATCAGGACGCGGTTAACGTGTTTGAGGTCCACGATGCGGGTCTGGTCGCGCACGGCCTCGATGAGCGAGCCCAAGCACAGGTTGCGGGTGCGGCGCAGGAGGCCCTCGCCGGAACGGACGATTAAGGCCAAGGCTTCCGGGCTGAAGGTGTTGTGGCCCAGGCCGGCGCGGTCGAGTTGGTCGAGGATGAACTGTTCCACCGCTTCGGGACTCAGGCGCGGCAACAGGGCCGAGTAGGTGACCCGCGAGCGGATTTCCTCGTTGATGGACAAACAGAGCGATTGGAGGAGTGGCGGCTGGCCGATGAGCACCAGATTGTGGGAACGAGGAAAGTCTTCACAGAGCAAACGCAGTTTGCGCAAGCAGTCCGTCGGCATGAGGTGGGCGTCGTCGATGATGGGGACAAGCATTTTGCCGGCCCGGTGGACGCTGAAGGCTTGTTGGACCAGGAGCCGTTCGCAGTGATGGTCACGGCCCTCAAACTCGATCTGGAAAGCTTCGCAAAGGATGCGCAACGTGTTGTGATAGGTGTGCAGGGTGCGGTTGACGACCGGGGTGATCATGCGCTTGGGGTCGTGTTGGAGGAGGGCATGTTTGAGGACGCTTTTGCCGGTGCCGGGTTCGCCGAGCACCAGGCAGAGGCCGCCCTGCTGGGCGTGGACGCGAAGGATGTCGAAGATTTCCTGCTGGTGGGCCAGCAGCGTGACGGCTTCCGGGTCGAAGGGATTGCGTTGGAGACCATAATGGGAGCGGATCATATTTCAGTGGAGGGTTGAGAGTTAAGAGTTGTGGGAGTCGTGGATGGTTTTCGGTCATTGGCAAGGGCATCGAGCAAACGAGCTTCGCCCATGCGCTCGCCTTTGTAATAGACCACCACGCGGCCGGTGGGCTGGGAACGCTGGAATCGGATTTGAATGGCGCGGTCGGGCAGATGGCGCGGCGCTTCGAAACGGAGCGCTTTGAACGAGAAGGTGTTGTCGGCGCGCACATGGCGCTCTTCCTCCACGAAGAACAACTCGTCATTGGCTTCATTGGGCGGCAGAAAGCGCAGCCACTTGCGATCCAGCGCAAAGCGGTCCAGGGGTGGCATGCCCAGGACCGAGTGAACCTGGGCGTTGTACTGTTCTTCGACCCAATGCGTAAACTGCCGATTGAGGCTATCGAGCGAACCCAGGTCCAGATCCCGCGCCAGGAACTGCTCTCGCACAGTGCGAAAGAACCTCTCCACTTTGCCCTTGGCCGCCCCGTCACGCACGGGTGTGTGGTGAAGCAGGCAGCCGACCCGGGCACAGATTTGAATGATCTCCTTGGAAGTGTAGATGGAACCGTTGTCCACATAGAGCGCGTGTGGAACACCACGTTTGTAGAAAGCCGCACGGAGCGACTCAATGAGCGTGTCGACGTTTTCAGCCAGGAAGAACTGGCCGTGACAGCAGACCCGCGAGGCGTCATCCAGAAAGGCGATCAGGCGTGTCTGCACGGGGGAACCGCCATTGGGGAGGTACGGGCCACAGAGGGTATCGGCCTGCCACATGTCATTGGCATGGGCTTTGGCAAAGGCCAGGCGCAGTTTGTTCGAGCATTCCGGGTCCGGCTTTAGCAACTCGTACTGCCGGACCACCCGCCGGAAGGTGTTGGGCGCGATCTGCGAGCGGGTGAGCAACCCTGCTTCGATGCACAACCGGTAGAGCAAGGCCAGAGTCGGGGTTTTGCCATGCACCTTGGGTTTGACCTGCTCGATGGCCTCCTGCACGTCTTCGAGCACCTGTGGGTGGCAGAAACGTTGTCCAAGGGAAATCAACTCGCGACTTGCCATAGCGTAAAAAGCCAGGAGCCAACCACGAGCTTGGGGCAAGCCTATTGGGGAGCGGTGAAGCCGGTGGTTTTCAGGCTGCCTGGCGCAAGTAGTGATGATGCAGGCTGCCGACCAAAGGCATCTCGATCACCTTCCCACAGTCCAGCGCCTGCGCCGGCCGTGGAATCGGACTGTCGTGATCGAGGGATCGATGCGGGCGGACTTCGAGGTAATATTGGAAATAGGATTTGAGAATCTGCCTCAGCTGCCGTTCATCGAAGACGATCACGCGATCCAGGCATTCCCGCCGGATGGATCCGACGAGGCGCTCGACGTAGGGACTCTGCCAAGGAGATCGTGGGGAAATCAACTTCTGCTGGATACCCATTCCCTCGACCCGACGCACAAAGTCCGATCCGTAAATGGAATCCCGGTCCCGCAGCAGATACTCAGGTGCGGTGTCATCAGGGAACGCGTTGATGACCTGCTGCGCCGTCCACGTCGCCGTCGGTGCCTCGGTAATGTTGAAATGAATAATCTTGCGCCGTTCATGCCGGATGAACACCAACACATAAAGCAGGCGGAAGGTCGCCGTCGGGACCACAAAGAAATCCATGGCTGTGATGGCACCCGCGTGGTTCTGGAGAAAAGTCCACCAGCTTTGGGAGCGGTGGTCCCTGGACTTGGGCCGGTACTTCCGTATCGTGGCCGTCGAGGCGTGCAGTCCGAGTTTAGCCAGTTCATCCCGAATCCGTGGGCTGCCCCACGTTGGATTGACCGCCCACATTCGACGGATCAGCTCAATCAGTTCCCGGTCCTTTCCCGGTCGCCCCATTCGACGGCGAGACTTCCATCGCCAAAAGAGCCTGAACCCGGCCCGCTGCCAGCCGATGACCGTCTCGGGTCGGAAGATCATCAAAGCACCTTTCCAACCGGGCCAGAAACTCTTCAGAGTGATCCAGATCAATCGATCCCCAGGGCGGAGCTTGGGTTTGTGGGTCTGTCGTTTGAGGACCGTAAGCTGGTGCCGCAGGGCCAGGACCTCCAAGGCGAGTTGGTGCTTGGGACGGAGCCAGGACAACGGGTAGCGCAACAGCGCCGCGACAATCGCGAACATGGCTCATTAGCTTGAGGATAACTCCAGCAGAATCAACCACTTCGTTCCGTGACGGAGTTTCTGCCACCCACAGGCTTCAGAAAAAAACCTCTACGATACGTTCAACTCCTTCTACCACTGGGTCCTGCTGTATGACCTGATCAGGCAGTGGATCATCGAGGATGGGCCCTACAACATCGATTTCACCTGGATGCATCCGCTCTATACTGCTGAATTCTGCAGACCATGGGCTGGCCGCGGCTTCAAAGAGCATTTTGGGGTCGCGTTGGAAGATTTCAATCTCGGCTCGCCCTGAGCTTGGCCGCAGCCCATTGTACCTCTGAGCGCCGCAGTGCGTGGCCAGCGCGATCTAGGCGCGAAGCACCCGCTCTTCTTTAGAGCGGGTTCGCTCCTTGGGCAGCGGCTTCGTCGGCTTGCCCCGCTGATGGGGCACGGGTGCGTTCGTCGTGATCGCCACGATATGGTAGCCGGTGCCTGGCTTGGTCTTTTCGTTCCCGAAATTGCAGGTGAGGCCGACGTGGCCTTCGAGAATCGGCCCCTGGTGATACCAATCGTTGCTGTTGTCGGGGCGAACGAACACCTCGACCCTTCGCCGGGCTGGGCAGGCAAGGACTCGGAGGTTCTCCATCCTCCGCTGGACCTTCGCCCCATTAAGCACCGGGTTTATAACTGGCCGCTCGTAGGCCAGCCAGGCCACCTTGATCGCCAGACATATCGCTTTGAGCGCCGCGTTCTTCTCCACCTCCCGCATGCCCTCCAGCGGGATGGCGGACGGGATCACGGCCTGGATTGCCTGCAACGGCGTCTCCTCGTAGAGGCAATCCGACACCATCGCCCAGAGCACCGTTAACCCGCGCTGCTCGCGGGCTTTGAGGATATAGGGCATCTCCACCTCCATGATGAATTTTGAGGTGAGGAAATGTCGGCTGACCAGCAGGACGGCGACTGCTGCCTTGTCGAGCGACTGCTGGATGGTAGCCCGCCATTTTGCCCTGCCGCGATATCAGCGTCCGACCACACGTTGATCCCTCCATATCGCTGGAGGGGGGCCGCCATCTTGAGGAGATCCTGGCTCCATTTGGCATCGGCGTGGCTGTAGCTGATAAAAATCATGGTTTCTACTCTATGGTTGCTGGTGGTGATCGTAACGACGATTCAAGCCCGGCGCAAGAGATCCAGCCCTCGTGCCCTCATGGTTCACGAATCCGTGAGCTCCGATCCTATCGCGGATCCCGTGCCAAGGTGCTCGCCTGCCGTGATGCCTCGCTTGCGCTGGAAGCTGGCCAAGCAGACCAACTGCCTAAAGACGCCACGCTCTCCAAAGCTCTCTTGCAATGAAGCGCTGCTTTTTGTTCCATTTGTAATCAGGCCCCGCCGCGCCCGCGGACAGCGTGCCCCGGGGCCTCGTCTGCATGGACAAGACCGAGTTTCAACGCTTCGCGGACTGGGTAGCGGCCTCGCTCCCCAAGCACCAGGTACATACCGCCTTCCAGAATGCCTTCAAAGCGCTCCTCACGGCGGAGTTCCCGAGCACCACCGCCATCGCCGAAGTTTACGCGGTCGCGGGCGGCCGGAACGACATGGTCCAGTACGCCCAGGACGGCAAACGGGCCGTCTTCGAGCTGTTCTGCTCGCCAAGCCAGGTCCCCCAGGACCTGCGCCTATTGGAGCGAGCCGAAGCCCATTGGAAGATCGCCGTCCTGCTGGACGAGCAGATCAACCCCGAACTCGCGGCCAATTTCTTCCGCAAGAAACCCGAGGGGCTTCCTTTCCTTTGGCTCAGCCAGGTCATAATGCCCTCAAAGACCGCCGAGTGCCGTGCCAAGCTCCGCCAACTCCTCAGGATGCCGCCCTTGCACGCCACCGGCCCGAGTGAATCCAAAGACGCCGCCGTCGTCCAAGTCGCTAACGCTCAGGGCAGCATTGTGGCCCAGACTGCCGGCGGCGATATCCATATCAACCAAAAGAAGGTCGTACGGCCGCAAATCGCCCGCGAACCAGGCGACATCACCGAGGAAACCGCCCACGAAATTCAAGAACTCATCCGCGAATTGGCGAAGACGGAGGAGTTGGCCGGCAAAAAAGCCTCTTACGGCGGCTGGCAACAGCACCTCAAAAACGTCTTCAAAGTCGAATCCTACCGCAAGCTGACCGTTGCCCAAGGCGAAGAGGCTATTAAATGGCTCAAGCAGGAACTCGGTCGCATGACCCCGAGCCTCCGCCGCACCAACAATCCCGAATGGCGGAAGCGCATGTACAACGGCATCTGGGCCGGCGCCAAGGAACTCGGCTGGGACCGGGACCAGGTCCACGCTTTCGCCAATGCCGAACTCGACCTGAAGAAACCTATAGAATCCCTGAAGGAGTTGGGCGAACAGAAACTCGAACTTCTCCGTGACAAACTCCGCTACCGCGCCCGTCGCGCTCGATAGTGACCGCCCCCTCATTCCGGTTTGATGAGACAAAACTTTTACAACCCGAAGACGCACGTCGGGACTCAGCCGGTGAGAGTCCTCAAATGGAACGTCGCAGATAGACTGGAGCACGTTCATCCAGCATTTCCCCAGGAGTTCCACGCAGTACTGCAGCGGCACGGACTTCAGCCTTGCATCGCCTATGATTATTCTGAGCGCCCCATACTAGATTCCATATCTCGTAATCACCTTTTGCCGTTCGTCGATGGACACAAGCAAATAACGATTCACGAAACGTTTCTCTCCATGGTTTGGGCGATGTGCTACCGCGCCTAACCTGTCGTGAAACTGCTTCTCCGAACCGAACGAAATTACCCTCAAGTTCAAGGCGGCATTTGCGGCCATGTTGTTGGGTTGACCACAAACTGCGGTTTGCCGACTTGCCTGGAATCGCCCTCCCGCTTGGAATCGCTGAACACATCGGCGCTAATAGCGGCCCAAAGAACAGGACCATGACCCTGAGGATCAGTTGAATACGGCAGTTCAGTGGTAATCTCCCTTACCATCTTCGACGCGGCAAACGTTGCCGGGCCACTTATGCCTGCCACAACCAAATAAATCTGCCCCCTGCTTCGCCGCTGTGCCGCAACGACCCCGAAGGTCTTCGTCCGCCGGTACTCGCGTGGCACTTCATAGACTTTGTCTTTGAGCCGTATTGCCCAGGCTGTACCCCGCTCCACCCTACACGCAAGTCTCTTATCTTTCCAACACAGCGCTTTGGTATCTGAGCTGAAGGCACTCAAGGACTTAGGGCGCACATCCGGCGACCAAATGAAACTGAATGGAGGCTGCACTTTTGCATCGAGAGGCGGCTCGAATTCAGGCACGTTGAACATTCGTGCCAGAAGAACTTCGGTTGCAAGGCAGGCCCGCGGCGAACCGACCGAAACGACTGAAGGCCCATCGTCGTTCAAATACCTGAACCAGGCCTCCGTTTGCATTTGCTTCCCGCTTGTTGTCAGCGTCACATCTTCAAATTCGAGCTTGATTCGGCCTCGTTGTTCCCCGAGATCGTGCATCAGAATCGCCATAGCCCGACAATCCCATCGGCGCAACTCATTTATCCTTTCGCGAGGGCGCAGCCTGCTCCCGAGGATGAAGCAAACCCTGCCGACCTCGGCAAATGACTCTAGAATGCTCTGTTTCTCGAAGATCGGTCGGTCGGCGAGGGTTTCTCCCGACCCTAGCCGGGCAAGGTACCGATCCAGAGCTCGCAGTTCGAACAATTTCAAGACCAGCCCCTCGTCACTTTCGGCGATTTGCTTCAGTTTGTGACGGCTGATCCCAACCGGTGCTCCCTCGTGCCGAACGTTGCGATTCGCCTCAGCAATTTTGCCTTCCAGCGCCAAGAAGCTGCCAATTCGCTCTTTCTGGATTCTGATGATCCGAGCCAATCGAAATTCGCGTTGATGCATTTCTTAAGTTCCTTCTCGCTCGCACTTTCGCTCCACCATCGTTCTGATCGAAAGCTGTCGAAATATTGCCAAACTTGACTGGCGATTGCCAGCTAATTTTATTGCGGCGATTTTCACCGAGCGCAAAATCGAGGTGTGAAACAATTCGTTGTCTTCGCGAAGGCTTCGGCGGTAGGCAGCAACCGCGCCAACTCGGTGCGCTCGGAATCTTCTTGTCCAGGGAAAGGTATCTATTTCAAAAGCTCTACAATCGAGAGAAAGGTACACAAATGAACGCGTTTGAGGGATTTTGTTCAGTACCCCGGACTCAACGACAAGCCCTGAGTCACCAAGCCGATTTTCGAGCCAAACCAACATCGAGTAGACCGTAAAAACTCAACTTGAAAGGAACAGCAATGAAACTTGTGATCGCCCCATTGGTCCTGCTACTGGGCTGCGTAGCCCTCGCCCAGGAAACCCCAGCCACGCTGAATCCCGACACTGACACCCCGAGTGGATTCGGGCTGCTGCTGGGATACAAGAGCGTCCCGGTCAAACAGACCTTTGCGCACGACACCAATCCCGGCGACAGCTTCCTGCCAAACGCTAACGTTCCCGGATCGGCGGGAACGACCAGCCTGAACCGCGCGCAGTACATTGATTTCGGCCTCCGGTATGAGACGCCGCTGAGGGACAAAAGCAAGTGGAGCCTCAATGTGGATGCCTCCGGATTGTTCGCCTACACCTCCGGCAACGGAGCGGACTCGTCGGGCATGAATCTGGACGACCGCCAGAACGCCAACGACAACCGCCCCGCCGCCAATGCAGCCTTCATCTACACGGACTCCAACTGGGGCTTCGACGCGGCCATCGGGGTGAATTACAGCTTCTCCAAACATTTCTACGCCGGCGCCGTGGGAGATTTCTCAGGAGTCTACGTGGACAACGGCTGGGATCGCTACAGCAATTTCCAATCACAGTCCGGCAAGTGGGTGTTGGTCCCTGCGGGCGGGCCCAAACTCGGGTGGCGCATGACCGAAAGCATCGCGATTGAGGGAACCCTGCTCTTTGGCAGGAACGGCGTCGGGTTGAACGCCGGACTAGTCGGACATTTTTAAAGAGGGTCTTATGGGAAGACTCTGAATCCATGTTGTTTTTTTCAGCTTAATAGTGGTTATAAAACACAAGCAAATAAGGAAGTGCTCTATGAAAACGTTTAGTTCTTTGTGCTTGATAGTCATTGTCGCGTGTTTGTTTTCTGTTTTTGGGCAGAGGGCTGTCGCCCAAGTCAGCAATTCGCTTTTGGGTGTAAATTGGATCCAGGCCGCAGATGGAGCATCTTTTGCCGGCCGTATGGATCACACAAGTGTGGTGTTCAATGGCATGATGTGGGTCATTGGCGGTTATGATTGCGATGAAAATGTTCTGAATGATGTCTGGTCATCGCCTGACGGCATAAACTGGACAGAAGCTACGAATGCCGCTGCTTTCTCTCCACGCGACGATCATACCAGTGTAATGTTCAATGGCCGGATATGGGTCATCGGCGGTTCGGATAGCGGTGGAAACGCGCTAAATGATGTCTGGTCATCGCCTGACGGCATAAACTGGACAGAAGCCACGAATGCCGCTGCTTTTCCAAAACGCCTTTGTCATACCAGTGTGGTATTCAATAACAAAATGTGGGTCATCGGCGGTAAGAATAGCGGTGGAAACTCGCTAAATGATGTCTGGTCATCGCCTGACGGCATAAACTGGACAGAAGCCACAAATGCCGCTGCTTTTCCTGCTCGACGCGATCACTCCAGTGTGGTGTTCAATAACAAAATGTGGGTGGTTGGCGGTTACAATGGCAATAATTACTTAAACGATGTCTGGGCGTCAGCCGACGGTGTGAGCTGGACGGAGAATACGGCCGGAGCATCATTTCCCGGGCGCGTATTTCATACCAGTGTGGTGGAAGGCAGTCTGATGTGGGTGATTGGCGGTAACAATGGCAGTACTACTACTAACCTGAACGATGTCTGGTCATCGCCTGACGGCATAAACTGGACAGAAGCCACAAATGCCGCTGCTTTTCCTGCTCGCGATCGGCATACCAGTGTGGTATATAACAATCTGATCTGGGTCATTGGCGGTTTGGATAGCGGCAGTGTCCCACTGAACGACGTCTGGTATTCTTCGTCCACACCTGTTTCGAATCCGACTCCGCCGCAACCTGTTCTTATTACTTTCCAAAACCAGCTGCATAACATTACAACCGATCTGGCTTGGTATCCGGTCTTTGTTTATGATTATCAAGCCAGTAACGTGACGGTCAATGGTCAGTCAATGTATATACCCAATAGCGGCGGACAATATGTGGTAATTGTTTACGGCCAACCGCCGCAGCCGGTCTACTACGGCGGTCAGTTAAACTTTCCGCTTAATCAAGGAACGAACAGCTTCTTGGTCAAGGCTTGGAATACTGCCGGGACGTTGCTCTGGTCGGTAACCAACACAGTTATTCGAGATACTAACTATTCGTTAGCCGGTCGAGAGTTGCTGTATGCCTCGGTACCGGACCTAACCAACAGTGCGATCACCGATACGGTTGTTATTGATCCTGCGGCCAATGTTGTTCTGGGATATCTCCCGGGTGAAGAAGTGACGGCGGCCGATCCGCAGGGGCAATTTGTTGTGGCCTTTGACGGAACGGCTAACCACGTGTATTCAACAGTGACCGGGCGGAAGGGTATTGTTTTACCATTCACTGCCGGTGCTGCCTCTGCGCAATATCCGCTGATGACCGCCGATGGCTATGGCTATTGGGGAAATCAGAAGATACGGTGGTCAAATGGTTCGCTTTTGCCGGTAACCTTGCCTCTCTCGGTGGATAGCCGGAGATGTTCGCTGCTCTCGGGAGGGCTGCTCGGCGTCTGTGATTTTAGTCATGTGTATGTGATGAATGAGAGCAGTGTCATTAATACATATACAGCCGGCGTAGCCTTGGCAAATCATTCGTATGCGGCAATCACTCCAGATGGCGCCTATGCTTTGGAAACATCATTTGCCAGTGCTCAAGGTGCCATTCAATCCTTCCGCCTTAAGGATGGGGCGGATTGCGAAAATCCCGCATCTGATTATTTAGAAGAAATCGTTCTGTCAGCCGATGGGACGCAAGCCATCATCGGTGCTTACGGCAATTCGTGGTATGGCGGTGGTGGAATCTATGTGGTTGGCATTACAACAGGAGGAATGTTACTGCCCTACGGCAATACAGGGCCTGTTGTAACCCAATTCGGGGCCAGCTCGGTTGCTCTCGGGCATGACGGGACGGTATACACCTCAGCTCGCTTCTTGCAGGCAGTTGGTGGAACTGTCCCTCAATGGGGGATGCCGGATAATCGCGGAGTAGCGGCCTTTACTTTCGGCTCAGACGGTTATTTGTACCTGACGGCTAAATATTTCTTGGCTGACTGGCAAGGATACGACAGTGGTCATAGGATCATCGTCAAACCAGCCCCGGCTACGGTCAGTATCGCCTTAATTGATTCGACTAGAACGATTATCATATCGCTCAATGGTTATCCGGGAAGCGCTTACAACATAGAAGCTTCAACCGACCTTATGCATTGGAGCACAATTGCCACAGTCACGGCTGATTCTAGCGGCAAGGGGACATACTTTGAATCCATGTCTGGTCCAATGAGGTTTTACAGGACGACAGCGTCTGATTGAGATCAGGCAAGTGTTCCCACGCGGGTCGTGGGCAAGAAACGAAATGGGAAATGTCAGATAAAGATGGGACGCAAAACTGGAAGTGCTCGGCGCCGCCGGCTCCGAGTGAGTCGAATTCACCAGGGAACTGGAAAAGCGTCTCGGCGCCCCCATTGACGAGCGCGTGCTCAAACCTGAATACGAACTGACCGAGCAGGAAGTTGAAAGGCAACGTGAAACCGAAAGCTAGGATGGCAAGGTGCCACCTGAGCAGGCAGGCCCACCGCGGTCTGGATGAAATTCTGCGTGGGGCGTCCGTGCCCGCCAGCGGGGGCGAGCGAGATGCCGAGAACCAACACAAACCTGAACTCAAACCAGTAAGGGTAAGTATGAACCAAACGCTAGCAGCCCGTTAAAAAGTCCTTCAGATGATTGAATGAGAGCGGGGAGGAAGCGTCTGATTTTCATGGCACTTGGAAAGCGCAAGCCCCAACAGGACGAACTGTTCATCCCCACGGCGAAACTGGCTGCCGGTCCCGGTCATCCGTTCTACATCAAACTCAATGAAGTTTTGGCCGAGGCGGGATTCGACGCGTTTGTGGAGCGACTGTGCGCGCCTTATTACAAGGAGGGCGGGCGTTCGGGGATTCCGCCCGGGGTTTACTTTCGCATGCTTTTTACCGGCTACTTCGAGGGTTTGGATAGTCAGCGGGGCATTGCCTGGCGTTGTGCGGACAGTCTGGCGCTGCGGACTTTCCTGGGCATTGCGATTACCGAGGACACGCCGGTACATGCTTCGATGACCATCATCCGGCAACGGTTGCCGGAGTCGGTCTTCGACAAGGTCTTTGTGTTCGTGCTGAGTCTGCTGGAGCAGATAGGACTGCTGCGCGGCAAGGCGGTGGGGCTTGACGCGACCACGCTGGAAGCCAACGCCGCAATGAGGAGCATTGTGCGCAAGGACACCGGCGAGGATTGGAAACACTATCTGCGGGGCCTGGCGCAGGCCGAGGGGATCGCCAATCCTACCGAAGAAGACCTGCGTCGGCTGGATCGTGGACGCAAGGACAAGAAAGTCTCCAATGAGCAATGGGAAAGCTCCAACGATCCGGACAGTCGGATTGCCAAGATGAAAGACGGGCGCACGCACATGGCCTACAAGGCCGAGCACGCGGTGGACTTGGCCAGCGAAGCGATCGTAGCGACGGCCGTCACTTTCGCCGACACCTCCGATCCGCGGAGCGGGCCGGTGACGTTGAGTTTAGCCGAAGCCAATCTCGTGTTGGCGGGTAGTGACACCGGGGTTGCGGAGGCGGTGATGGACAAAGGCTATCACGACAACGGTTTGTTGGTGAAGTTGACCGAGCGGGGGATGCGAACGTATGTCCCCGAGCGGCGGCAAAAGAGCCGGTGCTGGACCGACAAGCCGCCCGAACAGGAACAAGCGTTTCGGGCCAACCGGCGGCGGGTGCGGGGGAACAAGGGGCGACAGTTGAACCGATGGCGGAGCGAACGATGCGAACGGACATTTGCCCATGTGTGCGAGACCGGAGGGGTGGGGGTGGCAAAAACGCCATCCGGAGGAAATCAGACGGACTCGATTGAGGCAAGAGATGGCGTATACCTGAAAGTTTGCAACCCTGGCCAGAGAACATCAACGACAAATCGTGGCTTTTCTCACGTGCAGAAAAGGGAGGAGCCAACCGGGATCTTCGGACCAGCGCCTGCCGGTGGCCCTTGTGCCCTTCAAGCGGCCTGACGGAGGTAACGATGATGGAGGCCACCGACCAAGGGCAGCTCAATGACTTTGCCGCAATCGGCTGATTGGACCGGCCGTGGTACGGGACTATCGTGGTCAAGGGATCGATGCGGGCGTACGTTGTGATAATATTCCAGATAACTTTCCAGAAGTTGCCGTAGTTGCCGTTCATGGAACACGATCACTCGATCCAAGCATTCGCGTCGAATCGAACCCACCAGGCGCTCGACGTAGGGGCTCTGCCAGGGAGATCTCGGGGAGATCAACTTCTGCTGGATGCCCATACCCTCAAGGCGTTGCACGAAGACCGAGCCGTAAATCGAATCCCGGTCCCGTACCAGATACTTGGGTGCGGTGTCGTACGGGAAGGCGTTGACGACCTGCTGGGCCGTCCACTCTGCGGTTGGCTCCTCGGTAATGTTGAAATGAACAACTTTGCGCCGTGCATGGGTGATAACCAACAATACATACAAAAGACGAAACGTCACCGTCGGAACCACGAAGAAGTCCAGTGCAGCGAGCGCACCCGCATGGTTCTGGAGAAAGGTCCGCCAACTTTGTGAAGAGGGGCGCCTAGACTTGGGGCGGTACTTCCGGATCGTTGCCGTCGAGGCCTCCAGACCCAGTTTGGCCAGTTCGTCGCGAATCCGCGGACTGCCCCAGGTCGGGTTGACGGCCCACATTCGGCGAATCAGCTGAATCAGCGCGCTATCCTTTCGCGGCCGTCCACCGCGATGCCGGGACTTCCATCGCCAGAACATCCTGAACCCGGCTCGTTGCCAACCAATGACGGTCTCGGGTTGGAAGATGATCAACGCGGTACGCCAGTTCGGCCACCAACCTTTCAAGACCAACCACAACAACCGGTCTTTGCCCTGCAGTTTGGGCTTGGGAGCATGCCGATTGAGCACCGCGATCTGGTGCCGGAGGGCTAAATTCTCGAGCGCCAGTTCGTGTTTGGGACAGAGCCAGGAAAAGAAGTAGCGCAGGAGCGCCGAGACAATCGCCGACATGGCTGATGAGCTTGCGGACAAACCCAGCAAAATCAACGACTTCGTTCACTGACGAGGTTTTTGCCACCCACAGGTGTTGGCCAATGCTTCTCCTGCTTGACAACATTCCGCAACTTGTTCCAAATTGCCGGCGCTTATGATACATATGATAAACGCAACACCAAAACAACTTCGGAAAGCAGCGAACATCCAGGAGAAGATCCAATCGCTGCAAAGTGAACTGAACTCGATACTGGGTGGTTCTGATGAAACTGCCGCCATTCAAACACCCAGAAAGAGGCGGAAGGTCAGTGCAGCCGGAAGGGCCAGAATGCGAGCTGCTCAAAGCGCAAGATGGGCGAAGATCAAAGGGATAGCGCCAAAGAAGAAGGGGAAGATGAGCGCCAAGGGACTTGCCAACATTCGAGCTGCTCAGAAGGCAAGGAGGGCGAAGATCAAAGGCACAGCGCCAAAGAGGAAGTTTACTGCTGCCGGGAGAGCGAGACTGGCTGCATTGGCGAAAGCGAGATGGGCTGAAGCAAAGAAGGCGGGGAAGAGCAGGTTGTGATTCTTGGGCGTTGGGTTGGGCGGTGTCCCCCGGATTCTCGCGGGCGAATTGCAGCACTGACCTTTCTATCTCGACCGAGCCGGAGGGGCGTCCTAAATTGCCTTTGCGTCGGCTGGAAAAATCCCATTTGCTGGCGACCAGGCGGCGATGCCATTTGAGCAGGGTTTCGGGCTGCACAATGATGATAACCTCGCCCAACAACTTGCCGAGCGGTTTGCCTTTTTCGGCGAGCACCTTGCGCTGGGCCTCCTGGAGGCGCCAATGCGGCGAATGCCGATCGAGCAGGGCGCGGTAAACGCGGTTTTCCTCCAACACATATTCCAGTTTCTGGCGCAGGGCCTCGTCGATTTGCCCTGTGGACCAAGGCAGCAGCTTTTCCAAGGCATGGTGCGAGATTAACAGCGGAAATGGCCTGAAACAAAGGCAGAATGAAGACCGTCATTTTCGCCGGATGAGTTGTTTGATCACACGGGTCACCCACGCTTCCGCACCTCCACTTTGATTCGGCTTAGCTTGTGGAAGAGGCTGGCGGAAAGTCTTGCGCGGCGGCGCAAGGGCCGCCAGTGTTACAGACATGCGCCGGGTCTGACACCGTGCTCAGTGCCGGAGAAGTTCAAAGCCGTGCAGACCGGCCACGCGCAAAGGCAACGAAAACCGAATCGAATGCGCTATAATAGAATTACATCGGTAGATATGGCAGAAAAAGATGACAGTTTTTTGGGCGGGAAGGAAGCCGGTCTTCCCATCGGCTTCTCCCGCGACACGATCGAAAAAGGGGCGACTCGCTCGGGAGGACGAACAGGATCCTTTCAAAATCCGGTACATGCAGGCGGTTCTCGACAAAGGCGCCAAGCCAGTTCGCCGGTATTTCAAGCAGGATGTTCTAGTGTTTTTCCACAGTCCCGATGGTCCAAATATTCGAGCGGATTGGTGTTGAGTGGTCTGGCAGCGGGGCAGGGGAGAGGCTTGTGGAGACTGCTGGGGACGATCTCGGGGAGGACACAAGCATGCCTGTTCAATAAGAGACGCCAACTGACGCCGGACGGGTTTCGGAGAGAAATTGTGCTCAAAAAGTGCTCGTTAACTCTGAATGGGGTTCAGAAGGTCGTGAGTTCAAATCTCACCGCCCCGACCATTTTTCACTGGCACTTCGCTCAGCCATTATCGTCAAAACGAGTATTGATGCGGGTGTTGTCGCTGTCTCGCCTCAGAACAGCCACAGGTATGGCTATTGGCCACCCGGCGGCTCACCCGCCCAAGCGGCTCATCCTGTGTCTTCTTCAAAAATATTCATACTCCATGATAGGACTCTTGCGGCCGATTTGCCGTGGGTTTATTCAATCTGGCAATTCGCAATGCACAGGATGTCTCTGGCTGGAATCAGCCGTGAGAAAGGCACAGCGGATGAAAACCCGAGGGCCTGATTACTTGAAGAGTTGAACCTGTGTCAACCCGGCAAGACGGGCGAGCGTGGCCTGGGCGGCATCACACGTAATGAATGCCTGGGCGCGCGCGTGCTGGGCGGCGGCGACGTGAACACAATCCCAAGTGCCCGCGGAAGAACTTTGGGCGTGACGCGCGCTCAGTTCATCGCCCCAGTCCAGAAGGTCAGGCAGGCGGTGCGACCCCAACCGTAACCGGAGCGATGTCTCGCTGGCGCGGTAGGCGTGCCATGCGACCGCGGCGTGCTTCCCGGAAAGCCGGCGAAGGTTGTGGCGCAATTCGATCCGCAGCAGGGGATTCCAGCAGAATTCCGGTGTGCGCTCGCGACACCAGGCAGTGACCGCTGGTGCAAACTCATCCGCGGGGTGAAACCAGGCGATCAACGCGGAAGTGTCGGCGTAGAGGTTCATCGCCGGCGGCGTTGGCGCTCTTGCAGGACGGGATTGGGCACGCGCTCGCCGGGCTTGACACCTTTTTGCGCGCGCCACACATCGCCCATGATCTCGTCCCATCCGGCCGGCGTGGTGGCGGCCAGCGGTTCGATCCTCCCAATCCTGCGTCCATTGCGCGTGATGACCAGGGACTCGCCTTGCTCAAGGTGGTTCAAGACCGCCCGTGTCTCCTGATGGAGTTGTTTCGCCGTGACTGTGCTCATGCCCCAAAAGTAACACCTTGGAGGTGTCACCGCAAGAGCCAAAGCGGCCCAGGACCTGTGCCTTGCGAATCGCTAATCCTTGCGCCCAGAAAATGGTTTTGGCGGTCTTGTCGGCGGGGAAAGTCCTGCGTAACGTTTTCCGGTGAGGCGACAGGACAATAAAGACGTGGCAGACGTGAAGGCAAGATCTCCAGAGACAAGTTCGGGCGGGATTTCGGCCCGGATGAGATTTTTGCGAACGGCCGGCCTTCAAAAAAGCCGCGCGGTAGTAGTCCCGCAGCGTGCCGTCAAACCGCCCCCGACAATGGATGACTCCCTGAGTCAGGCATTGGGTGAATTCCGGTCCAGTAAGACGTTCCCTGTTACTGCCCCCTTATGCGGAAATATCCCACCTGGTTCGTCAGCGGCACACTCGCATTTTGCAGGCTCGTCGTTACAACGCCACTCCATGTGGCGGACTGCAGCGTCTCCGCCTGCTCCACCACGAATGGGGGCGAGCCGCCGGTCCAACTCAGGTCCACGGTCGTGCCGGCCCGCGCGATGGACACGTTGATGGCGTTCGTCACCGCAATCACCACAGCATCGTAAGCCACGGCGTGAACGCCATCGTCCGCGCTCAATTCCAGCGTGTAAACACCCGGCGCGCTGAAGGTCGCTGTCGTGTTGGTCTGTGCCGCGTTTCCGAACGTCACCGTCCCCGGCCCGGAATACAGCGTCCACAGGATTGCGGGCGGGGCGTTGCTGAACAGCACAGCGCCTTGGAGTTGCAACGGCACGCCGAAAGGCACCGTCTGATCCGGTCCGGCAGCCGCCACCGGCGGGCCCGGCGACCGCGGCCCTTCGTTCGTGCCGGTGGTCTGAATGACCTCGAAATTGGTGATGCCGATGCCGGTGTCGGCAATGTCGCTGAATGCATTCGCCGGCCAGCGGTCGTCCGGGGTGATGGAAATGGAAAAGAAGGAACTGCTGTTGTCCGCCACCAGCGCGCCGTATTTCTTCAATCCCAGCAGCAACGCCTTTTCCTCCTTCGTCCAGTTAGCGGGGACGACAAAACCCGCCTTGAGCCGCAGCCGCTGGCCCATCGCGGGATAATTGGTGCCGGTATAACCGGTCGTGTTGTGCGTGGCGGGATAAATGTGCGCTTGGCGCGTATGCACCACCACCAGACGGCACGCGTGTTCAACCATCCCCCGTTCGCACTCGTCGTAGCGAACCAGCGCGGGGAACATTGGCAAACCCGCCGCATCGCCTGAAGTCCAGCCATCCGGTCGCAGCCCGTTCGTGTTCAGGTTGAACTTGGCGCCGTTGGACGCCGTCCAGTTCGTGCCCACCAGCGTCGTCTCCCATGTCTCCCAGATGAAACCCGTGCCTGGTTGTACCATGATGGCGTGCCGGTCGCTGCCGTCGTTGTTCGTCTGCCATTGCGTGAGCGTCTGGCCGCCAGTCTGCGATGGCCACTCCTCGATTGGCAGGTTCATGGGAATTGGATACAAGCCATACGGCGAAGTCCCGCCATCCAAATCCGATTCATCCGGGTAATTGAAGAAATCAATTGGCACGCGCGGCTGATTGTCCGGCACCAGCACATAATTCATCTCCTGAAACAACTCCAGCTTCCGGTGCGATGACCCCACATCGGAATTGATCTGTGCCATCATCGCGTCCGAATTCGCCAGCACCGGCCGGTTGGAAATGGATTCGTTCCACGGATTGGTCACCGGGAAAATCTGCATGGCCGACACCACGGCGTCCGCGTTCGAGGTGTTGAAGAGAAGGGCATTGGTCGCCACCGGCAACGATCCGAGGATGCGGCCCTCCTGATTGATGCGCTCGGCTGCGGCAGGCCGGGCAAATGCCAGCCAACCCAGCAACCCGGTTGCGACAAGACGTTGCATAGCTGCCGAGAGCAGAATTAAAGCCAAAAACCTGGGGCCGTCAATTTATCGCCGGTTGTGCGCTCACCAATTCGTGCTGCAATCGGGCATACCTGCCGACCGGCTAACCAGCAGTCTGAACATCGGGCCAATCGGCGCGGCAAGCCGCGATTTAATTCCGTACCTTCTTCGTCTTTCCTGAAAATGCGTTAGCCCCGGAAAAGGGGCAGCATCAAACTTACGGCTGGACCGGCCGATAAAATCGCAGTGGATTGGCCGCCGGAAAGGTGAACTGGAAATACGTGTGCTGGTCAAAAACAGTCGTCAATCACGCCAGTACTGTGTTACCGTTTCCGCATGATTCGCATCCCGGCCATGGCTGTGTTGTTGACCGGCCTGGCTTCCGCCGCTGCCGGCACTGACCCGTCCTCTCCCGACAAGGTCCCGAGCACGCGGGATTTCGGAGACATTCGACGGGAAGTGGAAACCCTTCGCGGAAAGAAGTTTGTGCGCGAGGTGCCGGTCTATGCAATCTCGGAAAAGGAGCTTCGAGCCATCTCTGACCATGATCTGGACAAGGAATTCCCGGGCCGCAAGCTCCGCGGTTACGAAGAACTCCTCGCCTGGCTGGACATGGTCCCGCCCCACACTGACCTTAAGTCCGTCTACGCGGACTATTTAGCGGACCAGGTCGCCGGCCTTTATGACAGCGACGCCAAGGAAATGTGCATCCCGTCATTTTCGGGTGGGACCACAAACGCCGCAAAAAGGGCGACTGAGAAGAAACTGGCGGAGATCTCCTCCGAGATCGAGGACATCGTATTGGCCCACGAATTCACCCATGCACTGGAGGACCAGTATTGGCCGCTCGATGACCCCCAAGACCATGATTTCAAGGCGTCAACGGACCGGGGCACCGCCCATGATTTCGTGACCGAGGGTTCCGCGACCCGTGAAATGATCGAGGTAATCCCCGCTCAGTGGGGGCGCGAGTCGGTGGGCGGTTATTTTCTCTTCTGGAACCTGATCCATTCGGGCCTGGGAGAGTTGGTTTTGAACTACGCGCTCAGTGACGCCTGGAAAAGTTCGGATGCCTTGGTGGCAGGCGTGCCGGAGCCGCTGGCGCGAACGGAAGCCATGCCTTACTCGTTCGGTTACTGCTTCTGCACCAAAGTGATGCGAAAGTGGGGTCTGGACGGTTTGGATTACATTTACAACCACCCGCCGGTGAGCAGCGCGCAGGTGATGCACCCGAAGAAATGCTGGGAGTGGCGCGACCTCCCGGTGCAGATCAATCTGCCCGAAACCTTGCCTGGAGATTGGAACCAAGTCAGCCTGGACAGCGTGGGCGAAGCCGGCATGGCCGTCCTGTTCGGCTGCCAGTTTAAGAACTTGAACCACGGCCTGGAGCTTGCGCGGGGTTGGGATGGTGACCACGTGGCGTTTTACGAGGGCTCCGGTGGGCACCGGCTGCTGCTGTGGGCTTCGGCGTGGGATTCCACCAATGCGGCCGGACGGTACGTAGGGGCCTGGGTGAAGGAACGCCAAGCCGCCCATCAAGCCGTCATCACCGAGAATCGCGGCAATCGCATCGAATGGGAGCGCCCGGACGGAGGTGCCGGATTGATCCTGCGCAACGGAAAGCGGGTGATTCTGCTCGAAACCGATGACCGCGAAACACTGCAGGACGCGGAGAGGTGTGCCCGTGAGGTTACGTTTGTCGAACCCCCCGAGGACGCAGTCCGCGCCGCTGCCAACAGCCCGCTGCGCCGCTTTAATCCGCTCTGGTCCTGGCAAAAGGACGGGGACTACGCCGTCACTCGGTCGCTCGGCGGCCTGCTCTGGCGTCATGACCGGAATAGTGTGGGCGCCGCCGACCGTTTTCTCCTGGGATTGCTTGCGGAATCGCGCCGCACCACCTCCTTCCATAAATGGGAGCTGGGTGGTGGTTTGGTCGCCCGGCACGAATCCGAAGCTCGCCGAGGAATCACCAAGACCACCGTGCTGCCTTGGGGCGTGCTCGCCAGCCATTGTTCCGCGCGGTTGCCGCAATCGCCTGGCAAGACCATCATGCGCACGAGTGTGCTTTGGGGATTAGGCGGAAGCGTCACGATGGATGGAGCGGGCTGCCATTCGGTTCACGTGCTTCCTTTTGGCCTGTTCCTTCGCCGCACAACGGGTCCCGGGCAGTCTTCAATTCAGGTTCTGGGCACGGGCCTCTTTCGCAAAGAAGCGACAAACCATTCCGGTTCGACTGCGCGTTTCCGGTTGCTCGGCATTCCGATCTGGACCACTCACACGTCCCCACCGCAGAACCGATAAGACCCCTCCGTTCAAACGATGTAATATCGTTGGACGCCAAGCCACTGCCTTCGAATTGACAGCCGATGGCTGATGGGCCGACGCTGGCTCCAGGATACGGGAGGGACTCACGGCTGGGGAGCAAAGCGGGCTGCGGGGATGCCCGGGCATCAGGCAGCACGGCGCTGCGATGTTGAACGGCCTTCTTGACGCAAGTCAAAGCGACGAGGCCATTTGATGGTATATGCTAGGAGAAACGACCAGACGCCCGACATCGAGGACGATAGAGATCAGTTGCATGTAAAGCAAGCTTTTTGCGGGGCCTGATGTTTCGCGCTGCTTGACGCCATCCATAAAAGGCTCTCCCTCCCGCTAGTCCTCGTCCAAGCATTCTCGCAAGGTCGCGAGGAGTGTGCGCGAGGAGCAGGGTTTCTGGAGAAAGCGACTTTTGGTCCGCCGGATAAAGTCGGTATCTCTACCGCCAATATCCTCGCCATAGCCGCTCAGGAACACGACCTTGAGTTCCTGCTTTTGTGCACGCAATTGCTTGGCCAACTCACGACCGGTGACGCCCTCTGGCATGATCACATCGGTGAGCAGCAACGCGATTCGCTCCGTCTGGCCACGCCAGATATCCAGAGCTTCCCGCGCGGAAGTGGCTTCGCAAACACTGTATCCAAAACTTTCCAGTACACGCCGGGTTGTCATCCGCACCGCGTAATCGTCTTCTACCAACAAGATCGTTTCCGTGCCGCCGCGCAGTGCCGCGTCGGGCTCCGAAGTGGCCGCCGTTCTGGGGCGCGGCGGGAGAGCAGGGAGAAAGATCTTGAAGATGGAGCCCTCGCCGAGGCGGCTGGACACCTCGACCCAGCCTTGGTGCTGCTTGACGATGCCATAGACCGTTGCCAGACCCAGGCCGGTACCTTTGCCCGATTCTTTAGTCGTGAAGAACGGCTCAAAGATGCGCGGCAAATGTTCCGGAGTGATCCCCGTACCCGTGTCGCTGACCGTCAAGCAAACGCACGTGCCGGCGCGAGCCTCAAGCTGGGTGTGAGTGTACGCCGTGCCGACATTCGTCACGTCCGTCGCGATGAGCAGTTGGCCGCCGCGGGGCATGGCATCGCGGGCATTGACGACGAGGTTGACGATTACTTGCTCCATCATGCCGATGTCGGCCTCGACGGATGGCAGGTCCGCGGCGAATTGACATTGTAGATCTATGTCTTCGCCAATAATCCGTTTGAACATCTTGGTTAGGTTTCCAACCACGTCGTTCAGATCCAAAGGCTGGGATCGCATGATCTGTTTGCGACCGAAGGCAAGCAACTGTCGGGTCAGGTTGGCAGCGCGCTCCGCGGCGGCGATGACCTGCTTAAGATAATCGTTAGTTGGACCATTGAGTTGGTCGGCATCCATGAGCAGTAGTTCGGCGTTGCCGCGGATGACCGCCAGCATGTTGTTAAAGTCGTGGGCTATGCCGCCGGCGAGCCTGCCGATACCTTCCATTTTTTGGGCCTGGCGCAGTTGTGCTTCCAGTTCCCGTCGTTCAGTGATGTCCACGGCAACGCCCCCCAGCAGGACAGGCTTGCCCTCCACACGAATGGGAAATCTGTAGGTTTCAAAGATGCGTTCGCGTCCGCGGGCGTCCATGTTGGTTTCCTGAACCACCGTCAGACCTTGCCGGAGCGCTTTTTGATCAGCCTCAGTCATTTGCCCGGCGAGCTCAGCCGGGAACAGGTCCCCAGTGGACCTTCCCTCCCACTGCCGCCAACCAAAGGTATCCTGAAGGAATTTGTTCGCAAAGAGCATGTATCCTTTCTGGTCCTTGATGAAAGCGGCTACAGGCAGGTTGGCCATGAAGACGGAGAAAAGCTGTTCATTTTCGCGCAACGCCGTTTCAGCCTGTTTGCGGGTCGTGATGTCCTGTTCACTCGAAACAAAATGGGTGGTTTTCCCGCGATCCATGCGCACAGGGTGCATACCGCTATCCGATGAATTTGTGATGCCAAACACGCACAGAACGGTTGAGAGATGTTGGTCGAGGTGCGATGGGGCGGTCGCGAACCAAAGATCGAGAGGCGAGAGCCGCCGGGCCGCAGATTGAACATCGATCCCTAAACTGGAGCAGCAAGAGTCGGAAGCCAGAGCGGGCGTTGCCGCCCGCGGACAATGGGGCCAACAGATGCAGAGCCGGGTTCCATGTCATAACGGGTGCTTCCTCTGTATTATGAAGTCTGATTTGAGCCAAATCTGAACCCCGGTTAAGACGACGCTGGTTTTGATCTGTGACAGGTCTGGTGCCATAGACAATCGAGGGTCAATGGTTTGCCGGGTGTGAGATTTCATCCGCCCAAGGCCCGCATCGCTTTGATGCCGTCAGGGCTGCCGAGGCCCGTGCAAGCATCCCAACCCGGGCGGGCCATATACTTATGCAGCGTACCGTCGATGTCGTTATTGCCCAGCACGATGTCGTGCAAGTTATTTGGCGTCTTGTAAAGGATGGGATTGATGAACCCGGCTGGCGGCTTCCTCAGCTTAGCGAGCCGCTGGTTGATTCGCGCCAGCAATCCTGCCCAAAGCGGTGCCACAGCGCTGGTGCCGCCGATGACTGTATTGTGTCCATCCACACGCACCTGATAACCAGTTGCGGGATCCGCATCCCCGGCAACGTCCGGTACACCACGCCCCACCTTGCCGTTGGGGGAACGGGGGACTTTCGCGCTGGCCTGGTAAGGGGGGCGCGCGAAGAAATTGCTCACACCACCACCGCCTGCGCCTCCTTGATTGCCATCATTCCAGACCACTTCGCTCGTGATGGCGGTGCCCGACCCGAGCAACTTGGTCCCGCCGCACGCCAGGGCGAAGGGGCTGGAGGACGGAAAATCTACGTGGGGACGTCCGTCCCTGGCTCTACTCGGCAAGTCCGGGGAACCATCGTCACCTGACGCGCAACAAACGGTGACGCCCAACATGGCCGCGTCTTGAAATGCCTGGTTAAACGCATTGCGGAACTGATCCGTCCAGGAGTCCTCGGCGCCGCCCCAACTGATTGAAACCACCGAGGGCTTGCGCACATTGTCATGCACTACAGCATGGATGGCGTCCAGAAAGCCCTGGTCCGTGTTGGGCGCGAAATATACGGCAATGTTCGCGCCGGGCGCGACAGTGCCGGCCACTTCGATGTCGAGCATAACCTCACCATCCGCGTTTTGGTCTGGCCCAGGGATGTTGCCGCCCCCATCCACGCCAATAGCGGTCACTGGCGGCAAGGGGAGGTTGAGTTGTTGGAAGTAGGTCTTTAGATCAGCGGCGTTGTAGCCGGTGCCGGTGACCTTGCCGTGTTGGTCCGTGTCATTGAGTTCGACTAAGGCGATGCACTGCCCCGCGCCATCGAGACCGCCAGGAAAGTTGTAGAGCGTGGAGACTTGGGGCGGCGTAAAGCTGCCATCGGCGGCATTTCGGGGCGCGAACTTTCCTGCTTTGGATCCCTTGAGCCGAAGGCGGTAATGAGGCTTGGCCACCGGCCGATTGTCGAACCCGAACACACCCACCACAATTCTCCCCAGTTCCTTCGGCACCGAGAGCGAGCCTGTGCGCCCGCGGAACATCCGCTTGCCGAGTCGGTAGTTCCTCAACTCGGGTTTGAACGCACTCGTGAGATCAGCGATGGTCCCCGACAGCCGCACTGCTCGTCGACCGGGATGGGTCTCCACCACCGTCAGATTATGCGCGTGAGCAAAGGCATCAACAATGGCGATATCCGCAGGATCGGCGCCGCGTGTCGCAACAAACTCCTCCCGGCTCAGGTACCGGCGCTCCTCGGGCAATTGGGCACCAAGATTCATTGCGCGTTTTGCATAGGCCTCGATATCCTCGCCCGCGGACCTGGAACGCATCAGCACGGTGACTTCGATTCGCTGCTGCGGGTCAACCTTGCCGACGACTTTGGCCTGCGGCAGCATGCTCTTTGCACTGCCGACAACGACGCTTCTATTTTGGTTTGATGCCATAACGAATTTTTCTTTTTACGCTTGTTAAGCAGTCTTCGCCGACTCTATCAGCCGACTTTTGCGGCTGGCGCAAAACGGGAGTCAAATACTCGATTGAACTAAACTGAGCTTTCCCCTTTATACGTATGAAAAACATTGGATCTTTCAATAATCAGATCTCGCTTGGGGATAAAATCTGGCGGGGGCAGCGACGCCCACGGTCGCCCGCCACGGCCACGAGGGAGGGATTAATTCCCGCTCTTTAAACGTTCCTGCGCACGCGCAAGGCGCTCAGCGAGGGACTGGTCACCGGGCCGCATTGAGAGGAGGCGCTGCAGATGGAAGGCCGCCGCAAACCATTGCTGTTCAAGTTCACTCTCTTCCGCTTGAAACTCATGCCAGCCGGCAACCTCCTCATTGGAGGTTGCAAAGCCGGAAGGGTATCGCGTTTGAAGTTGCCGCCAGAGGGCCTCAAGCGATTCTGATTGCGGTGAATTCACGTTGCCAGGAGGCGCAACCGTAGTGCCCGATAGCAAGCGGCCGAGTTTTCTGAGATCGTCCACCGGCCTTTCATCCAAAGGCAAATCCCATTTCCAGAAATTACCCTTCCCGTCAGACGTGACGATCCGGCGACCATCGGCCAGGAACTTCGCGTTCGCCAGCGTTGCAACGTGCTGTAGAGGCGGGGTCAACGGGTCACCAGTCTCTGCGCTCCAAACCCGCGCCGTCTTATCAAAGCTGGCCGTCACGATCCATTTGGCATCGGGACTAAAAGCCGCTGTCCACACCTGGTTATCGTGCTTGAGAGCGGGTGTAAGTTGTCTTCCGGAGACGGCATCCCAAACTATGGCAGTAAAGTCCTCGCTGGCGGTGACGACACGGCTGCCGTCGGGACTGAACGAAGCGCAGAGGACTCCATCGTCATGCGTAAGCGGGAGCCCTACGGGCTGGCCGGTTGCGGCGCTCCAGACCTGGGCCTGGCATTTGGTGAAGCCGTTGTCAGCCCCACAAGTCACAAGCCGAGAGCCGTCGGGACTGAACTCAACCCATTTGACCGGGAAAGCATGCCTGAGCGGCCCAAAGAATTCTCGACCGGTCAAGGGGTCCCATACCTTAACGACGACCCCACTCCAGGTTGCGACTTTCTTTCCGGCAGGGTTAAACATGCCGGAGCGGATGGTCTCATTGTGTAAAACGCCCGTCGCGAGAGGCATCCCGGTAAGGACATCCCAGGTTTGCGCCACTTTACCCCCGAAGGCCAATAATCGTGTTCCATCGCGACTGAGACAGGTGTTATTAAGGGCATTCGAGAACAACATCGGCGGCCCCACTGGCGTGCCCGTTTCCGTTTTCCAAACTTCCTCGCGCCGTTCATTGGCCCTGTCCAACGGCTTGGACCTGATCGATATGAAAGTACCATCCAGATTAAGCTTTGCTTCTTCAAAGAGGCTTGGTCTGATCAACGGCGAAACGGCTTGCCCGGAAAGCGTATCCCACACTCGCACCTCTTGACTGGTGACAGTCAGGAAGCGGCTTCGATCTTGGCTGAATGAGTTGCGAGCCGCCAAAGGCGCTACCGCACTGGCGGCCAGGTCCCAAACTCGCACGGTCCCATCGGCACAGGTAGTGGCGATGCGATGGCCGTCTGGACTGAACACAGCGTGCATCACCCGGTCACTATGCCTCAAGATCGGGTTGGGATTAAGCGGTTGATGGTTTTCGGCAAGCCAGATGCGAGCAACGTGATCCAAGCCGGCTGTGACGATCAGTCGGCCATCCGGGCTGAACTCCGCGCTGTTGACTCCGTCGCGATGGTTCATGTCGGGCAAGATTTGCCGGCCCGTTTCCGTTTCCCAGACGCGTGCTTTGTGATCAAAACAAGCGGTGACGAGCTTTCGTCCGTCGGGGCTGAAGGCGGCATATCCCACCCAAGTCGGATGTTTGAGTGGTAAGCCAACCTGGTGACCGTTCATGGCATCCATTATTCGGGCGGTCTTGTCGCGGCTGGTGGTGACGATCCGGCGTCCATCACGGCTGAAAGCGGCGAAAAGCACGGCGTTCGTGTGTTCATGGAGGGAGAGCTGAAGTTCGCCCGTCTGCGCGTTCCAAACCCGAACGATATGGTCCTCACAACCGGTGACAATACGCAAACCGTCAGGGCTGAAACTGGCACTAAAAACTTGCTGAGGATGATCCAGAGCAAGGACTTTGCTGCTATCACGGGCCCTCCAAACGCAGGCCGTTTTGTCTCCGCTGGCGGTAACGACGGAATTGCCATCCGGGCTGTAGGCGCCTCGGTACAGACCATAACTTTGTCCAAATGGCGGCGAGATCGATTGGCCTCTATTCGCGTCGAATATTTGCGCTTTGCCCAACCGCTCAACCGCCAAAAGGTACCGGCCATCCGGACTGAATCCTGCCATCTCAACCTGTTTGGGAGCGCGCCACAGTTGCACAAGCTTTGGGCATTGACACAGAACGCAACCGAACCTGAGGCGATGTAAAGTTGCTCCTCTCCCGTCATTCTTCTCCAAGGCCAATGCCTCGGCGAAGTAGGGCAGGGCACCCAAGAGGTCGCCCGTTTCCACAGCGCGAGTGCCGTAAGCCACATTCGCACCCACTTGTCGTTGCCGCGATTCAAGGGCGCCTCTCCATTCGCGATAGACCTCATAAAGAATGGCCACAAGAGCTGCCAGAATCAATGCTGAGAAGCCCGCGACTCGCTTCAGGTTCGACAGCCGCCGTTCCAATGTCTTGAGGCGCTTGACCGATTTGCCATTCGCCAGCACCAGCAAGTCCGCGTGCATGTCCCACGCGGAGGCGTAACGCTGGCCAAGGTCATTCTTGCAGGCAATCAGAATCACCTCGTTGAGTTCCAGAAACCGCTCGCGGTCTGCAAACTGGTCCACCCACGTCGGTAATTCCGGAAAGTCCTGGCGATCTTTTCCAGTGCTGGCTTCGTAAAGAACTTTGCCCAAGCTGTAAACATCGGCTTGCGCTGTCCCGGGGCCTTCGGGCGGGATGAACCCTTCGGTGCCGACATAGGAACGGGCCTCATTGACCCCGGCCACCAAACCGATATCGGCCAGTTTGGGCACGCCGTTTACGAAGATGATATTGGAAGGTTTGACGTCACGATGAACCAAACCGTGTTTGTGCAACTCGGCCAGGGCCTGGCTCAGGGCGAGTCCCAGTTGCAGGCATTCCTGCGCGGACAGTTTCACGCGCGGGTCAAGGTTTTGGGTCAGTGTCTTCGGAGTGTAATTTTCCGGATCGATATTCTGTCCCGACTTCGAGTCGTCGCCCAATTCCATCACGTAGTAGAAGTAACCAAGTTCCTCATTGATCCCCACGTGCAGCACGTCCACAAAACCCTCATGTGAGCGAGAAATCGGTTCAAACTTGCGAATACCGGATACTTCCCGCTCAAACGGTCGTTGATCCATGAAGGACTTGCGGTAAACGACCTTCACCGCCCGGTACGTTCCCATGGTGTTTTGAGCGAGCCACACTTCGCCGTAACTGCCGCGACCGATGCATCGGAGCAACTGATGATCGGGGATCGAAAGGGGGGGCAGGCCTTCGTCCTGGGCACGACTCGCGCTGGTGTTTGTCTGCGCGGCCTGCCGGTCGTTAGCTGAGGAATCTTGATACATTTTCGTCGAAGCAGGGCATACGCCGCATTAAACTGCGCAACGCGATGTCCTGCAATTCATTTTTCGCGAGGCACTGACCAAGCTTCGCGTCCCGTGAAAGGACCGGAATAAACGGGGTCGCCAGACCCCGTCTAGGCCTTCCAGTTCGGATCGAAATCCATCGCCTCGCGAAAGCTTGCGTCCAATGCGCCCGGAGTGCGAATGTGTTGGACCAGCGACGGAGCGTGGTAGAAGATGGGCTTTCTTTGGCGACCTGCCAAGCGAGAGATTTTGATGTCTTGCCTGCCCGCCACTTCGTCCCAGTGCCGGACAATGTATCGCACGGTATCGTTTGCGATGAGAAAGGCCTGGCTGCCAAACACCTCATTGGGATTGACAATACGCGCGTTATTTCTGAGATCGCACGCCAACTCTCGCACCTTGGGGTTAAATAGGCTTGCCAGTGTCACCACCCCGGCCTCAAGGGGGCCCCAATTATGCAAGTTGTGGCTAAGATGCTGATTGAAATCCAAATCGTCCTCCATCAGGAGAATATAATCGGCGCCGTGTTCCAAACTTTTTTCCAGGGCGAGATACGCACAATGCGTCTCCCTTTCGCGGTAACCATCCGCATTACCGTCGTCAATGTGGACAAGCAGGGGTGCGCCATTCCAATCTGTTCGCGCAAGGTCATCCAGGGTTCGACCTCGCGTCCTACTGCGTTTCACCCCTGAAATCATGACCGCCATGATCTTCAACGGTCGCCCCCGCCGCTTGGCAGGCACAACCGCGCCCGACCACCCTTTGACGCCCTGACCAAGCCCACCATGCCACCGACCCTGCAGTTGGGCGATGTCATCGCGGCATTCCTTCTCAAACCAGAAATCCTCAACGCGTTTGTTTCGCAGAAACAAGTCCCATTTGTCCATGTTTCGATGTTGAAAAACTCGCCGCCCCTGGAAGTCATGTTGGCACATCGTTCCTTCGAGCGAGTGGATGGGCTTCGGGACCAGGGAGTAGATCTTCTTCAACTTGCGAAAGGCCAAATGGAAGGTTTCTTTGTCTCCGTGCAGATGCTCATAGTAGAAATCGGAATTCTCATTGAACCACATGCAGAGGCAGAGCGCCGGCCAGCAGCGTCGTTTCTCAATGACCACTTGGCCGGTTTCAAATTCCGGTTCCTTTGGGGGACGCAATCCGCAGCTCTTCCAGACTGCCAGGGCCTGCCCGGTTTTTCTCCGGCGGTAATCGGGCCAGAAAACTGCTGCGCTGGTTTGGAATTGAGGCGTGTCGAAAAGGAACTCGGGATTAACCACCGGGACGTTGTCCGCGTCCAGCAACAAAACTTCGCGAAAGGGCGATTG
>JBEKJO010000076.1:0-27273 GCA_050011195.1 Verrucomicrobiota bacterium | reverse complement strand
CGCTAGCCACTGTGCCCTCCGCCCTCCCCATTCCGCGCTCCGTACGCTCCCCCTCCTCTCCCGCTCCTTGCCCTATCCACATACCCCTTGCACAAGGGGAACCCCCTTTCCACGCGCTTCCGCAACTGCCGGCGTCCGTCGGCGCTCCTGCTTGGCCTGCCGCCGCCGCAAATCCCACTGCCGTGAGCTTTGGCGCGGCACTTAGCGCCACCGATAGACCCGAATTTCACGCATGACAGGCCTCTTCAACCAACGCCCCACGGGGCGAAGCGAAGGGTTGTGTCCACCTCTCCATGAACCTTCCCTTCCTAATCTTAATCTTAATCTTAATCCTGCGTTCAGACCGGTTTGGCTTTGGTTGCACCTTTGCCGCGCTGCGTAATCCGCCCATTTTCCAGGCTAACTGCCGCGGCGAGTCTCGATTGGCGTTTTCAGCATTCCTGGTTTATCTATGCGGATATGAAATCTCTAATTCCCACAGCGCTGGGCTTGGCCGGCGCGCTGACGGCACAGGCGCAAATTCATACTGAGACGATCCAATACAAACACGGCGATACGGTCCTGGAAGGCTATCTGGCTTATGACGCCGCGATCAAAGGCCGGCGGCCCGGCGTGCTCATTATCCACCAGTGGAAGGGGCTGACGGATTACGAAAAGAAACGCGCCGAAATGCTCGCCCAGCTCGGCTACAACGCCTTTGCGGCGGACATTTACGGCAAGGGGACCCGCCCGCAGTCAAGCCAGGAGGCCGGCGCACAGGCGGGCAAATACAGGAACAACCGTGACCTGCTGCGCGCTCGCGCCCAGGCCGGTTTGGCCGTCCTCCAGAAACATGAGCTGACGGACCCGAAACGTATCGCGGCCATCGGCTATTGTTTTGGCGGCACGGCGGTGATCGAACTGGCGCGCAGCGGGGCGGACATCGCCGGCGTGGTGAGTTTTCATGGCGGGCTGGACTCGCCCCATCCGGAGGACGGCAAAAACATCAAGTGCAAGGTGCTGGCGCTGCACGGCGCGGATGACCCCCATGTGTCGCCCAAAGACCTCGCCGCCTTCGAGGACGAATTGCGCCAGGCCAAAGTGGACTGGGAACTGGTGAAGTACGGCGGCGCGGTCCACAGCTTCACGGACTGGAACGCGGGGGATAACCCGCAGCAAGGCGCCGCTTACAACGAGAAGGCCGACCGGCGGTCCTGGGAGGCCATGAAGCAGTTCTTCGCGGAGATTTTCAAGTGAGCTTTGCGCCGGGAGGGCGAGCGTCCTCGCAAGCCCTGATTCTCGGAGAGCACCGGAGAGGTTTGGGCTCGCGAAGACGCTCGCCCTCCCGAACGGCAATTTTCATTCGTGCCTTTGGTGAAATCGCCGGCTAAAGTTCCCCATGCGCATTACGGGTGGACAAGCCGCTCGCCGGATTCTGAAAGTGCCGAAGGGCCTGGCTGTGCGTCCCACACCGGACCTCGTCAAGCAGGCAGTCTTCAATAGTCTCGGCGGCCGCGTGGTGGGCGCTCGGGTGCTGGAACTGTTCGCCGGCACGGGCGCGCTGAGCCTCGAATGCCTCAGCCGCGGCGCGGCTTCAGCGGTGTGCGTGGAGAGATCATCGCGCCACGCGGAGGTGCTGCGCCAGAATTTTCAGGTTGCAGGTTTTCCGTCCGAAACCTTGCAGGTGCGGGTGCAGGACGTGTTCGCCGCCCTCGCCCAACTGGCCGCGGCGGGCGAGCGGTTTGAGCTCATCCTCGCCGACCCGCCTTACGGAGAGAAGAACGTTGGCCGCCGCTCGACTTCCTTCGCCCAGCAACTGCTGGACGAGGTGAAGCTGCCGCAGGCCCTGGCGCCCGGCGGGTTGCTTGTGCTGGGCCACACGAAACGTGACACCCTGAGCGTGCCGGCCTATTGGCAAGAGCAGAAGCGGCTCAAGCATGGCGACAGCGTCATGCGGTTTCTGAGCGCCGCGGGCAGGACAGGAGATGCGGGATCGAAAGACATGCCGGCCTGATGCCAACGCGATGAAGAACAAAGACGAAATTGTTGCCGACTGGCTGCCGCGCTATACCGGCACGCCGCTGGAGGAGTTCGGGAAGTACATTCTGCTGGTCAACTTCAGCAACTACGTGCGCCTGTTCGCCGATTGGCATAAAGTGCCCGTGCGCGGCGAAGACCGGCCCATGCTCAATGCGACGGGCAACGGCATCAGCATCATCAACTTTGGCATGGGCAGCGCCAGCGCGGCGACCATCATGGATTTGCTGTGCGCGGTCCGGCCCAAGGCCTGCTTGTTTCTCGGCAAATGCGGCGGGTTGAAAAAGAAGAACCGGCTGGGCGATCTCATCCTGCCGATCGCGGCGATCCGCGGGGAAGGCACCTCGAACGACTATTTCCCGCCGGAAGTGCCGGCGCTGCCCGCGTTCAGCTTGCAGAAGGCCATCTCCACAACCATCCGCAATCATCGGCGCGATTACTGGACCGGCACGGTCTATACCACCAACCGCCGCGTGTGGGAGCACGATGAGGAGCTAAAAAAGTACCTGCGTCAGATCCGGTGCATGGCCGTTGACATGGAGACGGCGACCATCTTTATCACCGGGTTTCACAACGAGATTCCCAGCGGTGCGCTGCTGCTGGTCTCCGATCAGCCGATGGTGCCGGAAGGCATCAAGACCACCCAGAGCGATCAGCGGGTAACCGCGGACTTCACCGAGCTCCACCTGCGCATCGGGATTGATTCCCTTTGCCAACTCATCAACCAGGGCCTGACGGTGAAGCACCTGCGGTTCTAGCGGTCAAGAAGAAGAGCGCAGGCGTCTTGCCTGCGGCTTTGAGCGGCATCCCGCCGCCTGTGCCGCACGCGGCACCGGGCGGGACGCCCAGTGATCCAGCAGGTGAGGACGCCTGCGCCACTCTCGCTAATGCTTCGGGCGGAGCAGAATCGCTTTCTTCTCCGTGCCTTCGACCTCGACGCTGTGGGTTTCGATATTCGGGTCGTCTTTGAGCGCCTGGTGGATGATGCGGCGGTCGAACGCGCTCAGCGGCTCCAATTCCACCACGTCGCCCCAGCGCCGGACTTTTTCGGCGGCTTCCTTCGCCTTCTTGACGAGCGCCTCACGGGCCTGCGCGCGGTAGCCGCTGACGTCCACCAGCACTTTGGGCACGGAGGGGTCTTGTTGGAAGAGCATCCGGTTGGTGATGTATTGCAGGTCGGCCAGGGTCTGGCCCTGGCGCCCGATGAGGCGGCCCGAATCTTCGGTTTTCACGTCGAGCAGGATGCCATCTTCCATGCGATGCTCTTCGACCGTGGCAGCGAAGCCGAGGAGTTCCAGAATCTTTTGCAGCGTGGCTTGAGGTTCAGCGGGCATAGGTGTGGGTAGTTGATAGTTGATCGTCAATAGTTGATAGTTAACAGTTGTACGCTGCCATTTCCACTGCCCTGTTATTTCCTCTTTTTCGGCGGCGGCGTCAAGACCGGACCTTTGGCTGGGGCGGCGGTCTCCGGGACGGTCCGGGTCAGCTTGGTCTGCGCAATGGTCAAGAGGTTCTGCACGGTCCAGTAGAGGGCCAGCCCGGCGGAGAAATTGTAGAGGAACACAAGGAACATCAGCGGCATGTAACGCATCATCTTGGCCTGCATCGGGTCCATGCCGGGCGACGGCGGCGTGAGGCGCGCCTGCCACAACATCGTCACCCCCATAATCAGCGGCAGGAGGTTGAAGGGAAAGGTGGTTCCAGGAATGACGAACAGCGTGTCGGGCTTGGACAAGTCGCGGACCCAAAGGAAACGCGCCCCGCGCAGCTCGATGGCGCTTTGGATCATTCGATAAAAGCCAAAGAACACCGGAATCTGCAGGAGCATTGGCAGGCAGCCCCCGAGCGGGCTGACTTTGTGCTCCTTCATGAACTCCATCGTCTTCTTGTTCATCTTGATCGGATCATCCTTGAACTTCTCCTTGATGGCGTTCATCTGCGGCTGGAGGGCCTGCATCCGCTTCATCGAACGGGTGCTGGCCTGGGTCAGCGGCCAGAAGACGACCTTGATGACGATGGTGATGGCAATGATGGCCCAGCCGTAGGGCAAACTCAGCGCGTTGTGCAGCATGTTCATCGCCAGCAACAGGGCCTTGGCGAAGAAGCCGAAGAACCCGCCGTAGCCCATCACCAGGTCAATGTTGTTGTTAAAGCGGCCGCCAATGCGGGCGAGCGTCTGATATTCCTTCGGCCCGGCGAACAGGAAGACTTGGTTCGTGAAAGCCTGGCCGGGCGCGAGGGTTTGGGCCGGATAGACCAACGCCCCTTCGAAGCCCTCGGGCGGCAGCCCTTTGGTGGGGGCCAGCCGCGCTTCCTCATCATCCGGCCGCGGCAAATTGATCTTGCGGACCACGAGTTGGTTCCCCGGCTGCTGCGGCATCGCGGCCAGTGTGAAAAATTGGTTGTGGACCGCCACCCAGACCACGTTGTCTGCGCCGGCACGATACTCGGTGGGGGGTATGCGCGGCATGCAGGCAAACCCGCGCGACGAAAAGTAGCTCGCGCCCGCCTCTTCGGTCTTCGTGCCGTTGTACCAGAGCACTCCTACGGCCAGGCCGCTGTCGCCAGGCCCCATGGGCGTGGCCGTGCCGACCACCCATTCCTGGGCCGGCAGAGCGAGCGGCTGCGCCGAGCGGTTCTCCAGCCGCACGGTCGCGGCCACCAGATAGTTCGTGCTGAGCTGAAACTCCTTCACGATGCTCAGACCGTTGGTGAGGAGTTTCTCGGCGCGCACCCCGTTGTCGGTCCTGATCAGCGTGAAGACGCCGTCGCCCTGCACCGCCTCGCCGTCGAGCAGCGCCAAAGTGGGAGCGGGCGCAGACGTGTTCAGCGTGGCCAGGTTATTGGTCGGCGGCTGCTTTTCCCGGCGCGTCGAGACCGTTTCCGGGTAATGGACCAACTCGACCAGTTTCAGGCCGCCGCCATGCGAGGTGAAGGTGTAACGCGCGTTGCTATTCGTCACCACCCGCAACTCCTCCGGCACGTTGACGCTCACGAGAGGTTTCGCGGCAGCGACCGGTTCTTCGAGGACAGCCGGTGCCGCCGGGGTGGGGGCCGCCCGGTTGGTCAGGGATAGAGCCGCCGCGGGCGCATTGGTGGCGGCGCGCGGCAAGGGTTTGGGCGGATAAAGCTTATTGACCACCAGCGGATACCAAAGCATCAGCACGATGAAACAGACCACCAGAGCAATGATTGATTTGCGATCCATGCTGCTTAATGCCGTTGAGAATGAAACCGAGACGGGAGGCCGGAGACAGGAGACAGGAGACAGGAGAAGACTGCTGCGGCGCGGCCTGGGACTTTGGACTTTGGACTTTGGACTTTAGACTGCCCCGCCGGCACTGGATCATGGCCGCAGCCGCCCCACGGATGACAGCGGCCCATCCGTTTCACCGCCAGCCAGCTTCCGGCCAGCGCGCCGTGGCTCCGAAGGGCTTCGAGCGCGTATTCCGAACAACTCGGCGTAAACCGGCAACGCCCCAGCGGCCCGAACAGGAAAGTCTTGGCCGGGGAAAGCACCCAGCGGTAAAGGCGCACGCAGAAAATTAAAATATGTTGGGCCGCATTCACTCGCTTCATTCACTCGCTTGTTTCCACAATCCCGCTTTCCGCAGCGTTGTCAAAAAGTCCCGCTCCACCTCAGCAAACCCTTTCCCGGCGATGGAAGGGCGCGCCACGAGCACTAGCTCCACCGGACCGGCCAAGTCGTGCTGATGGACGCGGAATGTCTCCCGCAGGAGCCGCCGCGCGCGATTGCGCACCACGGCCCCGCCGATTTTGCCCCCGGTAACCACACCCAGGCGCGACGCCGCAGCCGCCGGCAGCCGCTGCCAGTTCGCAATCAGGCAGCCGATGGCCAGTCGCTCGCCGACCCGGCGTATGCGGGCAAAATCCCGCCCCTGCTTGATCCGCGCCGAGCGGTCAAACCGCAAGCGCTGTGGCGTCCTGGCGGCCATGCGCCGGCCTGTTATATCGGGGTTAAACGCTTGCGTCCGACCCGCCGGCGATTCCGCAGGATGCCGCGCCCGCTTCTGCATGCCTTGCGAGCCAGAAAACCGTGCTGCCGTTTCCGCCGGATTTTCGATGGTTGATATTGTCGTTTCATAACTCAGTTCATAGCCCGCGAGTGTGTATCCCATTGACCGCCGCGTCAGGAAACACTCCGTTAACGGAGCGCCGGAGCATAACAGCGAGCCCGCCCGTGTCAAGCTGACGAAAAACGCCGGTGCGGTTGGTCATCCCCGACGCAAAGCCCACGCAGAAACGCCGCGCGCAAACCGGTTAAGCCGGACGCTTAGGAGTGGACCTCAGAATGCCGACGGCAGCCGGAGGCAGTGCTCCAACCGGCTGTCGCTCGGCGGGTCACCGGGCCAGAACGCCGTTCGTTCTTTTGCCAGCGCTCTTGCCTGTGTCAGGAGTGATTGCGCCGGCGTTGCCTGGAAGGGCAACAAATCGTAAGTGCTCGTGCCCAGCAATTGCTTTGCCTGTGCCGGCATGCAGCGGCAGATGAGCGTGCTGACCGCCCGCGTGCCGGCGCTGAGGTACACGATCGGCCCCAGGGCGACCGGGCCGTCGTCAATCACCCGCGCGACGATCACGTTGGGGGCCTCATCCACGCCGCGTTCGATCGCGTAGCGCCGTCCAGGCGGCGGCTTGCCGAACTCAGCCACCGCCGCGGCCTCCAGGTTCTGCGAGACGAAAATCAGCTCCACTCCGGAGCTGTCGGCCAGCACCTCCCAGACCACGGGTCGGCCCGCAGAGCTGAGCGTGATCCGGATGCCTTGCAACGGCAAACCGGATTCGGCTTGCCCAGGGGAGAGGGTATCAGTGCCTTGGCCGCGCGTCGATCCACGGGCACCCGGCGAGTAACACCACACATACGAAAAACGCAGGTGCCCTTTTCCTTTGAGCTGGGCGGTGTCGGCTTGCCAGTGGACGGCGGGTCGTGAAAGGTCGAGCCCCAAGGCACCCTTGGAAAGGCTGAACGTGCCGAACCGGTCGAGCCCGGGAAGGGGCTCGTTCCCGCTCCTGATCTCCTGCAGGATCAGAGGCGCCAGCGTGAAAGTCAGGTCGTTGGTCTTTGGCTCTGCTGGTTTGAAGAAACGCGCCTCAGTGAACTCGTTGGTCGCGCGCTGATAAATCTCCGCGCGTGGCAGGACGGCGCGCGCGTGATCAGCCTTTATGTTAGCGCACCCCCAGGTGCACAACCCAAGAGCAGACGCCAAAACGCCCACTGTCTTCACTCGGCGGACCACCGGACTGCGGCTGGGATTCGTGGCGCGCACAAGGAGAAGGCCTGAACCGGGAACCGTCTCGGACATCGGAACGGCTCGGTTCATTTCACATATCCGTTCTGGCGAAACCACTCCGCGGCGTCCGCCAGGGCCTGTTTGGGCGGCGTCTGCGGCAGACCCAGTTCGCGAATCGCTTTTGCGGGATTAAAATACATCTTGTGCCTGGCCATGCGCACGCCGGCCAGCGGCGCTTTCGGGGGCTGGCGCGTCAACAGTGAGAGCGCTTCGTTCGCATACGCCGCGCCCAGCGCCAGCGAATAGGGAATCCGGAATCTCGGCGCGCGAACGCCGGTGACTTCTTCCAGGACGGCAAAGGCCTGCTTCATAGTCCAGTTCCCCTCCGCGTTGCCGAGGATGTAACGTTCGCCGATGGACCCGTTTTGCGCTGCGAGGATGTGACCGATGGCGACATCCCGCACGTGGACCCAGTTCAGCCCCGTGTCGAGGTAGGCAGGCATTCGGCGGTTCAGGAAATCGACGATGACCTGGCCGGTTGGCGTCGGCTTGACGTCGCGGGGGCCGACCGGCGCGCTCGGGTTGACGATGACGACCGGCAGACCGTCCCGCGCGGATCGGGTAGCCAACTGTTCCGCCTGCCATTTCGAGCGCTTGTAATGATTCTCCATCTGTCCCTCGGAAACCGGCGTCGCTTCGTCCGACGGGTTAATCCGGCCATCGATGGGTTCCGGCAACCCGATGCAGCCCACTGTGCTCGTATAGACGACCCGCAGGCAGCCGGCGCTGGCGGCGGCCTCGATGACGTTGCGAGTGCCTTCGACGTTCGCCGCGTACATGGGACCGTAATCGCGCAGCCAGAGGTGATAACTGGCGGCGACGTGAAAGCACCATTCACACCCCTGCATCGCCTCCCTGAGCTTCGCCACGTCGCTCAAGTCTCCCTCGACCCGCTCGAACTCTGCCCCGCGCAACCCGCGCAGGTCGCTCCCGGGCCGCAGCAGCGCCTTGACCTGGTGTTTGCGCGCGAGCAACTCGTGCACCAGGTTCGCACCGATAAAACCCGAGGCGCCGCTAACGAAGCAGTTCACGGAGATAATTTAGAGAGTCTTCGGCGAACGAAGAAGCAGAAATCCAGAGCAAGGCTCCCCCGAGGATTGTGCTGATGGCTTGGCCGGGGCGGTCTTCAACTCGAGCACGGCAGTGAGGCTGGTTCCGGATGTGGTGGAGTCCAAAAAAAGGAGGGACGGCTTAGGGCCGTCCCTCTCGTAAATGGAATTGTAAATGAGACTATTCTGACTTCTTCTCTTCCTGCTTTTTCTCGCCCTCGGGGCCCTTCTTCTGGAACTGGCCGCGCGATTTTTGCCACTTCTCAAACTGATCGGGCGTCAGGATTTCTTTCATCTTCTTTTCCATGTCTGCGCGTATGGTCTGCATCTTCTCTTGCCGTTCTTCCCGGGTCAGGCTGGTATCGCCGCGCATTTCCTGCATCTTCTTCTGCTGATCCTCGAGTGCGGCTTTGACCTTCGGCTTCTGGTCGTCGGTCAGGTTGAGCTGGTTTGTCATTTGTTCCAACTGCCTCTCGATGGAGGGCCCGCGCTTCCCACTTTTCTTTGGTACGTTGTTGGTGGCATCTTGCGCGGTGGCCAACGTGCTGCAAGCCACCAACCCGCCGAGTGCCATAGCTGCGATTAAACTAAGTTTATTCATTTCTGCTTATCCTCTGTTCGTTATTGGTTTGTTTGTTCTCCGCCGCACTACCCGCCGGCGGATTGCTTGTTCATTACATGAGCACAAGACGCCCCGCAAGGAAATTGGTTACAAATATTCTCTGCCGCAGTTCAGGCCTTTTTGGAATATTTCTGGAAGGCAGCTTCATCCCCCTTGAAAGCCTTGGCTTTTTCGCCGATCCGGAGGATTTTGACGGTCTTGATCGTGTCGCCCTTGACGATCCTGTTAACGACGTCCTGGCCTTCCACAACGTGGCCAAAGACGGTATGTTTGCCATCCAGCCAGGGGGTCTCCTTGTGTGTAATGAAGAACTGGCTGCCATTGGTGTCCGGCCCCGCATTGGCCATTGAGAGAATGCCTGGCCGATCATGCTTTAGCGAGGGATCGATCTCGTTGCGGAATTGATAACCCGGCCCGCCGCGCCCAGTCCCCTCAGGATCGCCACCCTGGATCATGAAATCGGGAATCACGCGGTGGAAGGTGAGTCCATCATAAAAGGGTTTCCCCTGCGGAGTGGGTGGTTGCCCGTGTGTGGAGTAGTTCTTGGTCCCCTCGGCGAGGCCGACGAAATTCGCCACAGTCAGCGGCGTCTTTTCGAACTCCAGCAGCAGCAAGATCTTGCCTTTGGAGGTTTCCATTTCGGCGTAAAGGCCGTCGGGAAGCTTTTTCTTTTCCTCCTGGGCGTTGAGGATGGTCGCCAGCCCGGCGGAGGCGAGCACCGTCAGGAACACAATTCGCATGAAAGCTTTCTTAGACATAGCGCGCATAATCATACTTACTGACAGACAGAAGGGAAGGATTTTTGTTCAAGGAGCGCCCAGGCGGCAGATTCAGGAAGTCGCAGCCGCCCTGGATTTGCGCCAGGGGCTATATTCTGCGCGTGACAAATAACCATCATCCTGAGAAATCTTGGTCATGAACAACGAAGTTGCCGTCATTAGAACCACCGAAGGCGAAATGGCCGTGGAGTTTTGGCCGGAGGTCGCGCCCAAAACCGTGGAGAATTTCAAGACGCTGGCGAAGAAGGGATTCTACGACGGCACCTGCTTCCACCGGGTGATTAAGGATTTCATGATCCAGGGCGGTGATCCGCTGACCAAAGACCCGAACCTGGAAGCCCGCTGGGGCACGGGTGATCCCGGCTACAAAATCAAAGCCGAGTTCAACGAGCGCCACCACGACCGCGGGGTGATCTCAATGGCCCGGTCGCAGGACCCGGATTCGGCCGGCAGCCAGTTTTTCATCTGTCACGGCAACCCGGGCTTCCTGGATCGCCAATACACTGCGTTTGGCAAGCTGATCAGAGGCGACGAGGTGCTGGAGAAGATTGCCACGACCGTCACGCGACCCCAGGACCGGCCGGTCAAACGGATAGGCATCGAGAGCATCAAGATCGTCCCGGCCGACTCGGTGAAGTGATTCCAAAGCTGGTTGGGGGTTGAGGAATGGTCAAGGTCAAATCGACCACCAGCCCATGCGATTGTGTCAACGGACCTCAATGAATTGGCGGCGCTGCTGGTTGGGATGGGCTGTCCTCAAGCGAAATCGGCGGAGATGGCGGCCCAACTCGACAAGCGGGCCCGCCAACTGGCCCAGCAGAAGGGCCGTAGCTACGAAGACGCGCTGGCGCATTTGCTAGAGCTGATGCGCCAAGGCTGGGCGGCAAAGGAAAGCGGCTTGTAACGGATTGTTTCACAAGTCCGCCACAACATTGCTTGCGTGTTGGAGCAGTTACTTGTATTAATACGGCTGGCCGAGGTCCGGGTTGGTAGCTCAGTCGGTAGAGCAGCGGCCTTTTAAGCCGATTTAGCCACTTTTAGCCGCGTTTTCGCACGTTCGTTCACGTTAACCAAACCTTTATCCCACCCCTGATTTTACAGGGCGAAAGTGCATTTCGGCCTGTGTTTACCGAGATTCCGTGAACACAGGCAAAAGAATACACGTGTATTCTTTTTCGGAACGAGAACAAGAAGCCCCACCCTGCAGTCGCACTGACGGCGCTGCCAAGAAACCGCTGACACACGTCTACGACCCAGTTATCGTACTTCTCCAACTCGGCCCGAAACTGTTGCAGCATGCAAATTGCTTTGGCGCATTTCTTTGCTGCAAATGCCCCTTGAGTGGCACAGAATGCATGGCGTTTTCAGAATGAAAGGAAAAAGCATAGCGCTCCGAATCGGTTGGCCCGTGCCCCGCACTGCGATAGAGCGCCCGAGCGCCAAATTTGATCCTGCCCGGTTCCTTACGGGCCCGCCACGATAAACCCCCATGCCAGACCTCCTCCCTGGAACCGAAGTAATCGCACGCGGGCTGCGCTGGGAACTGGTGTATAGCCAAAACCTTGGCGGCCAGGCTCTCCATCGCCTGCGCGGGATCCAGGGGGACTTCGCCGGACAGGAAATAGACCTCCTTGGTCCATTTGACGAAATCACCCCGATCGCCCTCGACCTACGCCCCGAAAAGCCCGCGCCACTCCCCAACTGGCTTGCCTACCATCAAGCCTTTCTCCTTGAGCAGGCATTCGGCATGGACGCCCTCAGCGCCGTCCAACCCGGTCGCCTGCGCATCGAGCCGTACCAGTTGGTCCCCGTGCTCCGTGCCATCCGCATGACCCGCGTCCGTCTCCTGCTGGCGGACGGTGTCGGCTTGGGCAAAACCATTCAGGCCGGGCTGCTGCTCACGGAGTTGATCGCTCGACGCATTGCCCACCGCATCCTGATCGTGTCGCCATCTGGCCCGTTGCTCGACCAATGGGAGATGGAAATGTCCCACCGCTTCGGTCTGCGCTTCCACATCATTGACCGGCAGGCCTTGGACGAAGTGCGCCGCAGCACCGAACTTGGCGCGATCCCGTTCGATCATATTTCGCTTGGGCTCGCCTCGATTGACTTTCTGAAACAGGAGAAAGTCCTCGAAGACCTGGAACGCTCCTCCTACGACGTGGTGGTCATTGACGAAGCCCATCACTGTATGGAAGTCGGCGGCGACGATCGCGACGCTTCGCTCCGCCGCAAGCTGGCCGAGGTGCTCGCTCGCTGCTCCGACACTCTGATCCTGGCGACGGCCACGCCGCACGACGGCAACGACCGCTCCTTCGCCTCCATTTGCGAACTCCTCGACCCGTCGCTGGTGGACGGGCGTGGCGTGCTCCGTGGCGACCGCTATCGCCAGCACGTCGTCCGCCGGCTCAAGAAATACATCCTCACCGAAAGCGGCGAGCCCCGGTTCAAGGAACGCGAGGTCGAACCGTGCCCCGTGAGGGCGCGCCCCGGCGTCCATGACCGCTTCATCGAACTCCATCAGACGTTGCTGGCGCTCATCGCGCCCGAACTCCGTAAGGCCCTCCGCAGCCGCCGCTACAGCGACGTCCTATCTTTCATTTCGCTTCTGAAACGCAGCGTTTCCACCGTCGGCGCCTGCAAGATCACGCTCGAAGCGGTCCGGGACCGCTTCCGCGCCATCCAGAGCGAGACGGCGGAAACGCAGGAAGGCCGCAAGCAACGCCTTCGCACGCTGCGCGACCTCAACCGCACCTTGGAGCGTTTCGGCACGGTCAGTGTCGAGCAGGAGATCGAGCAGCAGACGTTGGAAGTCGAAGACCTCGCGCAACAACTCTTCGCGTTGGAGCGCGAAGTCAGTTCCGACGCCCGCCACATTCGCCGCTACACCGGCATGGCTGACGCGCTCGACGACCTGATTCGCATCGCTGAATCCGCCACCGGCCAGGATCCCAAGCTGTCCACGGTCGTCGCACAGGTCCAGACCATCCGCGCCGCCGAGCCCCGTGCGAACATCCTCATCTACACCGAATACACAGACAGCCAAGCCGCACTGGTCGCCGCGCTGCAAAACGCAAACATCGGCGCCGTGCTCACGATGTGCGGCGACGACGACGAGAAAACCCGCACTAAGGCCACCGCGCGCTTCCAGGAAGAAGACAACCTTGTCCTTGTCAGCACGGACGCCGCCGCCGAAGGTTTGAACCTTCACCAACGCTGCCATCATCTCCTGCATCTGGAACTGCCGTTCAATCCCAACCGTCTTGAGCAGCGCAACGGCCGCATTGACCGCTTCGGCCAGGACAAGACGCCCATCGTTCGCTATCTTTTTCTGTGCGGTACATTCGAGCAGCGCATCCTGCTCCGTCTGATCGCGAAGTATGAGCGCCAGCGCAAGTTGCTCACGTTCGTTCCCAACACGCTTGGCGTCACCGCCTCAGCCGAGGCAACCGCCGAGTGGTTGCTCACCGGCCTGGTCGAGGAGGAGGCCTCCCTGTTCCAACGCGAAGAGCCTGTCTTCGATCTCGTGGCCGGCGAGGAAAACTCCGGCGCGGATTCCGCCACGCGGGAGTTGCTGGAAGAAATTGACCGCAGCTTGCAGGGCTTCGAGCGCGCCGCCACGGCCAACACCTAGCTGGGTGCAGACGGGCTCAATGCCGAAGCCTCGCTGTTCGCCGAAGCCAACCAGGCCCGCCAGCGTGGCGAGATTCTGAATAGCGTTGATCTCGCCCGTTTCGTTCGCGATGCAGTTCTTCTTGAAGGCGGCAACATCCGCGAAGCCGCGCCGGACATCACCGAATTGACGCTCCCCTCCACTTGGATGCCGGGGATCAAAGGCACGCCCGGCATCGACACCGACACCCGCACCGTTCGCCTCACGACCAGGCTGGAAATCACCCAGGACGCCCAAAAGCGCGAGGTCGGCTTCCTTGGGCGCGCTCACCCGCTGGTTCGCCGCGCCCTCGACCGTGTGCGCCACCTCGCGCTGGGCGGTACGGCTTGCTCGGTGGATCAACGCATCAGCGCCGTCGCCGGTGACGTGCCCGAGCCCACGCTGCTTTTCACTTTCCTCGGTCGTATCCACAGCCGCGCCGGCCGCGAATTCGAGCAGGTGCTTACCATCCTCGTACGCCCGCCCGCTGTCACCGAGTTTATTAACAGCAGCCAACGCTGGCTTGCGCTCGCCGACCCGGCGAATGCAATCAACACCCGCGACGTGTGGAAAAACCACTTCGCGCCTTGGGCGCAGAGCGCCGAAGCCACAGCCCTTGCCGCTGCCCGGCAGAATTTTCGCCCCATCGCCGCCGACGTTTTTAATCGTCGCCGCGCCGAACTCCGCCGCGACCGCGAACGCCTGCAGGACTGGCTTGAATCTCGCGCCCGCGAAATCATCGGTGACCGCGGCCTGCTTGCCGTCGCCCTGGAGCTCCCCGGCATTGGGCAGCGGGCGCAGGCGCAGCCAACCAGCGCCCCTTGGGCCCGCTTGACCGACCCGTTGGAGCGGCTCGCCGGGTTCGCCAGTGACAACGCGCAACCCGTCGCCTTGCGGCACGAGGCGCAAACCGTCCTCACCCTTTTCAAAAAGCGCCGCGACGACTTCGACGGCCGGGATGCCATGCGCGAGCCCGAAGTCACCACGCTGGGCATGTTGATGATCGTGCCCAGGAAAAGGTGCTAGCATACTTTACATCTAGTAGGACTATACGTATACTGCACTAGCATGTTTAAAAGACCATTTTGGATCGGTAGGATAGAAGAAGCTTGGCGGCAGGTTCCCATCGCTTGGCTGTGTGGCGTCCGGCGCTGTGGCAAGACCACCCTGGCGGAAAGCCTTGACGCGGAACGTGTCCTTTACGTGAACTGCGACCTGCCCCAGTTCGAAGAAATGAGCCGCGACCCGCTGACCTTCTACCAGTCCTGCACCAAGCCGGTGGTCGTGTTTGACGAAGTCCACCAACTGCGAGACCCCAGCCGGCTCCTGAAAATCGGCGCCGACGCTTTTCCCAAGCTCAAGATCCTTGCCACCGGTTCGTCCACCCTCGCGGCCAGCAAAAAGTTTCGCGATACGCTCACGGGTCGCAAGCGCGTCGTTCATCTTGTGCCGGTGACCTGGGGTGAGCTGCCCGCCTTCGAAAACATTCCGCTCACGAAGCGTCTCTTTCACGGCGGCCTGCCTCCGGCCATGCTGGCCGACTCCAAACCAGTCGCCTTCTACCGCGAGTGGATGGACTCCTTCTTTGCGCGCGACATCCATCGGCTGTTCGAATTCCGGGACATGAACCGCTTCAACGCCGTCTTCGAATACCTGCTGCGCCAAAGCGGCGGCCAGTTCGAGGTCACGAAAACCGCCACGGCGGTCGGCATTACGCGCCCCACCGTCGAAAGCCACCTCCGCGCCCTTGAAACTACCCATGCCGTCACGCTCGTGCGTCCCTTCTTCGGCGGCGGGCAGAACGAGATTGTCAAACAGCCCAAGATCTATGGCTTCGACACCGGCTTTGTGAGCTTCGTGCGCGGCTGGGACCCGCTCCGCCAGGAGGACCTCGGCACGCTCTGGGAACACCTCGTCCTCGAACACCTGCAAGCCCACTTCCCGGACACCACCATCCGCTATTGGCGCGACAAGGCCGGTCGCGAAGTGGATTTCGTGCTCGCCCACCGCCGCGACGAAGTGGACACCGTCGAATGCAAGTGGGACTCGCGCTCCTTCGACAGCGCCGCGTTGCAGGTCTTTCGCAGCTACTATCCCAAAGGCCGCAACTTTCTTGTCACCCCGTCCGCTGATCCCGCCTACCTCAAGGCGTTTGGCAACCTCGAAGTCCGCGCCTGCACCCCGTCCGAACTGCATCCGTGACCATGCCTTCTAAGCATACCTTTCATTCCGCGCCTGTCGCCTGGCATACGACGCTACGGAAGGCACGCTGGGGTTTGCGGACACTTTCGTTCTGACCCGGAAGGGGGAATGGCACTTAGTTAACCGCATTATTTCACCATATCAGCGGAAGCCGTTTCGGCTCCACTGCTGCGGCTGACGACCTGTTTTTTGAGCCAAACCAGGCCGCTCCAGCGGGTTTTCTCGACTCCGGTACACACTCCCCCTTACCCCCGTTGTTTCTTCGTGCCGGGGACAGCACCCTAGCCGCCTACCCCGTGCTGAAGGCCTCGGCCACCTGCGCAAAGATGTCCTGATACGGATATCCTCCAGGCGCACGGTGGAGGCATCGACGACTTTGACGGGGCGGCCTTGGAGGAGGGTCGGTGGCGGCGCTTTGTCTTCGGCGCTCTGGAAGCTGGCCTGGAAAATCGCTTCGAGCCGGTGGGTGGGCAGTTTTTGGCGTGCCTGGCAGTAAGCGCTGCAATCTTCATCGATCGGGGGCTCCGCTAAGAGCGCGAGCAGGGCCTGGAGCTGGCGCAGCACCTCGCGGCAGGAGGTGTTGCCTTGAAAGATTTGCCAGACCCACCCCCAGAAGGTGCGGGTCAAACAGAAGACGCGGCGGCGGGAGTGGGGACCGCGCGGGGGCTTTTCCAGGAGGCCGGGCGGGAGGGCTGGTCCCAGTGTCTGCTCGACCTGGCAGAGGGTGGCACGGGTGAAAGGGTCTGCGGTTTGGCGCAGACAGGAGCGCTGGGGGGCCAGGCGTGGGCGCCAAGCGGGGAAGAAGGGTGTGTGCATGTCCAGTATATATACTGGACTAGAGTTGACAGGCCAGCTAAAATCATCCCCATGAAACACAACATCTCGATGCCAACTCCTCCCGCCTTCCCCGGGCAATACGAGCAACTGCGTCAGCGTTTGAGTCAGATCGGTTACTTGAGCCGGGGCTCCGTGCAAGACCGCACGCAGCGGGTGGGCGGAGGCGCTGGATACCAATGGACCCGGAAAGTCGCTCAGAAAACGGTCACCGTGGCCTTAACCCAAGAGCAGTTCCAACTCCTGCAACAGGCCACTCGCAATTACCGACAGGTGCGGCGGCTACTACACCAAATGGAGGCGCTGTCACGAAAAATCATATTCCAGAACTGCCCCCACCCAGGCAGACGTAAACGCCTCAATCAAAAGGTTTTAGGCACTAACTAAGTGCCATTCCCCGGAAGGGGCCGCATGAGCCATTTCAGAGGCTCGGACCACTGGCGACCTCGGAGGCACCACCAGTTTCACATTAAACTCTTAAAAAGCAAAAAACATGGGAAACAAACACGAAGGTCGCGAGCAAGCGCGCAAGACACCTGGCAATCCAGGAGTCTCGGCCTTAACTTTCATTATAACGGTGGCCCTCCTGCTGGTGGGCCTCAACAACGAGGTGTTCGGTTATCTGCCAAACTATGGGCCGTTTCGGGCAGGGCGAAAGCCAGCGTCCCCACCGCTTTTCAAATGCAGGCTGGTAGCGGAGCAGCCGCCAGCCGGCGACGATATTGACGGAGCATTTCGGCGCTACCGGCCTACGGCGACCAGGAAAATCCAAGCTCAACCAACAGTGGTGCTACGGGGCACGAGCAACGGATGGTTAATCAGTCTTATTGATACCCAGGGCAGACACTTGCTACCGGCGCCAGTCACGAATTGCATGACTTGTTGCGAAATGGAGGTATTCTCATGTGAGCTGAACAAGGATGGTTTGCCCGACTTCATCGTGAACGTCTGGTCCGGCGGCACCGGCCTTGCAATGTTAGGGTCAGAAGTGACTTTTCTGGTCTCGTCGAAAGAAGGCTACCAGGCTACCTCCTTCTACCTGTTCTCTTTCGGGAAGGAAGACTTGGTGCAGTTCAGGGCCGGGGGGCCTGTTTACTTCATCCTTAACGACCTCATAAGCAATGACGAAGAGAAAACCTTGGATGGACGTGACCACAACTTCTGGGTCTACGAGCTTTACCGAATCGACGGGGCCCGTTTCGTACCGGCAGACGCCGACGAATCAGGCTTCCCGAAATGGGTCTGGTTTACGGACCGCGAAAACCACGAAGAAACGACCCAACTGACCTCGGAACAAAAGGCCAGATTGCTGAAGAAAAAACGCGCGGCTTTTCGGTGATCCCATTTTTCGGCTCGGAGTGGTTGGACTCATTTCCCAGATTCCCCAAATTTTGCCCCCCAAAATGAATCCACTTGAGCGTTACCTCACTTTTTGCTAACCTTTCGATATTCGCTACTCGTAGCCACGCGGGCCATCGTGACCCGTTCAGGCTTTTCCGGGCGGCACGAGTCGCACGGCCCACAACGGCCAGTCGACGAGCAGAAAATGGAAACCACGAGACCTTGGTGTGACATGCCGGCACCGAGCGAGAGGCTGGTCCAGCCAGCACCATTATCACGTGCGAGCCCAACGACCTCATGCGCTCGATTCACAACCGGATGCCAGTGATATTAAAGCCGGAGAAATATGATCAGTAGCTTAACCCGAAGAATGAGGATGTGGATCGACTGGCCAAACTGCTTGTGCCGTATCCAGAAAAGGAAATGGCAGCACACCCGGTCAGCACGCTCATCAACAATCCCAAATTTGATGACCCGCGGGGCATTGAGCCGGTTAAGTGAACTGGCCGCACTGGAATCGGAGCACACACCACCGCCAAGATCGGCTGGGAAAGCAGCATGGATTCTAAAACAGGCACTACCGGAATCCATCTCCCTCTTGCGCGGCACACGGCCGGCCAGAATTCTGCTGCTGGATGACGAACCATCCGCGAGAGATTCCATCAAACGGCTGCTCTTCTTCTATTTCAAGGATTTCATTACAGCCGAGGCCAGCTCTGGGTGGGAAGGTTGGTGGGAAATATCACAACGAGTTCCCGACCTGCTGATTACGGACCTCAATCACCCCTGGCCACGTCTCGAAGAAATGCTTCATGTTCACCGACTCTTCCGGGGGCTCGTCCGATTTCCTATCATCGTGGCATCTGCCGTTCTCGATGATGCCATACTACGCCAACGCCTGCTGTCGTTCCCTACCTTCGACATTGTTCTGCTCGACAAGCCCTTCGCCGCCGCGGATCTGAAAGCCAAGGTGCTGGAATGCTTACCTTCCTTCCCTTGTGGAATCCTGTAATCTCCAACTGCTGCAAGAAGAACTCGGTCAACCGCGCTTCGCTTTGAACTAGGAACTCGTGGGGAGATTATGTCACGCGGTGAAGTGCGATGATTCGCGTTTACTTCCGGTACCTTGATCGAGAGCCAGACTGTCGAGAAAACGGAGCATGTCGCCGACATGGAAGAGCGTTTTCCCGTGCCGGGCTTTGGGGTCTCTCAGGTTGACGACACGGACAAACTCTCGCGCTGCGCCGTTGTTTCCCAGAAGCTTATACAAATGGGCATGTTTAAGGCCGGTGTGCGGGCAGGACTGCCCATTCGCAGGGATAGGCGCGTAGCTATTCGGGTAATCCCCAGCAGCCCGGACCTCTTCAACGTCAATTGTGGTCATCTGCTTTTTCACGAACTGTGTTCGACCGGATTTCGCATCTGGGGTCACTCCTTCGAGTGCGCTATCTGTCTCCGCTCCATGTGTTCGAGAAGGCGCTCGGCTCTTCCAGCGCCCACACGCAACGGCGGAAAGTGCTGGCGGAAATGGCCGGCCAAAAAGGGTACGCGACCGTGCAGCGTGGCCGGGAGGATAGGAATCGGTGAGAGGTCGTGGACCACCCCCAGCGGTCCCGGCGATGGATCCAAGAACGGTGGAACCTCAGTTATTACCCGTCGCGGTCTCTGGGGGGCACGATGAAGGGCTAACCATCGGAAGCTGGCACGGAAGAGGGGGTACCCTGATGTCTGGAAACGTCAAGGAGGCTTCAGGAGTCGCTCGATCAAACCGCTGGACAGGAACGCCCACGAGCCTGGCATAAGTATGACGCAGACATCTGAAGGTTATGCCTGGGCCCAACTTGGCGGCAATTACAATTTGTCCGAACTGATCGTCAACTGTCCATCGCTGGAGGGCGGCCAAACTTGGGCAGATGAATTCGTTGATCCGCGGCAAGGAATTGAGGTGTTCGAGGAAGGCGGGGTGAATTCGGATTCTCCGGGCCGCTTTGCGTTCAGTTCCCGGAAATGAGAGATAGGAATGCCCAGCCTCGTCCTTCACGAGGTCGGACCAAAGCCGATACGCCGCATCGACGAGCTGCGGGCCCGCGTAAAACCCCGTGTAAATGCAGGTTCGCCAATCGACGCGTGAAGTTGCCAGCAGGAGCGCTTTCACCTCCCAAATCTCCAGCGACCGCACCGAGGAAGATTCGTGCAACTGAATGTGTTCCAAATCGACGGGATTCACGAGGAGGAAACCCTGGTTTGCCGCCTTTTCAAACGCCACGTTAAGCGCGCTAAGTTCACTATTGACTGTGCTCGCTTCAATTTCCACCGCGCGCATGTCCCGGTAACGCAGAACGTGTGAAGGTGAAACGACGGTGAGCGGCTCTCGATCCTGGTCGCCGAGGATCGAGAGGAATCGGCTTACGATATTTGCGGTCCGCCTGGCCGTATCGGGATCAGCCGTTCGAGTGGCGGCGAACTTTTCCAGGAATTGCCTGGTTGAGGTGTTCGGCGTGGGGACTTTCGCCCGCGCTTCTCTCTCCATTTGGCTGGCTTTGGCTCGCGCTTTGTTCTTGTACAGCTCGATTTGCGCGGGATCTTCCGGGGTGTGCGGGATGCCCGTCGACAAAAAGTACTGCCTCCCCTTCGCGCGAAAGGAAGCGAAATAGTTCGGCCGGCCCGTTTGCGCGTGGATCGAGGCCATAATTAGTGCCCAATCACTGATTTAAGTTTAAGCGGCAAACTGCGGCAGCTTCTCGATATCCGCGCGCAACACCTCAGCGTCCTTCCGTGTCCAAGGGTGCTCATACCTTGCATGCGCTTCGTCGGAAGAGTGAGCCGCCAGCAGTTTGCGCCGGTCCCGGGGAACCAGCGCCTTGTCCAGCGAGTCGACGTAAAAATGCTTGAACGAATGAAACGTTAAGGCGGAGAAGCTGCGCACCGAAAGTTTGCTCGTTTCAGGATCAATGCCGGTCGCAAGGAGTTCCCTCTTGAATCGGTTGGACAGATCGGGCCGCTTTATCGCAGCCAGCAGTGGGGAGAACAAGAGTTGCGGGTCGGCCGGCTCCAGTGGCAGCAAGTGCTTGCGCAGGTTTGAGTGCAGCGGGAGGATCACTATTCTTTGGAGATGGGCCGTCTTTTCAGGCACCCACGTGACAAATGCGTTTTCTTCGGTCCCGAAATCAATGTTCCCACGAACCTGGCTTATCGCATCGCCAAGGCGCATGCCCTGCAAGGCGGCAAACTTGGACGCGGTGATCCACTCCAGGGCCAAAGGCCCATTGACTGGATCGGTTCTGCCTAAAAAGGCCCATCGTTCGTGCAAAGCTTCGATTTGCTGGAGCGTAAAAGGTTTGCGGCGCATCCGGTCCTCTTCCAGATAGTCGTCTTCCGATACGATATTGGCCAGCATTAGGCCACGGCGTACGGCGGCACTGAAAGCGGCTTCCAGCATCTCCAGCTTTTTGTTGATGGTTGTAGCTGCCAGCCCGGCTTGCAACTGCGCGTCTTTGAACCCTTGGGTGTCTCGCTGGTCCAACTGCATCAATGGTTCGGTCCCGCGATTTCCCAAATACTCACTGAAGCTGTTTATGTGACCTTGGTAGATCATACGCCCCTCATTCAGATGAGTTTGAGTATCCAGCCACGACTGCAGATAGCCCACTGCCGTCATGCCGTTGGAGCCGTCCTGCGAGTACACGCCCATGGCCCTTTGCAGGGCTCCGGTAAATAGCGCCTTGATATAAGCCTGGGACTTGTTGCCGCACTCGGCGCTCTCGATGTTGTTCGCCAGGGCCAGGCAAATGCGTTTGTTCTCCTTCGCCCGCTCCTCTCTCTCCTTCGGGGTGGCGCCCTCCGGAGAATGGGGGATTCCGGAACTGGGGTGATGCTGTTTGCCTGCCCGATCCCGGTAGTAGATGTAATAATGGCGGCGAGGGGGCTCTATTCTGATCGTTGCCATACGTTGGCGCCGGCGTCGAGGTCCGTCCAAATACCGTCGAACGGAGTGCATAACACCTGCATAACACCCACTTTTTGTGTTTGGCTGGCTACCTTCGGGCCGGCGTGCGGGAAGGGCGCTGGAGTGCGTAATATGTGCGTAACACATACTGGGGTTTTGGGGGTTTGGGGGGTTACGGGAGGATACGATTTCCGCGCTTTTCCGCAGAATTCCCTATTTTGCCGCCCAAGTGATAATCGTCTCGACGATCTTGGCAGGAATGTCTGTAAGACCAGTCCCATCAAGCCTTTCCGCATCAAGTGACGAGGCTTGTGCGTAACAAGTGCGTAACACGTCACATCCCTGTTATCGCAGTTATTGGCCGCCTTTGGAGTTCCTGCGCGGCCAATCCAGGTCGGGTTATCAAGGGAATCAAGGGAATCCAGTTGCGTGGAAAACCATGAGAACACCCGGATGCGGACGACGACTGCACACCACTCTGGCACCCCGTATTTGATAAGGCACCTTAATGTATTGAACGTCCATGGAAGCACTGAGGATTTTACGCCGGCGATGCCTGCGAACCTGTAGCCTCGTGGGCCAAATTTCTCAGGAGGTAATACGAGCTGCCGGCTATTTAGCGGCGAAAAACACGACCGGCCGAGGTCCGGCCCTGGAGAAATATCGCGCACCTCACCATCGGCCTGACCCCGAGAGACTTCGGCAGGAGCACTTCTGGCAGTGCCGGCGTTGAGCATGCGGATGACGATGGCCTGGCTTCCGATAGCACCGCTGTGGCGAGCGACACCATCGGTCAAGGGATACGGGTTCGGGATCGGTCTACTCATTGATACCCGCTTCTTACACCAAAGTCGCCAGGGTGAATGGGACAGAGCTCCCGCCGCCTTGGTTGCCAGGAGGGGTTTGTGTTTCACCCTCAGGGGTTGTTTCGGCTCGGCACCCCGGAATTTTTGGGGGGTACTCTCTCACATCGTCGCCCTCACGCTTTGTTGGCAGGCCGCCAGCGGGTTGGACGCCCGGTCTAACCAGCGCTCGATGCCAAAAGACGAAATCATGTGGCTCCTCTAACGTCCGCATCTCGTCACGTTCGTGAGGGCGACGACACCCGAGCGTTGCAGGATGCCGGGACCTGCCCAGAACAAACCGGCCCGGCAGCCGAACCAATCTTCCAACGAATTCTCATTCTTCATTATAGGGTGCAGAAATGAGATCGAGGTTTAGGACAACGCACGTTGGTCTTAATGGGCTGCGGCTGTGCTCAGGTCTTATGTGAGAACTCACCCCGCTTCCGTTCGACGCGGCTTGTCGGTCAGCCGTTCGTGGCCGTATCGGCGTCACTTGGGAAATAAACGCAACCAAAATCATTTGGAGAGACCTATAATGAGATGGGAAGCCGTCGAGAGGCGACCCAACGGGCGATGAAGGCCATTGATAGAATTGAATCATTAACGGGAAAACCAAGCGCGCCGCAACGGACAAGCGCCGGCGCGCCACGCATTGCGAGATGTGGAGAGAACGACGGACAACTGACTTGCCGGCTGAATCATCTTCTGCATCCGGACCACGCGGGAGCCTCATGTTTGATATCGAGGAATGTGATCGTCCGCTGCCCGCGCCTGCGACCTCTGGCGAACCGTAGTGCGTAGTTAAATTTAGCAACGGAGCGGGAACCCTCTCCCCGAACCGTTGGCGGTAAAACAAAGGGAGGAAGATGACATATCACGTACGAAGAATAAGCAAACGCCGGGCCTGCATCGCGGGCTTCGGTTACGAACAACGGCTGAAGCGGCCTCGTTTATGAAGAAGGTGCGCAACAAGAATCTGGCTATGGCTCTGTCAGCAATGCTCGGGGGATTGAGTCTCGACCAGATCCAAGCTCTTCGCTGGGCAGATCTGGATATCGAGGCGGGGGTCATCAGATCACTCCGGAAGAAAACTGGACGCCGATGGTGTGGTCTGGTGAAGCAAATCCGGAGAAAGTATTTAGCGGGGAGGCAACATGGGCCGGTTCTGTCTTCCAGCTAGCGCCGCTGGTCGGAGGGCTCAAGGAAACGAATGCGCCCCTCGGCCTCTACACCCGGAGTTCAAGACCGGTCTGCTGGACTGGTTCTTCGCGTTGCCACTGCATTGATCGGGTTGATAGCCACAGGGCCTCTCCGCAACCAAAGAGACCAGATGATTGGCTGATGCCGGAGAATCTCCAGAGGTTATTGGCCGGTTTGGTAACCAACCAAGATCCTTACGATTTGATTTGGGTTGATGAAGGGGTGGTGGTCTGGAGTGTTGGCAGACACAATGGGAATTGGGTTTTAGGCAAAGTGGTGTGCGGTAGCTCCGCCGAACGGTTTGTCGCAGGCCTTTTAGGGTTGCTTTCGACCGCACAGGACACACGCTTTCCGTTCCGCCGCAGGCGCGCCGGTTAGCGGGTGATATTTTTTAGTGCGAGGCGACGTTAACCGCTGATGGCGATCAGGCGCGGGGAGGCGGCTTTCAAATTGATTACCGCCCAACCCGCCGGCTCATCGGCCAGCGCGGCCAGTCTGAACCCTGTGAGGTCTACGGTTTTAGTAGAGATGCTCGGCGCTAGGTCGAAAATCAGCATTTGCCACCTTCCTGCTCGCCACGACCAACGCAAAGGAGCTTAAGAAGGACAATCGTTACCGGTGCATCCGCCAGCCAGTCCTGTTCCAGTGCGGCCGTGGCCAGTTTTGCTCGCTTGTCGCCTTCGGCCATCACGAGCAAAGCATGGCCCTGAGGCCGTTATCTATAAACCCCGGCGGGCAGCTCGCCTTCTTTGCCCGCCACGAGAAAGACTTCCAGTGGATAAAGCGCCCCGGCCGAAGGCGCCGTGTGCTTTCCCTCCGGGTCAGTCAACCCCTGGGCGGCCCAGAGGAGCTGCGAGACTTCCAGGAGCGTCACGGGTTTCCGGTCGAACTCGCGGACGGAACGTCGCCGGCGCAAGGCCGATTCAATGGAGATAGGGCTGGCCAAGCGTGGCGGAGGCAGTTTAATCGCGCCCGTGGGCTGGTTGGTCATTGGAGAGTCATCCTGCATCAAAATCAATTCTGAGGATCAAGGCTTGCTGCCTCGATGGCAAAACCACAGGAAGTCCGGAGGGGCACTGTGTTCGGTGCTTTGATTCCCCGCCCCACGGCCAGACGGCACCTGCGATTTGCCTCCAGGGAGTCAGGTGTTCTCAGCTCTTTCTGGAAGTGGTCACAAAGACCGAGGCGATGAGGTGTTTCACCGCCTCGCTCTTGCACTTGGGACATCGAACTTTCTTCTTCTGATGCTCTTCTACCGCCATGGTCAGGGTGAATTCGTGCCCACACTTTTTGCATTCGTACTCGTAAAGCGGCATAGTAATCTCCTTTCGCTAGTTGATGCTTTTTGGCCGGTGACTATTACTCCAGCGCGGCAAGGAGATCCCCGGAATTCAGGATTTTGTACTCCTTGTCCTCCAGCTTGATTTCAGTGCCTCCGTACTTGGTAATCAGGACACGGTCGCCTTCTTTGACTTCCATCGGAATCCGCTTTCCGTCTTCATCCCTTTTGCCGGGGCCGACGGCACGGACGATTCCTTCGGTGGGCTTCTCTTTGGCGGCGTCCGGTATGATGATGCCGCCCGGTTTGATTTCTTTCTCTTCGACCGGTTCCACCAGGACGTGATCTCCGAGAGGTTTCAGATGTATCGCCATAGTTCCAGTCTTCTCCAGCAGCTTATGCGTATTATTAGATTATAGTGGTGTAAACTGCACTCACAGTCAACGCCTGTAATACAATATAGTCAACCGAATGGACGAGGCAACCCCTGCCGCACGAGGCCTTGGTTTGCTCCGGCCGGAGACACGTTTTTTCCGGGAATCCGAGCCGGCAGGGATCCATTTTAACATCATCACCTTTTCCGAGACCCACGGGTGCGGCCAAACCGGCGTCCCCACCCTCGAGCATACCTGGTTTCCAGGCCATACGTGGTCGTATTGCCAGTGCGCCGAATGTGGTCGGCACCTGGGGTGGTACTTCTCTGGCCAGCATGAGTTTGTCGGGCTCATCACAGAACGAATTGTCCGGGCCCTTTACCGCAGGAACTGAAGTACTTTTGCCCCATGCGGTGTGTCGCTGGGCGTTGACGACGTTGCGGGAGAAATGGATCAAGATCGGGGCGAGGCTCGTGCGCTGCGGGAGCGCGCGCCACCGCCCCTATTGGGAAGATTACCTGCCAAGCGCAGGAACGGTTCTGGGCCATTCTGGAAGGAATAGGGCGGTTGAGATTGCCCGCACCACTGCCGGGCTGACGCCCACCCGGCGGAAGTTACGGGAAGGAGAGCGTCTGTCAACGCTCTGTCTGCGTTTCTTCGTCAATCGGTGCCGAACCCGGCGGGAGCAGAACTCATCTCCCCCGGAGTGAGAAAACCTGTCCTGGAATCGCAAGAAGGACTTTAATGGGGCTGTCAAAGATAATACGATGTTGATGAGTGAGACGGAATGACCCGCGTGGTCCCGGGGCGTAAAGCCCGATGAGAAGTGTCGGCGTATGATGAAAACACGCAAACTAGCGCAAGGCCGATGCCCGTGTTGCCGGAGCTGGGTTCGACGATGATCGAATCGGACCGCAGCCGGTGATCGCGCTCCGCGCCCTCGATCATGGCCAGAGCGACGCGGTCCTTAATGCTGCCGCCCGGATTGAGAAACTCCGCCTTGGCGAAGATGGATTCACCCTTGAGGTGGACCAGCGGTGTGCGGCCGATCAAATCCAAGATGTTGTCTGTGAGCATGAAAGTGCGGAAGATTCTTTGCGTTTAATACGTTTCGAGCAAGCCCGAACCAGCCGGATCAGGCACGACGTAGATGCACACGACAGCTTAAAAATCTGTGGCTATATTCAAAGCTCCCCACGCTCAAAAACTCTTAGCTTCGCGTCAGTTGCAAACCTGTTTCTGAGAGGCTGAAATCCACGAAGCGCGCGCGGGTGTTGGGAGGATTGCTGGTCAGCAGGCGCTTGATCTTGGCCGCCGCCGTTTCGTCTTTGCCGAAGAGCAGCAGGTAACCGCCGCCGCCGGCGCCGAGCAACTTGACTGCGCCAACATAGTCGCGAACGCCATCGAGGATTTGCTGCACCTCCGGCGGGTTGGTGCCGGCATCCAGCCGCTGGTTCAGTGCCCAACTATTCCGGATGGCGGCCAGCAGCATTTCGTAATCGCACTTCTGAATCGCCGCGCCGGCAAAATCGGCATTCGACCCGATGTCGGCAATGATTCCCAGATGCGACGGGGAGTTGAGGAAGAGACCGCGCACGATTTCGGCCAGGATGTTCTTCGCGAGGCGCGTGAGGCCGGTGTAGTAGAGCAGAATCGAACGGTTGGCGTAATCGTGGTCGAAGAGATGATGCGGCAGCCAGCGGATGGCCGGTTTCTGCGCGAGGCCGGGAGCGGTCTCGATCAGCTTGATGCCGCGGAAGATCGCGCCGGCCTGGTCCTGCCAGCCGCCGCCCGTGGTGAGCATCTGCTCCAACGCCAGGGTGCG
>JBEKJO010000075.1:0-27476 GCA_050011195.1 Verrucomicrobiota bacterium | reverse complement strand
CCGATCCCTACGACTTGGCCAACCCCCACCTGAGCGCCACCAACAGCTTCACCGTCGTGGTCCGGGAAGTGAACGTCGCCCCGGTCTTGCCCGTCATTCCCACCCAGACGGTCAACGAACTGGCGCTGCTGACGGTGACCAACACCGCCTTCGAAACGAACCTCCACGCGACGCTGGGTTACGCGCTGGTCAATCCGCCTGGCGGGGCCGCTATTGATGGCAACGGCGTCATTACCTGGACCCCAAGCCAGACGCAGAGTCCGGGCACCAACACCATTACGACAGTGGTGACCAACACCGATCTCTACGACCTAGTCAACCCGCATTTGAGCGCCACCAACAGCTTCACCGTTATTGTTCAGGAAGTGAACGTCGCCCCGGTCTTGCCGGGCATTCCCATCCAGACGGTCAACGAACTGACGCTGTTGGCGGTGACCAACCCGGCCACTGAGGCGAACATCCACGCGACGCTGGGTTACGCGCTGGTGAATCCGCCTGGCGGGGCCGCCATTGATGGCAATGGCATCATTACCTGGACCCCGAGCCAGGCCCAAAGCCCGGGCACCAACACCATTACGACAGTGGTCACCAACACCGATCCCTACGACCTGGTCAACCCCCACCTGAGCGCCACCAACAGCTTCACCGTTATTGTTCAGGAAGTGAACGTCGCCCCGGTCTTGCCGGTCATTCCCACCCAGACGGTCAGCGAACTGGGGCTGCTGACGGTGACCAACACCGCCTTCGAGACGAATATCCACGCGACGCTGGGTTACGCGCTGGTGAATCCGCCTGACGGGGCCGTCATTGATGGCAACGGTCTCATCACCTGGACCCCGAGCCAGAGCCAAGGCTCGAGCACCAACACCATTACGACAGAGGTCACCAACACCGATCTCTACGACCTGGTCAACCCCCATTTGAGCGCCACCAACAGCTTCACCGTGATCGTCAACGGAACGTCAGTTGCGCCCGTGATTCAGTCCATTACTGTGTCGAACGGCGTCGTCACGATTACCTGGAGCGCAATCGCTGGTCGCAACTATCAATTGCAATGCCAAGATGGTGCGCTTGGCACCAACTGGTATGATGCGCCGCCGGACCTGCAGGCAACCGGGTCAACGGCCACCTGCACCAACGCCCCTGGCGCCGTGACCCAACGGTTTTACCGGGTATATCTGATGCCATAGCCTGGACCCCGTCCAGCACGCGGGATCCGAACTCGATGCAAAGTGTGCAGAGCAGGCAAGGGCCCATGCCCTTGATGCAACGTGCGAGGGTATGGCAGAACCGGACTTCCCGGAGGCAACGAAAAAAGGCGGCCCCACTCAGGGCCGCCCGAACCTAACTAACCACCATTACAAGGAACGCATGAAGTTTAACCGTACGCGCAATTCCCGCTATGGGGTAAACACCCCATATCCCGGGGGACAATTAACAGGTTCACTTTCCGCCACTGCTTCTGCCGGATTTCGCCAGCAAGCGGAGCACGCTCAGGTTTTGCACATCCTCGTGCAAATCTCCGGATTTGGGGGTTTCCAGGCACCCGGGATGGTTCTTGAAACGCGCGTCGTTGACAATATGACGGAAGGCTTCCTTCCCAAGCTTGCCCTTGCCGATGTGCTCGTGCCGGTCCACACGCGAGCCGAGATCGGCCTTGGAGTCATTCAGGTGGAAAGCAAGAATCTGCTTCAGTCCAATGAGTGAAGCGACTTGACGGATGGCAGCATTCCAGCCCTTGGGCGTGCGGATATCGTAGCCGGCGGCAAAGAAATGGGCGGTATCAAGACAGACCCCAAGCCGTTCCGGTTGCTTGACGCTCTCGAAAACCGAGGCGAGATGCTCGATTCTATTTCCCAGGCAGGTCCCCTGCCCCGCCGTATTCTCGAGCGCGATGCGCACGGGCGACTTGCGGGTCGCAGTGAACACTTCGTCCAGGCCCGCGGCGATTTGTTTGAGGCCCGCGGCCTCGCCCGCGCCCAGATGAGCCCCCGGGTGGAGCACCAGAAAAGGAAGCTCAAGCTGGGCCGCCAACTGGATTTCCTGAACCAGCGACTGGATGGAGCGGTCGCGGTTCTCCGACGCCGGCGCGCCAAGATTGATGAGGTAACCCGCGTGGCCGAAGACGCAGGCGAAGGAGTTGGCGGCCAGTTCGTTCGCATACAAGGCGAGGGTCTCCGGGGAAAACGGCTTCCCGAACCACTGCATGTTGTTCTTGACGAAAACCTGGATGATCTCACACTGGATGCTGCGCCCGCGCTGGAGAGCTTTCCAAATCCCGCCGCTGGTGGACATGTGCGCGCCGAATTTCATGCTTGCGCCAGCGTGGACTGGGCTTGCGGGCGGGGCAATCAGAATTCTGTTCTCGCGGTTCGGGGGGGCGCGCGCTGGCGGGAAGCGGCCCGGGGTCGTTGCGCGCCAAGGAGCAGTATTCCTCCCCGCCCAATCCTGCCCAACCAGCGGCTTCCGAGAGCTAAAGTGTCCTGTTTCTAGACAGTAAGCACGCCCGGCCCCACTGCCTATCCCCTCCACATACCGTCCACACACTGTTGGCACACCGTTGATACACTACTGCAGAGCCGACTTTGGCATGGAGATAACCTCAGCAGCCACATTGTCTCATAATTGGACAGTGCGGCTGGAAACGGACGGCCGGGACGCCAGCGGCGGTGGATGCGGCGGGCGTAGAGGTTCCAGGCGTCGCGCTGGGGCTGGGTGAGGCGGGCGAACCAGTCTTTGGCCAAGGCACCGAAGAGGTTCCTCATGCGGACTTGGGGCTGGGTGCGGGGGTTGCGGGGGATGACGTAGGCGCGGCCATAGACGGCGCAACGGCCAACGGGGGCGTGGTACCAGACGGCGGAGCCGCCCTGGCGGAGGTCACAGCGCAGTTCGCGGCGGGTGAAGCGGGGATCGTAGTTGTAGTGGTTGATCATGGCAGCCTTCTGAGGGGCGGTTCAAATCTGAGCTTAGAGTGATGGAGTGGTGGAGTAATGGAGTAATGGAGTGATGGAGTGATGGAGAATTGGAGATTGAGAATGGGGCATGGGACATCGAGCCCCGTCCCTTTCGAGGAGGGGCCATCGTCGCCAGGCTGCTGGCGAATGAAGGCTTTAAGCAAAGTATTCATTTGCTAAACCGATGGGTAATGCCCGCCTTTAATACACTGCGTAGCCCGAGGAAAGTTAGGCGGCGAGAGCCGGCTAACGCATCGTCGGGAATATGGCACAAATCCCCTGGTAATGCAAGTCTTTTTTTGATCTTTCTGCGGGGAGGGCGCATCCTCGCACTTCCCCCGAGAGGAGTCTGATCTGGTGGAATCTCGCGCCGGCCTCGACCCCAACGCCCCTCCTCTCCCCCGCCCGTTTTAGAGCCATGTGAACGCCGCCAGCGGTTGAACAGTGTGCCCCGAAAAGCATGGCGGCAGAGTATCGGCAATGCGTGATCGTGTCTATCACCCTTGTTGCCTGCGCTCATATCGTCAAGGGAGCGACTGCCGGGCATCATTGACGGGTATCGGGTCGTCGTTTCCACACGCAACCCCCTTCGGCCCCTGACGCCGCCCGATTCCCGCCCTATCCCCACCGGGAGCGATTGCGAGCCATTCCTTGACCGCAGGCGGCGGCGTGGGCCAAAGCAAAGGAGAAGGCGTTGGCTCAGGCAGCTTGACTCCACCTTCACAACCCGCTTGTCAAAGCGTGACTATGAGGCGAATACATTATTTTGTCCCTGCTTCCCCATGAAGCATTGGACGTTTATTGGCATTTTGACCGTTCAGAATTGGCTCGTCAGCTCTTTCACCGCCGCTTTTGCAGCCGACGACGACACGCCGTGGATTTGACGGTAGAGCTTGATGGCCAATCCCTTCTTTCCTGCTCGCGCTAGGAGCTTGACATGTTCAAGAGTGGGGATTTCCCCAGCCTGGGGCCACAAGCCACTTTCACGAGCATCGTTGATCTCCTTGCGCGAATTGAGCTGATAGCTTGCGACCAGAAAAACTGCCACAATCCATACAAATCCGAAAGCGGGCACAATTTGCGTCAGGAAGGCGCCCAATCCCAGTGTCAACACCATCTCAACGACAAAAAAAACAATCCAGGCCGTGTTGGAGGCAGGAAGTTGCTTAGGAGCCAACTTGGCCAGCGGGCTGTTTGTCGGCGCAGCGGCTGGAGTCGTGGAAGTGATCGTCTCCACGCTGGTCTTGAGTTCGCTGGCGTGCTGATAACGCCGTGCCGGTTCCCGTTCCAAAGCGTGCAGAACAACTTCATCGAGCCGCACATCCACCTGCACTTTTTTTGAGGGCGCTTCAAATCGGCCCATCGGCACTTCCCCCGTCAGCATCTCGTAAAACACCACGCCCAAAGAATAAATATCCGCCCGATGATCCACCTCTTTGCTGTTCTCGCGTTGTTCCGGAGCCATGTAATTCAGCGTCCCCATCACCATCTGGCTCGCCGTCAACGCCGTGTCCGGCGCGGTGCCCAGCAATTTGGCCAGCCCGAAATCGGCAATCTTCACCTGTCCCTTTTTGGTAATGAGAATGTTTTCCGGCTTGATGTCGCGGTGGACGATTTTTTCGTCATGCGCGAATTGCAGCGCCGTGCAAATTTGCGTGACCAATTCCAACGCCTGGCGCGGCTCCAGTGTTTTGGCCTGGATGAGTCGGCGCAGGTTCATCCCATCCACAAATTCCATGATGAAGTAGTAGTATTCGGCCGTCTGGCCGAAATCGTAGAGGATGACGATGCCGGGATGATTCAACTTGGCCAGGGCTTTGGCCTCCCGCTCAAACCGTTCTGCGAAAGAAGCGTCCGGCATCGAATCAATCGGCAGAATCTTTAGCGCTACCAAACGGTCCAAGCGCGGCTGGCGTGCCTTATAAACCACGCCCATGCCGCCCATGCCCAGCAATTCAACAATTTCCAATTGAGGAAATTGCGCGGCCAGATCAGCAGGAGCGGGTGGAACGCGGGTGCCCGGCGTGGCCGGTTCGGTGCCCAACGCCACTCGGGCCAGACAATCCGGGCAAAGCCCTTCCGGCGCATCCTGCGGAAGGGGTTTCCGGCACTGCTTGCAAATTCGTATCGTATCCATGTTTCAGCCTTCTTCTGTCTTTTCATCCGTTACAGAAGAATTCTTCAGTCAAAGTAACAATATTTAAGCCAGTCAATGGCTCAGGGCGCGGAAAACTTCCCGCAATTCATCCTCGACCTCGGATTCGTGGGCAACGGTCTCGGCGATTTCCGCTCGCAAAACCTCGCGATAACGCTGTCTGAGGCGATGGACAGCCATTTTGACGGATGCCTCGCTCATACCCAGTCGGGCCGCTAATTCTGCATAAGCCACACCGCCGCGCCCTTCGGTCAGGGTTGGTTTCAACTGCTCGAATATCTCCTGCCTGCCCCGTTCCGAGTATTCCTGGCGCAATCGCGCGAGAGCTTGCTCCAGCAGCGTCAAAGCCCAACGTTTTGCAAAAGCCTTTTCCGGGGTCTGCTCATCCGCCAGCTGGAAACCAATGCTCGTTTCCGCTTCTAAAAAGTCCAACGACAAGGGTGCTTGTCCGCCGCCGCGTTTTTGCGCCCGCTCCCGGTCGCGCTGATTGGACAAAAAATGTTTCAGTGATGCCAGCAGGAATGACCGGAACCGGCCTTTCGTTTGATCCGCCGAACCAAGAAAATCCTTTTCCAATAACCGGGCGAAAAACTCCTGGGTCAAATCCTGCGCGTCAGGCGGGCTTTCACCCTGCCGGCGAATGTAGGTGTAAAGCGGAAGCCAGTAAACGCGGCACAATTTTTCCAACGATTGCAGAGCGCGGGTTGGATTCCGTTTGTCTCCGGCCGACAAGACGATGCTCCAGTGCGTGTTCACAAATTGCGCCGCACCAGCGGGAATTTTGTCCCGTTCGACCTCGGAATCCGGGGCTGCCATGACCTAGTTTTAGCTGGAAGCGGCTGAAAGTCCAGAGCAGTAGTGATTTGATGATGCAAATTGGCAGCCGCTCAAACTTAGTATCCGACTGCCAGACCGCGTCCACCCCAATGTGCTCCACCAGACGGATACGCTCTTTCCGCAGCGCAAGCGGCCCAACCGCTCCGCTACAGCTTTTCAGGGCTGGCGAGCAGTTGAGCGACGCGGGCGAGCAAGCGGCCAGCGGCGCCGCCATCGAGCACACGATGATCGAAGCTGAGCGTCACGTTGGCTTCCATGACGGGCACGAACTGGCTTTTGGCCGCATCCCAATTCGGCACGCGCCGGGCGGCGCCCATTCCCAGCACGAGGGTCTGCTCCGGCAGCGGAATCGGCGTCGCCCACGTCAGGCCGAAGGTGCCAAAGTTGGTTACCGTGGCAATGGAGCCGCCCGTGGCGTCGGCCGGCAGCTTGCGCTGGTGGGCCAGCTTAATCAGTTCATCGTAACGTTCGACCAGGTCTTTGAGCAGCCGCTGCTCCGCGTTACGAATCACGGGAACCAGCACCCCCTCTTCCGCTTCGACGGCAAAGCCGACATCAATCGAGGACGGATGAACAATCTTGTTCCCGATCAGCCGCCCGGCGGGAGCGCTGTTCTCGGCCAAGGCCAGAGCCAGCGCGCGCAAGGCATAAAGGGCCGGGCCGGGTTTGGGATTGCACGTTTGGCGATGGCTCAGGAGCGGATCGAAACTGACCGGCAGGGCGACCGTTGCCAGCGGTCGCGTCCAACTGCGCCGCATGGCATCCGCGACGGCCACACGCATGGTCGAAGCCTGGCTCAGCTTATGTTTCTCAAGATTGGCGATGAATCTTTCGAAGTCCTGGATCGTAACACGTCCGGCAGCGCCGCTGCCGGGAAGGCCCGCCAGGTCCGCTGCGTGGAGGCCAAGTTCCACCATGCGGGCTTTCATGCGGGGGGACATGTAGCTCGCGCCGGCGGCATTCGCCGGCACGGGCAAGCCGCGCACGGTTGGCTGAACGCCCTCTCGTGCCCCGTCGGCTTGCACTCTGGCAGAAAACGAGCCCCGCTCACTTTCTTCCCCGTCTTTTGGCGGCATGGGCGTGTCCAAACCCAAGCGCGCTGCGTCTTCCGGGCTGGCTTGTAAGTAGCCGAGCACCGCACCGACGGGATAGCTCTCACCAGGCTTGACCAGCAATTTCTCGACGCGGCCCGGGCAAGGCGAAGCCACATTCATCGTCGCCTTGCTCGTCTCAACCTCGATGATGTCCTCGTCCGTCTCCACGTGGTCGCCGACCGGAACCAGCAGATTAACGACCGTGGCTTCGGCAATCGACTCGCCGAGTTGCGGCATAATGATGGGAATGGAGGGCATGGAGTCAGAATGGAGTGATGGAGTGGCGGAGGAATGGAGTAATGGAATAGTGGAGCGATGGAGTGATGGAGCGGTGGAGTAATGGAGTAATGGAGTGGTGGAGTAATGGGGTGATGGGGCACAGAATGGAGTGATGGAGTGGTGGAATGATGGAGTGATGGCCCATATCCCGTAGCCGGCGCTCTAGTGCTCCAGCACTCCAGCACTCCAATACTCCAGTTCTCCAAAACTCCGTTTCTGGCTTCATAGTTGCAACAGGCGGCGGGCCGCGGCGGCAATGCTGCGCGCGGTCGGGCGGTGGGCCGCCCACAGGCTGGGATGATACGGCACCGGCGTGTCCTTCGCGTTGAGCCGTTGCGGCGCGGCGTCGAGCAGGCCAAAGCCTTCGCTGGCGACGCGCGCGACGACTTCCGCCGTAACGCCCCCCCACGGCCACGCTTCACCCACACATAACAACCGGCCGGTGCGCGCGACTGACGCCATAACGGTATCCGTATCCAGAGGTTTTACCGAGCGGAGGTCAACCACTTCAATCTCGATCCCTTCCGAAGCCAGTTCCTCCGCCACAGCCAGCGCCTCATGCACCATGGCGCTGTAGGCGACCAGGGTCATATCGCGTCCCGCGCGCGCAATCCGCGCTTTGCCGGTCGGCATTGCCTCGACCGGCAGTCGCTCGGCCTTCAGGTGGTAGTAGAGATACTTGTGTTCGCAGAAAATGACCGGGTCATCAATGGCCACGGCTTCGAGCAACATGCTGTAAGCATCCTCCACCGTGGCGGGCGTCATTACGATCAGGCCGGGATAATGCGCGTAGATCGCCTCCATGCTCTGGCTATGGAAGGGACCGCTGCCGGAAGTGCCGCCACACGGAAGGCGCACTGTAATTGGGCAAGGCACTCGGGTCCGCCAATGCAGCGTGGCTGCCTGATTGACGATTTGGTTAAATGCGGGCGTTGAAAAATCAGCGAACTGCATTTCGATAATCGGCCGCATCCCCTGAATGGCGGCGCCCACGGCCAGCCCCAGCATGGCATCCTCGCTGATCGGCGCATCCATCACCCGCCCGGGAAACCTTTGCGCCAGATTCTTCGTCGCCTTGAATGCGCCGCCGAAGGCCCCCACATCCTGCCCGTAAACAAACACGCGCGGATTCTCCGCCAGTGCCCGCGCCTGCGCCTCTCGAATCGCGTCCAGGTAGGTAATGCTCATCCGGATCAAGTTGGGTCGTGCCCCTCGCTCAAATGCTTTGAGGCCAGCGCGCACCAGTCTTCCTTGTACGGATCCGGCCCCGGTTCCCGCTGCACCTTGGCGACACTTTCTTCCACTCTCTGCGCCACCTCATTGCGCCAGGTCACAAAGGTCTGCGCATCCGCCCAATTCTGTTGCAGCAAATATCCTTCCGCCACTTTCAGACAATCCCGCCCCAGGGGGGACTGTTTCAATTTCGGATCGATGTAGCTGGCGTCGTCATGCTCGCCGTGGCCGCAAAGACGGAGCAACCGGGCGACGACCATTTGCGGGCCACGGCCCGCCCTCGCCTGGCTGACGGCCCCGCTCACCACTTTGAGGCAGGCGGACAAGTCAGTGCCATCCACGGTTTGTCCTTCGATCCCGTACCCGGCAGCTTTGTCCAGGAGCGAGCGACAGGCGAATTGTCGTTCGGTCGGAGTGGAGTAGGCGTACTGGTTGTTGGCAACGATCAACACCAGCGGCAGTTTCTCCACGGCGGCCTGATTCACGCCCTCGTGAAAGGCGCCGGTGGAGGTTCCGCCGTCGCCAATACAAGTCGCACCGACCGTTCCGGTGATTCCTTTAAAACGATGGGCCAGCAGCGCGCCGTTCACGACGGAAATCATTGCGCCCAAGTGACTGATCATCACGAACAACCCCTCCTGGGGCCGACCCCGGTGGATGTTGCCGTCACGGGCGCGCATCGGACCCAATGGCGAGCCCAGATAAGTCCGCACGGCATCCAAAACTGGCTCGCCAAAGGCCAACCGTCCCGCCCCGTCACGAATCAGCGGCGCGAAGATGTCTCCCTGGCGCAAAGCCAGCCCGACCGAGACGCTCAACGCTTCCTGCCCGCGTCCGAGGAACACGCCGCCATGGATCTTGCCCATGCGATAGAGGCTCGCGAATTTGTCATCCAGCGTACGTGCCAACAGCATCAGGCGGTAAGCCTTCAGGCACAGGTCCCGAAATGAGGAAACCTCGTCAACCGCATTGTGGTTGAACAAAGTGTGAACCATGAACTGCAATTTAGCCGTCGGGAAGGTCGTCTGGCAACCGTTTCTTTGCCTGTCTCAAATCCTGGCCCCTTTGTCTTGTTCCAGGGCAAAACCTGGGTCGCCCACAGGGCCCCAGCCAATCCGAACTGGCCCGCCAGGGGCCGTTTGCCCGAAACCAACCCAAGCCGCGCTGGACTGAAGCCGTGAAAGAATCAGATTGGTTCGGGGCCGGGATTGGTGTTGAATGTGCTTAACACAGAACGACTTATTGCCGATCGGACAAAGCAAACGACAATTATTGAGAACGCCAGACTATGAATCTGCCTGCGTCCCAGGTTTTGTTGGTCGAGGACGATCCCCGCATGCCGGAGGTCCTTGCCGGTCTCTTGCAGGATGACAACATCACCCTCTCCAGCGCCAAAGATGCCTCCACCGGGCTGAGGCTGGCCCGTAAGCAGCATTTCGACCTGATCCTGCTCGACCTGGGATTGCCGGACGTCAACGGGTTCGAGTTGCTGCGGCAGCTCAAGGAGTCTCCCGAAACCCAAACCATCCCCGTCATCGTCCTGACCGCCTGGAACAGCACCACGGACAAGTTGCGGGGCTTCGAGTTGGGCGCGGTCGATTACCTGACCAAACCCTTTGAGTCCGCCGAACTGCGGGCGCGTCTTCGGGCGGTTCTGCGCGCCAAACATCTGCAGGACGAGTTGACGCAAGCCAACCGTGAGTTGTTGGCGGCCCGCGTCGCTGCCGAAGCCGCCACGCGCGCCAAGGCGGAATTTCTGGCCCACATGAGTCACGAGATCCGCACCCCGATGAACGGCATCATCGCCATGTCCGGCTTGCTTCTGGAAACCCCCTTGAACCACGAACAGCAAGGATATGTGCAAACCATTTATTCCAGCAGCGAATCCCTTCTGACCATCATCAACGACATTCTCGACTTCTCAAAAATCGAATCCGGCAAGCTCGAACTCGAGAGCCAGCCCTTTGATCTGCGCGCCTGCATCGAGGACGGGCTTGACCTGCTGGCCGCGACCGCGGCGGAGAAGAAACTGGAGGTCGCTTACCAGATGGACGACGGCATTCCGGCACAGATGGTCGGCGATGTTACCCGGCTGCGGCAAGTGCTCGTCAACCTGCTGAGCAATGGAATCAAGTTCACCTCTGCGGGTGAAGTGGTGGTCCGGGTGAAAGTCCTTTCCGCGCCGGAACAACCCGGAACCGAGTCGGAACCGTGGCAGCTCCATTTCCTCGTGCGCGATACCGGCATGGGGATTCCGGCGGACCAGTTGGCCCGGCTGTTCAAATCCTTCAGCCAGGCAGACGCATCGACCACGCGCCAATATGGCGGCACGGGCCTCGGTCTGGCCATCAGCAAACGGTTGGTCGAGTTGATGGGCGGCAGGATGTGGGTCGAGAGTGTGCCGCAAAAAGGCTCCACCTTTCATTTCACTCTCCCCTTGCAAGCCGCGGCCAACGCGCTGCCGCTCGCGCTCGAAGCACCGCAGCCGCAACTGGCTGATTTGCGCCTGCTGATCGTGGACGACAATCCGACTAACTGCCACATTCTCGCCCGGCAAACGAGCAAATGGGGAATGGTCCCGCGCGACACCCGCAGCGGAGCCGAGGCCTTGAAATGGCTGCGCGCGGGCGAAAGCTTCGATCTGGCCATCCTGGACATGCAAATGCCGGGCATGGACGGGCTGATGCTGGCCCGCGAAATTCGCAAGCTGCCGGGTGGCGGGACGATGCCGCTCGTGCTGCTGGCCTCCATCGGCGTGCATTCTGATCATCCCGACTTCGCCAGCGCCTCCGTCGCCGGCTGCCTGACCAAGCCCATTAAGCCGGCCCAACTCCACGAAACCCTGCTTCGCGTGATGTCCGGTGCCAAACCCTCCGCCCCCCAAGCTGCCGTTCCCAGCCCCAAGCCCGACCCAACGCTCGCCACCCGCCTCCCTTTGCGAGTACTGCTGTGTGAAGACAACACCATCAACCAGAAGGTGGCCCTCCGTCTGCTCCAGCAGGCGGGGTATCGCGCCGACCTCGCCGCTAACGGTTTGGAAGCGCTCGCGGCGCTCGACCGCCAGCCGTACGATTTGATCTTCATGGACGTGATGATGCCCGAAATGGGCGGCTTGGAAGCCACGCGCCTGATTCGCGAGCGGCAGCAGCAACAATCCCAGTTCCCCCATTACAAGTCCTCGATTATAATCGTCGCCATGACGGCCCGTGCCATGCAAGGCGACCGGGAGAAGTGTTTGGCTGCCGGCATGGATGATTACTTGGCCAAGCCGGTGCGGTTGGAAGATGTGCGTGCGATTGTGGAACGCTGGGCCGCGGTAGCGGGCAGAGCCGAGCCGGCAGAAACCACGGCCACCGCCACCCAAACCTCGCCGGCTGCGGATACCCCGTCCCCCTCCAGCCCTGCTGCCGCGCCGCCGGAGGACGCCCCGGTTGACATGGCCCGGCTGCTCGATTTCACTGATGGCGACCCGGACAACCTGCGCGAACTGGTGACTCTTTACCTGGAGCAAACCGGGCAACAAGTCGAGCAACTCGAAGCCGCCGTTCAAGCCGGCTCGGCCCAGGAAGTGCGGCGGCTGGCCCACAGTTGCGCGGGCGCCAGCGCCACTTGCGGGATGTGGCGGCTGGTGCCGCTGTTGCGCGAACTCGAACAACAGGGCTTCGAAGGGAAACTCACCAACGCCACCCAGCTTTCCCATCAGGCCGGCGAGGAGTTTGAAAGGATCCGCCATTTCCTGGAGGCGTACTTGGCCGGCCACTCCCATCTCGCCGCCAAACCCTGACCATGCAGAAGATTCTAATTGTCGAGGACGACCAGATCGTTGCGAACATTTACCGGAACAAGTTCTCGGTCGAAGGCTATCAGGTGGAGATTGCCCTCGACGGATTGGCGGGGCTGGAGATGATCCGCACGTTCCGTCCAGACGCGGTCATCCTGGATTTGATGCTGCCCAAGATGACGGGCGTGGAGCTGATGAAGAAAATCCGCTCCGAACCGGATTGCCAGCAGTTGCCCGTCATCGTGTTCTCGAACACTTACCTCACGAACATGGTCCAGGAAGCCTGGAAGGCCGGCGCCACCAAGTGCCTCTCCAAGGCCAACTGCACGCCCAAACAGGTGATCGAAGTGGTGCGCGGCGCGCTCTCCCGCAACGGCCCCCCCGTCTCCCCGCCTCCGGCTCCCGTCCAAGCCCCGGAACCGCCCCGGCAGCCGCCGGCCCCGAGCCAGTCATCTCCGGCATCGGACCGTGCCACCCCCAGCGATCCGGACGCGGAGTTTCAGGCTGATTTGCGTAATTCGTTTATCGGGGGCCTGCCCGCCACCTTGGCGACCCTGCGCACTCTGCTCCAGGGGCTCATTAAATCCGAGAGCGAGGCGACGCGTCTCCAGCAGATCCACCAGTTGTACCGGCGCATCCATGCACTGACCGGCAATGCCAGCGTCGCCGGCGTGCCGCAAATCGCCCGCATGTCTGACGCGCTGGAAGCACTGCTCAAGGAGCTCTACGAAAAGCCCGGGAACATAACTGCCTCCACCCTGCGCACGGTCGCTTTAGCCATTGATTTCCTCGGCACCCTCTTCGAACAGGGCGCTCCGGCGGACAAGCTCGAGCATCCCCCGCCCAATGTTCTGGTCGTGGACGATGAGGCCATCTCGCGCCGCGCGGTGACTTACGCCCTGGAGAAAGCGAAGCTCAAATCCGTCAACGTCGAGGACCCGGCTGTGGCCTACGATCTGCTGGCGGAGAACCGGTTCGACCTGATCTTTCTCGACGTCGATATGCCGGGCATGAGCGGGTTCGAGCTCTGCACCAGGTTGCGCCAGTTGCCGGCGCACAAAAAGACACCGGTCGTGTTTGTTACCAGCCTCAATGACTTCGAGAGCCGGGCCAACTCCACCATGAGCGGCGGCAATGATTTTATTGCCAAGCCCTTTCTGTTCATCGAACTGGCCGTCAAAGCCCTGGTTTGTGTTCTGCGCGGGCGGCTTCAATCGGCCAAGTAGATGGCGTGGGACCTTCCCCTGTTTTGACATTTCCCGCTTCTCTTACTACGCTTTGCTGATGGAACCTCTGCACGCTCCATGGCGGATTGAATACATCCTGGCGCCCAAACCCGCGCTCGCCGAGAACCTTTTCACGCGCATCGCCCAATCCAGCGATGACGAGGCCAATCACGTCCTCGCGCGCGACCGCACCTGCTACGCTCTGCTCAACACCTATCCCTATACCGGCGGCCATTTGATGATCGTGCCGTACAAACAAGCCCCCGATCTGAACGGCTTGACCGACGACGAACTCGCCGACCTGCTGAAGCTGACGCGGCGCTGCCAAAACGCGCTCCTGCGCGTGATGAAACCGGACGGGTTCAACATCGGGATCAATCTCGGGCTGGTCGCCGGGGCCGGGGTGCCGGGGCATTTGCACATTCACGTCGTGCCGCGCTGGCAGGGCGACACGAACTTCATGCCCGTTCTGGCGAATACCGTCGTAGTGCCGGAAGCGCTGCGCGAACTCGCCGCCAAACTGCGCGCCGCCCTGGCCGCTGACTAATTGCCTCGCTGCCATGTTGCCAAGCTCAGAAGGCGTCCCGGCTCGCGCGTCAGAACCAAAGCCCGTGCGCCTTCCGGTCACGCCTCCCGCATCACGTATCGCGTTTCACGCATCCTGTCTCACGTCTCCCACGCCTAACCATGCCCACTGAAACCCTCCACTTCGAAAACGCCCGCGTCGCGCAACAGCTCTACAATAACGACCCCCGCAACCTCCAGGCACTCGAACATCAACTCGGCGTCAAAGCCACCTCCCGCGAAGGCTGGATCAAGCTGGAAGGCGAGTCCGACGCCATGGACCGCGCCAAGCACCTGTTTCTGCTCCTCGAAAACTCGCTCCAGGCCGGCGCCCCCGTTCGGAACCGCGAGTTCTCCCACGCCCTCAGCATTGTCAAGCACGAGGGCGTCCCGATGCTCAAGGACATCCTGAACGACCGCATTCAGACTTCCGAAAAGAAACCCAGCGTGACCGCAAAGACCGTCGGACAGAAGAAGTATCTCGATGCGATACGGTGTCACGACGTGACCATTGGCGTGGGCCCCGCCGGCACGGGCAAGACCTACCTGGCGGTGGCCATGGCGCTCGCCGCTCTGCGGGAAGGAAAAGTCTCGCGTATTATTTTGACCCGCCCCGCCGTCGAAGCCGGCGAAGCCCTCGGCTTCCTGCCAGGCGATCTGTACGAGAAGATCATGCCTTACCTGCGCCCGCTGCATGATGCGTTGCACGACATGCTTCCGGCTGAGGAAATCCAAAAGCACACCGAACGCGGCGTCATCGAGATTGCGCCGCTCGCCTACATGCGCGGCCGCACCCTTAATCACGCCTTCATCATTCTCGATGAGGCGCAGAACTCGACTACCGAGCAGATGTTCATGTTCCTGACACGGCTGGGCATCAACTCCAAGGCGGTGATTACCGGTGACGAAACGCAGATCGACCTTCCCCTGCACAAGCACTCCGGTTTGCTCGAGGCGCACCGCGCGCTGAAGCACATCGAAGGCATCGCCATTATCGAATTCTCCAAACGAGATGTCGTCCGGCATCCGCTGGTGCAGCGCATCATCGCCGCTTACGAAGACCACCGCAGCCAGGCCCGGCCTCACCCTCCAGCCGAAGCAGCGTGACGAGTCGGACCCTCACCCTCCGCAACCGCCAGCACACCCGCGCCGTGGACCTGCGCCGGTTGCGGCGGCTGGCGACCACGCTGCTGCAAAACCTGCTGGCGGCGAAACAGTTTGATCTGGGCATTTACCTCGTGAGCGCGACGGAGATGACCCGCCTCAACGAAACGTTCCTGCAGCACAAAGGCTCAACGGACGTGATCACCTTCAACTACGCGGAAACCGCCGCGCCGGCGTCTGGCCGATCTGGTTTCGGTGCGGCGGCAGGACGCTCCACAGATGAGCGAGACGCTTGTTCCACCCTGCTGCACGGGGAAATCTTCATCTGCATTGATGAGGCCGTCGCCCAAGCTCGCCGCTTTCGCACCTGCTGGCAGTCTGAACTGATCCGCTACCTCATCCATGGCCTGCTGCACCTGCGAGGATACGACGATCAGAATGCCTTGGCGCGGCGGCAAATGAAACGGGAGGAGGATCGCCTATTTCGCCGCCTGGCGGGTCATTAAAACTGCACCGAACCGATACCGATAGGAATTTGCTTGAGCGTCCCAAATCCGGCGGAAAGTTGCGTCGTCTTCACCTCACAGTTTGAGAATCTTCTTCCAGTCCATCGTGGATGCTTGCTTCTGACCGATGGCCAATAGGTCGGGAATGCTCGCCACGTCGGCCTCGTCCACGTTGGATGACAATTCAGGGTTGAACGCTTGCACCACTCCAGGCCATTGACGCTCCGCGGCTTGTTGCGCAAGGGTTTTGGCTGCCCCGATCAGCGAGTCCGTCACCCATTTAATGCGGTCGAGCAGGTTGCCGGGAGGAGAAGGCATCGGACTGGGCTGGAAGAAACCCGTCCCTAGCGAAACGACGATGGCTTCGGCTGGATTAAGGTCCCCGTAGCAACCGTTCCCGGAAAATGCCTCGGCGCAGGTCTCATACACTGGGTCCGCGAGGCTCACCGTTCCGCCATCGGCTGCGTATCCAAAGCCGGGGATCAGCCATGGATCATGGTATGTTGTGGCACACGAGCTTGCCGTGGCCGCGTCGGCGAGGAGATATTTCCCGGTCGTCCGCGCATTCGTCGGGGCATCCTTCACGAAATACCAGATCGAACCCGCCATGTCGGCGGCCGTGATCATGATCGGGATGGGACACTGGTTGATCGGCCACTCGGCGGCTGGCCCGAGGGTTTCCTTCACTACTTGGTTGAGGATTTTATTATCGAACTGCCGGCCTGTAAAGAACATCTTAAGGTCCCGCATGATCTTGTTCGTTGGGCTGAAGACCTCAGCGCCGCGCTTGGTGTAGACCTCCAGGGATTGAGCGGCAGATACTCGGGCAACGCAAGCGGCGGTGAGCAAAGCACCCGTGCTCGTTCCGCCGATAAAATCGAAGCATTCGAATGTGAGCTTGCCGGTTTGTTTTTCTAATTCCGCAAGAGCGGTGCAGGGGATAATGCCGCGGATTCCGCCCCCGCACAAACTTAGCGCTCTTGTCATGGCTTTATCCTTTTAGCTAGTTTCACCTTCAGGGAGAATTGCTTTTACGTCGTGTTTATTTGCGGTGACTTTACGCCTCCGCAGGCGGGCGTCAACCTTTGGCTGCGTTTTTTTCGCCGGGTTTGGGAAGCCCGCGTGCCTTTTGCCGAGCGGTCGCTGCCCGGAGCAAGGAAACGCTCGGCTACGACGATCAGGCCAGCCGGGCTCGCCACCAGATGCGCGCAGCCGAAAATGCCCAGGTCCGCCGCCTGGCCCGCCAGTTTGACTTCCAGCGGCTCGCTCGCAAGACCTAACTCCCCTTCTTCCCGCCTTCGCGGTTATTCGCCGCCGTCTCCCCCCACCCTCGTAAATCGTAAATCGTAAATCCCAAATCCCCACTACCGCTTTCCCTTGAGGTCGCTCCCGGCCTCGCCTAAGCTGGCGGGGTGAAGAAGAGTCTTTTCGCGCGCTGGCAGGCCAACTTTTGGGCGGGCCTTGCTATTGTCCTGCCCGGGGTCATTTCCCTCGCCGTCCTGCGGTGGCTGTTTGGGACGGTCGCAAATATCACCGACACGCTGCTGATTTTCCTGCCGACCAGGTTAACCCATCATGATCAGGGGAACGGGCCGATGTATTGGTACTGGAGCCTCGTGGCGCTGATACTGGCGATATTCCTGATCGGCACCGTCGGATTGCTGGCCCGGAATTACTTCGGCCGCAAAATCATCGAATGGGTGGATTCAGCCCTGCTGCGCATCCCCCTGCTGAACAAGATTTACGGCGCCACCAAACAGGTCAATGACGCGTTCTCCGCTACCAACAAGACCGCCTTTCGCACGGTCGTGCTGGTCGAGTTTCCGCACCCCGGTGTGTTCTCCATCGGTTTCATCACCACCGACCAGCAGGAAGAAGTGCAGGCCAAGACCGGGCAGAAGGTCGTCTGCGTATTTGTTCCGGCGACGCCGAATCCGACCTCGGGCTTCCTGCTCATGGTTCCCGAAGGCAAGGTGATCAAGCTGGAGATGTCGGTGCCCGACGCCATCAAATACATCATCAGCTTGGGGGCCATTCTGCCGGACTACACGCCGCCGGCGCGCCTGGCGGCCAACGGACCGGCGGCGGAAGGAGGCCCGCTGCCGAGTGTTGCGTTGAAATGATTGAAACCACCACGGGCCTGGTCTTCCGCACTCGACCGCTCACTGAGACCAGCCTCATTATCCATTGGCTCACGCCCAACCTCGGCCGCCTGGGAACGGTTGCCAAGGGCGCGCGCCGGGTCAAATCCCCGTTCCGCGGCAAGTTGGATTTGTTCTACCTGGCGGATTTCAGCTTTAGCCGCAGCTCGCGTTCCGAGCTTCATACCCTGCGCGAGGTCAGCCTGCGCGAGACCCACAGCCGCCTGCGCCAGGACCTCGGGCTGCTCCAGCAAGCCTCCTACTGCGCCGCGTTGATCGAGCGCGCGACCGAGACGGAAACGCCTCTGCCCCGAGTCTTTGACCTGATGATCGGCCTGTTGCGACACCTCCTTGCCCGGCCGCCTCAACCACAAACCGTCTTTTCCTTTGAACTCAAACTCCTGGCCGACCTCGGGCTGCAGCCGGACTTTGCAAGAAGCAAATTGAATCCCGGCACCCGCCAGCTCCTCAAGGCGCTCACCGAAAACGATTGGCCGGTCATGGCGCGGCTCAAGCCCAGCGATGAGCAGGTCAGAGAGCTGCGTCAATTCCTGCACGGGTTCTTGCAGTATCATCTAGGGAGCGTCCTCAAGGGGCGGGCCGGCGCTCTCGGGGCGTAGCTGCTTGGTCGGGAGGGCGAGCGTCCCCGCGAGCCTTAACTTCTTGGCACCTCTGCGTGAATCAGGGCTTGCGGGGACGCTCGCCCTCCCGGAACAGGATTTCCACGATCACTTTTGCCGCCCGCCGCGTCGCGCCCGGCCCCCCCAAAGAAGCCACGATTTCAGAAAGCCTGGCCTTAACTCCAGCCCGCCGGGGTTCGTCGCCCAGCAACGCCAGCGCCGCCCGGCCGACGTTCTCCGGCGTGGCGGCGTCCTGGATGAACTCCGGGAAGATCTCCTCGTTGGCCAGCAAGTTCGGCATGGCCGCATATTTCACTTTTACGAGGCGCCGGGCGATTTGCCAGGTGCTCCAGGACGTTCTGTAGAGCGCCACGGTCGGCACGCCGAAGTAAGCGCATTCCGTCGTCACCGTGCCGGTCGAGGCAATCGCTGCGTCCGCTTCCGCGAGGGAATCGGGCAAACCGCCGGCTTGCACTTCCAAATTGGCGGGAAGGCTCAAACCCTTCGCTTGCTGAACCAGACTCTCGTTGGGCAGCACCATGCGCGCGCGGAGATGGGGAACCTGGACGCGGATTAGGCCCAAGGCAGCGATCATCACCGGCAGATGGCGGCGCAATTCGTCCGGCCGGCTGCCGGGCAGCAGCAGCACCATCGGCGTCCCCTTTCGTCCCTCGCCCCTTGCCCCTCGCCCCTCCCCGTACCGGTCCACGATGGGATGGCCGACGAACTCCACGCGCAATTGCGGCACGCGCTTCGCATACCACTCTTTCTCGAACGGAAAAATGCTCAGCACCAAGTCGTAGTCGCGCGCCATCTGAAAAGCGCGGCCCTCGCGCGACGCCCAAACCTGGGGCGAGACGTACTGAATGATCTTGGGGTCCCAGTCGTGGAACCAATCGGCGCGCCCGCGGGTGTATTGCCTGATGGCATGGGCAAAGCGGCGGTTGAACCCCGAGAAATCCACGCAGATTATGGCGTCAGGCTGGCGTTCCAGCGCGAGTTGGAAGAGCTGGTGGAACAGCCGGCGGAATTGCCAGTAGCTCTTCAGCGCCTCGGTCAGGCCAATCACAGAATGCGCTGTCATGTCAAAGGCCAGGGCCACTCCCCGAGCGGCCATCTGTGGCCCGCCCGCGCCGAAAAACCGCGGCTCCAGGCTCGTGTGCAGCGGCTGGTAATCCGTGGTCGGAATTGCTTCAGCCTCGGTCAACTCCTGGCGCAACGCGCGCACGAGTTCCGCCGCCAGCATGTCGCCGCTGGCCTCGCCCGCAATCAGCATGAAGCTCTTGGGTTTCACCGACGCGCCGCCGCCTGGATCTGCCGAGTGATTTCAAACGCCAAATCCAGCGCCCGTTTCGCCGATTCCCCGCTGACGACCGGTGTGCGATGCGCCCGCGCGCACTGAACGAAATGCTGCAACTCCAGCTTAAGCGGCTCCTCCTTCGCAATCGGCACCGGCTCGCGGACGATTCGCTTGCCGCCGAATTCGCTCACAATGGTCGAGTCTTTGGCGCGCAGCAGTTTCTTCAGCAGCGAACTCTCCTCCTCCTCATCCCTGGCGATGCGATAGATGAATCCCTCCTGCGCGCGGTAATCGAGCGAGATATAGCTGTTCACGGCGCCGCCACTGAACACCCGAATCTTGCGCATCCGCTGCGGGGCGACCCGGCTCGCGGTCAGGCTGGCGACGCAGCCGTTGGCAAAGCGCAGGCGCGCGTTCGCGACGTCCTCCGACTTGCTCAACACCGGAATGCCCACCGCATCCACGCTCGTCACCGGCGATTTCACGAACGCCAGCACCACGTCCAAATCGTGGATCATCAGGTCCAGCACCACGCCGATGTCCGTGCTGCGCGCCGGGTAAGGCGAGAGACGGTGAGTCTCAATGAAACGCGGGTCGGTGGCCACGCTCTCGAGGTATTTGAAGACGGGATTGAACCGCTCGACGTGCCCCACCTGCAAAATACAGTTCTTCTGCTGCGCGAGTTGGACCAGTTCGGCTGCCTGGGCGGCGTTATCGCTCATGGGCTTCTCCAGCAGCACGTGCCGGCCCTGCTGGAGCAGCGTCCTGGCCAGATCGAAATGCGTCGTCGTGGGCGTCACGATGCTCACTGCGTCACTCGCCGCCACAGCCTCCGCCACCGACCCGAACGCGCGGACCCGGTATTTCTGGGCGAACCTCTGCGCGGTCTCGGCAATCGTGTCGTGAACCCCAACAAACTCGACCTCCCCCGCCGCCGCCAGTTCGGCATAAATCCGCACATGCTCCCTGCCCAGTGAGCCGACGCCCAGGACGGACACCTTGACCTTGTCCGCCCCCCGTCGTCCGTCAGAGCAGGACAGCGTGTCCTGCCTGGCCCCGTTCTTCACGTTGCCCGCGCCCCGCAGTCCATTTTCCATGCTCATCCCCTCCATTGTGCCATTGACCGCCGCCCACTGACAACTGGCAACTCGCACTTCGTGCGTAGATTAGGGATAACCGGGGCCTGCCCTTTCGGGGGGCAGTGTGGCGTGTGGGTCGAAAAGGCGATTGACACCAAATATTGCACCCTGTCACCACAGGAGGGCGCACCGTTGCTGCTCCCGGTCCACCGCCCCACTCAAGAGGATTCGCAGGGCCGGCTTTTCGGGTTCCTATTTTCCCCCTTTTTCGTGCTCGACGTTTACGACGGCGCCGGTGATCGCATCCACATTGACCTCGGTGATGTCTTTTGAATCCGGGCTGGTGAAACAAAAAGACCAGATCAGTTTGCCGTGTTCCCGTTCCAGTTCGCAATCCTTGATGGTTCCGTTCGGGACTTTGGCAAGGGCGGTGGTCTGGGCGTCGGCCTTGCTGATTTTAGCCTTTGCCTGAAGTTGAGATTCATTTTCCGTTGCGCAGCCGGCGAGGAAGCCGGCGACCAGGATCGAACAAAGCACTATTTGTATTTTCACTGTTTTCATTTTCCTAATTGTGTTCTGCGGACGGTATGCACCAATGGCCCCCTTGTCAAAGACTGTTCAACTTATTCACAGGGTTACTCACAACGCATTTTTCGCCTCTTTGTTATACTCAGAACGGGGCCAGAACAAAACATTCTCACTCCCCTCCCGGCGATGCACTCGCAATTGCCGGCGAGCTTCTCACGGCGGCGGCAGCGCAGCTTAAACCTTCCGCAGCCCTCCGCCGTGGGAATGGCTTTTCAACGCCATAAGATAAATCGGGCTAATAGCGGACACTTCTATAGCCTCTGACGACCCCCTGAAACCTTGATAGCAGGGCGGTAGCAGGGGGGCAGCAGGGGGGAGCAGGGGATAAAGGTGGCGGTACTCAGGCACAAATCAGGCGATGTGCCTTTATCTTGTTGATAATAAGCAACTTATGCAAGTAGCAGGGGGCCTGTCCGGGGGCTGGTTTGGGGTCTGGGTGGGGGATGTACATCTATCTTGTTGATAATAAGCAACTTATGCAAATAGCCAGGGGTAACAGTGGGTTTAGCTTGCAGTTGGGGTTGGCTGGGAATGAGGTGCGGATGGGGTGGCCATCCACCCGATCCTCGCCTGCTGTCCACTAACAGGACACTTGGACACTGCCACGTTGCATTATATCCGTTAATACACTCAAAACACCAGTCACCAATCACCAGTCACCACTTACCCATCATGCATTTTCCCGCTGATTTTCCTTCAAAAGCACCCCCGCCAATGCGCACCATAGCCGGAACTGATTAATTGAGCATGATGCAAGAATTCTCCGCGCTGGACGGCGCAATCCTGATTGACAAGCCCGCCGGGCCGACCTCGCACGACGTGGTGGATGCCATCCGCCGGCAGTTCGGCATCAAGAAGGTGGGCCACTGCGGCACACTCGACCCGAATGCCACCGGCTTGCTCATCATCGTGCTGGGCCGGGGCACCAAGCTGTCGGAGAAGCTGATGTCCGATGACAAGGTGTACGAGGGGGCGATTAAGTTCGGCGAGACGACCAACAGCTACGACGCCGACGGTGAGTTGGTGGCGTCGCTGCCGGTGCCGCCGCTGACGCTCGAGCAGCTCAATGAGGCGGCAGTGCCGTTCGTCGGTGATCTGATGCAGACGCCGCCGATGGTTTCGGCGGTGAAGAAGGACGGTGTGCCGCTCTACAAACTGGCGCGGAAAGGGATCGAGGTGCCGCGGGAGCCACGGCTGGTGCATGTGTACAACTTCCGCTTCAGCGCCTACCGGGAGCCGCTGGGCCAGTTCCGCCTGGCCTGCACGAAAGGAACCTACGTTCGCAGCATCGCGCACGAACTGGGGCAGAAGCTCGGCTGCGGCGCGCACCTGGCGACGCTGCGCCGGGTGGCCTCCGGCAAGTTCGATGTTGCGCAGGCCATCCCGCTGGCGGAAGTGCTCAAGCTCCCGCCGCGCGAGCTGGAAAAGCGCGTGATGCCGTTCTTGAAATTAGCGGGCGGCGGAGGAGGTTAATTGAGCTAAATGAGTTAAATGGTTGAATGGGTTAAATGGGTCAGGCCAGATGGCCGGCCTCATGCAACCACTGCAACTTTGCAACTCACGTAACCGATTTAACTCTTTTAACCCCTTTAACTCTTATGCGAATCATCCACGCTGCGAACGAGCTGAACCCAGGCGGGCGCAAAGTCTGCCTGGCCATCGGTTTCTTTGACGGCGTCCACCTCGGGCACCAGCAAATCATCCGGCAGACCCTCACGGACGCCGGGCAGCACGAGGCGATTGCGCTGGTCATTACCTTTGACCGCCACCCGAACACCGTGGTCGCCCCTGGCCGGTTGCCGCCCCTGATCTATCCCCTGCCCCGCAAGCTGCGCGCGATTGAATCACTGGGCGCCGACACCCTCCTGCTCATCCATTTCGACAAGGCCTTCAGCGAGCAGACCGGCGAGGCGTTCATCCGGGGCCTTACGCGCGACCTGGAGCACGTCCAAAGCCTCTGCGTCGGGGCGAATTTTGTCTTCGGCCACAAACGAGGCGGCAATGTCGAGTTATTGAGAACGCTGAGCGGCGAGCTGAAATTCATGCTGCACGGCCTGGCGGTGGTGTCGCTCGATGGCCGAGCCGTGAGCAGCACGCGCATTCGGGAGGCGATTCGGGCCGGCGACCTCGACCGCGCGAGCCAGATGCTCGGCCGCGCCTATTCGCTGGCGGGAACGGTCATTCGCGGGGACGGGCTGGGTCACCAGCTTGGCTTCCCGACCGCCAACCTGGACGTAACGGGCCTGGCCTTGCCGCCGCATGGCGTGTACGCCGTCCACGCTGAGGCGGGCGGCAAGACTTATCGCGCGGTATTGAATATCGGCCTCCGCCCGACCTTGCAGAATCCGAATCCGCAGTTGCGGGTCGAGGCGCACCTGATTGATTTCGCCGGCGAGCTTTACGGCCAGGCACTGGAAGTCGCCTTCGTGGACAAGCTGCGCGCCGAAGCCAAATTCCCCTCGCTGGCCGAGCTGCGCCAGCAAATCGCGCGGGACATCCTCGAAGCGCAGTTGCGGTTTTAGCCGGGAAGTTTCATAGCGTGTAGCCGCCGACGGCAGTCGGCGCTGATTCTCAGGCCCGAAAGATGGCGCCAACTGCCGTCGGCGATTACACCTTGCAGGCGATTTGTGCGAGGTATGAGAATTTCGGGTTAGCCTCCGCCTAAGGCGACTGCCGGGCGCGGTAGAAGCGCTTGCTGAGGCCGGTGGTGGAGTCGGTGAAGTTCGTCGTGCCGGTGTTGTTGGTCAGGGTGGCGTTCGTGGTCCAACTCAGCAGGTTGCTCGAAGCGAGGATTTGCAAGTGCTGGCCCGGCGTACTGAAAACAGTGAATTGGAATTGGCCCCCGGCCAGGCGATGGGGCGAGAGGAGCTGAAACGGCGTAATCACGTTGAAGGGAGTGCTCAACGCCGTGTGGCCGGCGCCATCGTCGGCCTTTAAGACAATGTTGGTCGTGCTTTGCGACACCGTAAGGTTCCCGCTCCAGACGCCATTCACAAAGCTGCCCGAGGAAGTCGGGCTGACGGCAATCGAGTTGGAGAAAGCAACCGAGTAGCGCAAATCAACCAATGGCCCCTCGCCGGTGCCATAGACCGTGGTGGGGAACACATCGCCGTAAGAATAGTAGAAGTTCTGCCCAACCGTGCCGTTGGCAAAGGTGGTTGGCCACGACGAGGGGAGGTAATAACCGTGCATGCCTGCCGGGAGATGAGAGGCGACGCGATAAGTCGTGCCGCCGGTTAGGGTGATCGGCGTCGCCAGCGCCGCCTCGACCCAGCTTCCGGAGGCCGACACGGCCTGGCTGGTAAGAAGCGTCCCGCTGCCTGTCCAAATCGAAACATTGTCAGTGCTATAACCGCGGACGGCGGTTACCTGGACGTTGGTGTTCGGCGTAAACGCATAACCGAGCGTCATCTCGGAACCGTACACATAGTAACCTGAACTCAAGCTCCCGATGACTGTACTGGAGGACCCGAGACCGGTCGCGTAAGCGCTTAAGGCCACCGGGCCGGTGAAACCGGCGACCGGCCCGTTGGTAAGATTCTGGGCCGTAATGGTCACGCCAAACGGCGTGTTGAGCGATTGGGTTGAGGCAAGCGCGCCCCACACAAGATGGTCAATGACCGTGGTCAGCATGTTCATCGTCAGGTTCACGCCCCACTGGTTGCCGCAGGTGGTGGTTTGATCCGAGGAGGTCCCGGTCGAGACATTGGTGCTGACCGAAGTGTAATTGGTCCTGGTGATGGTGATCGCGTAAGACGTAGCGGAGGGGATTCGGGCGAGGGCGTAAATCCCATTGGTGTCAGTAGTCGTCGTGTAAGTGCCGCCGCCGATGGCTTTGACCGTGGCGTTGGTCACTGGCCGGCCAATCTGGTCCAGCACCCGGCCGCTGATGATCTCGCCGCTGCCATTCGTGTAGGCGTTATAGACACAACCACTAATAATGGTGAAAGTGTAATCGGTAGTGTCGATCAGAGGCAGGTCATACCAGGCGGTGGACGCCCCTGACCAGCCCAGATTCAAGTGGGTGTAGAGGGTGGAAGCACTGTAGCCGTAACCATCCGCCACAACCGCATGTCCCACGTCGGAGCTTGTTTCTATGCCCAGCAGTACCGGGTAATGGGCGTCCAGGTTGGGATTGATCATGCCGACCAGATAGGCACTGATATCAGTACCATAGTTGTTGCGGCCCCGAATGGTGCTGCTGAAATGGAAAGTGCCGGTTAATGCGGTCCCGGCGTCGGTGAGGTCAGATTCGGAGCCGCCGGCGGCATACGACATATTCACCGTGGCGCCGGCATCAGCGGTCAGCGCGCCGATGGCCTCGCACTGGGTGGTGGTCGGGTTAGAGGGAGGGACCAGGGGCATGTTGCTCCACACGTAGGGGCCGCCTTGGCCATCGCCGCCGAGCAGGGTATACCACTGCGCAGAGCCATTGTTGTAAATCTCAAACTCTGCCGTCCCGACGCCCGTGGTTGGGAACTGATAGTACCGCAGGAGTTGGGCCATAGCCGTCGCCACACAGCCCGCCGGATAGTTGGTGGGGTTTCCGGCCCCGTAGGGCGGAGTGTAGTAGTTGTAACAGGCGGTGCCGGCATCGGCGGCGGTTTGCTGGTCCCAGGTCGTCTGCGTTAGGGGAGCGATCCTCACATCCGACACGCTAACAATTCCCTCAGGCGTTGGCCCGTTGGGCGCCGGCCCGCCATCCTCGCCGCCAAGCCGCCGCCACTTCGCCCGGGCCTGAAGAGCACCCTTGTCAGAGGACACCGCCCCCGACTGCCGCGCGTGGGCCACCCGCGCCGGCAGGTCCTTGCTTACCAATGCGCCCAAGGGATTGTCCTCCGACGGATCGAACTTGCCTGCGCGGGCAAAGCCCACAATCGGCTCCACCAAGTCATCTGCGGCGACAATGACAAAGCCAAACGGGTGCAGATACACGACATAATAAACGGGGTTGCCTCTCTGGTCGTTGAAAGTGTCCACTCGCTGGACAGTCCCGCCCAGGGTCTCCCCAAGGGGCGTTCGGTCCACACTCAGCCAGCCTGTCACCACCGCCGCCGCTTGCTTGGAGGAAACCGGCGCCGCCGTTGCCGCTGGCCAGGAGGCGCTCAGCAACGTCACGAGGATCAGGCCCGCGAATGCGGTGCCGAACCGTGAGACGCTAACGGATGGGATGGTTTGCATGAGGTTCTTTGTTTCTCTGGCTTATGGTTTGATCGGTGTTTGCTAATCAATATACACCCGCGCTGCTCTGCCGGCAAACGAATCGCGGCGTGCCCTCAAACCAAACGCCGACGCATTCCAACGTCCGGCAGACCAGGTCCGCGGCATACAAAACGACGCCATCCCTTGCCGCGACCCAGCGCTGTTATATCGGCTTCGGGGGAGCAATTCAAGTACCATTTCCCCCTTTTTCCCTTGAACGCATTTTCTGGTTTTCGTGTCCATCGAACAGTAATATTTCAGAACCAATGAATACCGGAATCAATGCCATCAATGAGGCAGTGCAGGAAGCCGGGGCGTTTGTGCGCCCGCTGTTCAACGAATTAGGCAAGGTGATCGTCGGCCAGACGTACCTGGTCGAACGGCTCGTCATCGGGTTGCTGGCCAACGGCCATGTGCTGCTGGAAGGCGTGCCCGGCCTGGCCAAGACGCTTTCGGTGAAGTCGCTGGCGAACTGCCTGAACGTCAAGTTCTCGCGGCTGCAATTCACGCCGGACATGCTCCCTGCCGATGTCATCGGCACGCAGATTTACAATCCGCAATCGGGGGCGTTCACGACGCGCAAGGGGCCGATCTTCGCGAACCTGGTGCTGGCGGACGAAATCAACCGCGCGCCGGCCAAGGTGCAAAGCGCGTTGCTCGAAGCGATGCAGGAGAAGCAGATCACCATTGGGGAGCAGACGTTCAAACTCGAGGAGCCGTTCCTCGTGCTGGCGACGCAAAACCCGATCGAGCAGGAGGGCACTTATCCGCTGCCCGAGGCGCAGGTTGATCGCTTCATGCTCAAGCTCAAGA
>JBEKJO010000074.1:0-28069 GCA_050011195.1 Verrucomicrobiota bacterium | reverse complement strand
TGGGCGTGTATGTCAAAACCCCGGCTGTTTTCAAATGTCCTGCGGATTTATCCACCGCCCCGATGGCCGGGGGGCCGATGCCGCGCGTGCGCAGCATCTCGATGAATTGCTATGTCGGCACGGAGTCGCGCACGGAGACTGTTCCCAGCAAATATACGCTCTGCACCAAGATGGCCCAAATCACGTCAGCGGTCAATATGTTCATCATTCTGGACGAGCGCGCGGACAGCATCAACGATGGCTGGTATGCAACCGATCCGGATGTGGTGTACCAGCTCATTGATTATCCGGCCAGCTATCATGGCAACGCTGCCGGTTTTGCCTTCGCCGACGGGCACTCGGAAATCCACAAGTGGACGGATCCCCGCACCATGCCCGTGCTTAATTACGGCCAAGAACTGCCGTTGGATGTGAATCTTCCCGGCGACAAGGACGTGCTTTGGCTCGCGCAACACTCCGCCGGGGTGCCAGTGTATCCGTAAGGTTCCGATGCCTTATAGTCCCGCGCCGATTGCCGCTCCGGAGAGTAGCGACAAGAGCGCAACCTTGCATCAACTGTCATTTTAGTAATGCGTTAACGGACCAGGCAGCGCATGAAATGCACTTCCAGAATCCTTATCGAGGAATCGGAACGTGCCGAAGCGGCTTCGGCTGATCCGGCGTTCACGTTGATTGAACTTTTGGTCGTCATCGCTATTATTGCTATTTTGGCGGCCCTCTTGCTTCCCGCTCTGGCCAACGCCAAAGCCAAATCCTGGAGAATACAATGCGCCTCTCAGATGCGACAGCTTGGGTTTGGCTTTAACCTCTTTGTTGACGACAACAATGACCGATACCCCCCCGCCGGATATGGAACCGCTGCCGGGCAGTTGGCTTGGGACAGTTGGATTCACCGCTATATCGGTGGCGTTGCTCCGGATGCCGACCTGATTACAGGGGAAACGCCGACCGTCTTTTGCCCAAAAATCGAAAAATGCCCCGCTGATATAATGCCGACTCTGGCAAGTGACCCGCTATGGGGTTGGGTCACCTATGGAATGCGCAGAACCTATGCCATGAACAGTGTTGGACCTGACTGGGGGTCAGATTATCAAGTCTCGACTACAAACCAAAGATATCCCCTGCCGGACTTGACTGTAGTGGGACGGCACGGCGTGGGAATCTATTGGATGGATGCCGGGTTGCCCGGGACCGGTCTCCCCGACTGGAACGCGATAGGCTACAAAACCTCTGTGGTCGGCGATCCTGCGGGAACAATTCTGCTGGTGGAAGAGCCTAATATCCAGAATGTGGTTGGCAATATTTGGCCCTGCATCTGCAATGGTCCCCAGGGTGTGGGAGATCTTTACCAGATGGATCCGTCGCCGGACGCCAAAAACTTTGGCAACGACCAGTACGGCCTGCACAGCGATCGCTTCAATTACCTCTTTCACGACAACCACGTCGAACCGCTTAAAATCCAGCAGACCGTCGGCATCGGGACTTTGGGCTATCCAATGGGGATGTGGACCGTCAAGACGGGAGATTAAGGCGATGGCGTGCCGCCGCCCTGGCCGTTTTGCAACCCATGAACCATGAACGGTCAATTCGCCGGAAGCTCTTCAGTACCCGATGTTCTTCAGCGCCTGCGGCCCGAGGCGCTCATAGAGCTGCGCCAGGTAGAGGCTGGCGGGAGAAACTGGCGTTCCGTGGGAATCGAAGAAGCCTTCCGGCAGGTTTGGCTGATGGCCAAAAGGCATCGGGCTTGCCGGGCGGGTGCCTCGGCAGCCGACAGCCCAGTTTGCCGACCCTGGCGGTTGCTGGATGACGTAGCTGCGGGCCACACAATTCCAGGCCACCGCCCAGCCAATGGTCCAGCCGTGGCCGGAACCCATCTCGCCGCGGTTCATAAAATCGATGCCGCCTTCGGGCACCCGGCACCCGTCCACCAGCAAGCCCGTTGCCCAGCGCTGATGCGGTTGGATATGGCCATCACCCTGAAAGGCGCAGTTCAGCAGCACGTTCGGGCCAGTCGCTCTGCCGCCGCGAGCGAAATAGACCCATTGGCTCCTCCCGACCCCTGATTCTCCAAGGGGCGCGTCAGCCGCGACCCTTGCCTCCTGGCCAAACCCAAGAGCGCTCGCCGCGATAATCGCCAGGACCGTCAGCGTTAGTCGGTTTGGGCAACCTAAGAGACCCAGCCTGTGATTTGAGCCATCGCGGGTTGCGGCCAACAACGTTACTGACCGTCCGCTCGACGCCGCAGGGGCCGCCGCAGGCTTAATCCCGGCCCAGGAACTTGACCACCGCCTCGGTGCGCGATTGGACGTGAAGCTTTTCGTAAACAGTGTGGAGGTGGGCCCGCACGGTGCTCAAGGTGATGCCAAGCTGATCGGCAATTTCCTTGTAGAGGTAGCCTTTGGCCAGATGGGCGAGGATTTCCTGCTCCCGCTTCGTGAGCTTTTCGACCTCGGAAGCGGGGTGTCTGATTTGCTGGAAGTGGTTGACCACTTTGCGCGCGATCTGCATGGACATCGGCGCCCCGCCGCCGTGGACCTGTTCAACGGCTTGAATCAGTTCCGCCGGGGGCATGTTCTTGAGCAGATAGCCGCTCGCGCCCTGGCGCAATGAATCAAAGATCAAGTCGCTCTCCTGGTAGGTCGTCAGCATCAGGACCTGCATTTTGGGCAGGCGCTCTTTGAGCCGGGCGACGCATTCAATGCCGCTCATCCCGGGCAGGTTGATGTCCATCAGCACGACGTCCGGTTCCTCGCCCGGAATGCGCCGCAGGGCCTCTTCGCCATTCGGATGGGCCCCGACACAGCGCAGTGCCGGCGCGCGCCCCAGCAACTCGCTCAGGCTCTCCCGCGTGCCGCGATCATCTTCTACGATGGAAACCTTAATACGCATTCAATCCGTCACCTTGGCATTCTGGCCCAACGGCGCCGTCCGTGCAATCGAACAAACGTTCGAGACCAGCTTGACTGGCCCCAAAGCGAGAAGACCCACAGCCCCAGGAGGACAAGGAAGGCCCGAGGGGTGGAGCGCACGTAACGTCAGCCCTGCTGCCAGGCCAAAACGACAGTTAGCCCGGAATTCTCATACCTCGCACAAACCGCCGACAGAGTGTAGCCGTCGGCGGCTACACGCTATGAAATTTCCCGGTTAGAGGTCCGGCTTCACGTAGAGGATATTCGTGGCAATTTGCCAGGTGACCGCGGTGACATGGCCGTCGGCATACGCCACGTCGCCCTTCTTGTTGTGGCGCACGGTCATAAAGTTGTTGAGCGCCGTCCCGGCGCTGTTGTACGGCTCCCAACGGCCACATTGCACCACCCATTGCGACCCCAGCGCGATTTGCCCCGCCGGCTCGTCATTCGGGGTCAGCGCCGCAGTCGGTTCCGCGACCATGATCTTGTTGGCGGGATTCACGACCAGCGCGCTCTTGAACCGGTAGGGAACATCGCTCGCAGTAATGATGGTGGTGAAACCATGGGTCACGCCGTTTTCGATATCCCAACTCGTGAACTCGTAGCTGAATTCATAGGGTCCGTCGCCAGACTGGGCCTCGGCCACCCGGTAGGTGTCATCGCGATCCATTGGGCAGCGCAGGATATTGGTGCTGCCCAACGAGCCGAGCAGTTGGAGCAGCGGACTCTTATCCAGCGTCATCGTGACGCCATTAATCGGCGGTGGGATATTTGGCGGCTGGCGCCAATAAATCCAGTCTTCCAGATGCGGGCCGTAGGTATTGGCCGAAGCCGCGCCGGCGTATGTGTCGTTGTTATCACCAACGTACATGGCCATGCCCAACGCCAATTGTTTGACGTTGTTGATGCACGTGATCTGGCTGGCTTTCTGTTTCGCCTTGGCGAGGGCCGGCAGCAACAGCGCCGCCAAAATCGCAATAATCGCGATCACGACCAGCAGTTCGATTAAGGTAAACCCAGCCGCCCGCCGCACGGTCAGCCGAGAAGGAAACAGGTCGTTATGTTTCATAGATTCTCTGATTTGTGACATTGAAGTGTCGTATGGAACCGGCCAGGCCGCTATAGAACATTTGTTCTAACCCGGAATTCTCATACCTCCCAGAATGCGCCGACAGGGTGTAGCCGCCGACGGCAGTCGGCGCCATCTTTCGGGACTGAGAATCAGCGCCGACTGCCGTCGGCGGCTACACGCTATGAAATTTCCCGGCTAAAGGTCGGGCCGGGTATCGTCCTGCCTGATTTGGGCCGGTTTCCTTGCCGGCCCCGGCAACCGAGGGAGAGTGTAAGCCAAAAAACAGCCGGACACACTCTGCCCTGACGTTATAATACATTTAACAAGCAAACTTGATGCCCCAACCGCCGCGCTATCGGACCGGCAGGCACTAGAACGAATGTTCGATTGTCGCCGGTGGCGGTTTCTGTCAAAACTTTGCGCTAGTTCAACGAAATGGGTGTCTGTATGATTCGAAACACCAGTCCTGCCCAACTCGCCGAGCCGCCCTTCGGCCCGGTGAGTCCTGCCGGAACGGTCATCGAACCCGGACGACGATTCAACCGGAACCTGGAAAGCTGAGGCCTATGCCGCGCCGACAATTCAGGCTGCCGACCGACACCTTCCAAACCAGCCCGGCTGACTCCCGCACCCAAAAACATCACACATCAAATCAAAATCCACCTGTTCCTATGAAAAATCATCTGCTTCAATTCCGCACTCTGTCAGTCTTGGCTGCCGCCCTGCTGACCGCACAACTCGCCCTGGCCGACAGTGAACTCTGGATCGGCAACCCCGGCGTAACGACCACCACCAACTGGTCGGACTCGGCCAACTGGTCGGGCACTACCAAAGGCCCCGGCGGCAATACCGTTTTCTTCGGCAACACGTACGCCGTGGCACCGGGGTTGATCAACAATGTGGTTGACATCAGCACGAACTGTTATGCGCTCTGTTACACCAACTCGGTTGGCGCGAATACCACCCTCATCCAGCCCGGAGTAACGCTGACCAATATTGGCAACAACGGCGGTCCGGCCCTGCTGTTTACCCCCAATGCCCAAACCTCCAACACCAATGCTATTACGGGGGCGACCGGCACACTGCTGATTACCGGCGGCTCCGCCGGCGGGATAACGGTCACCGTCACCAACAGCGGGGGCACCGGCCTTCAGCCGCTGCTGGACCTGAGCGGCCTGGGAACATTGACCATCAACAATGCCGACAGTACGGCCGCCATCAACATCGCCAACAGCGCCTCCAGACCCGGCGGCAAACTCTATCTCGCCATGACGAACTTTATCAACCTGCCGGCGACCGGCACCGGCGGCTCCGCCGCCATCGTCATCGGCTCCGCCACCAGCAACAACGGCAGCAGCCCGGGCGGCGTGGTCTATTTGGGCATTACCAACACCATCTTTGCCGGCAATATCGGCGTCGGTCTGTCGAAGCAAAGCGCCGCTACCCTGGCCTTCAACCCGGCGTTTCTGGCCAACAACCCCGCCGCTTATATTCGCGGGCCGGGCGGGAGCGCCGTAACCAACTGGGCGATTGGCGATGGCATTAACACCAGCGGCACCAGCACCGGCCCTGGTGGCACGGTCAATTTCAACGGCGGCACGGTCAACGCCGTCGTCAGCGCCATGTGGTTGGGCAAGCCCTCGCAAACCAGCGCCACCGCTCCCACGGCCACGGGGACCTTGAGCTTTAGTGCCGGGACCCTCAGCGTCGCCAACCTGACCAACGGCTGCGGGGTTGCGCCCACCACTGGTGGCCCGGGCAAGGCCACCGGCACCATCAATGTCAGTGGCACGGGCCTGCTGACCGTCAGCAACCTGGTGCTGGCATTCTTCGGCACCGGCAGCACTTCTTCGACCGGCACGCTCAACATCACCAATGGCGCCGTGCAGGCCAACACCATCATTGCCACCATCGGCGGCAACGGCTCCATCAACATGGTCGGCGGCACCCTCATTGTCACCAACACCATCGCCCAGCCCTTGGGCACGCTTTCGGTCTCCAATTCGACCTTGACCCTGCCGGTGGTCAGCACCAGCCCCAGCATCACGGTGACCAACCTCAACATCCTGACCGTGGGCGCCAACGACACCCTCAACCTCTCGGCGGTGCCCCCCACGGCTCCCCCGGCTCAATACCCGGTGATCTCCTACACCGCGCTCGGCTACTCCTTGCCTGACTTCACGCTCGGCACTCTCCCCGCCCCTTACCAGGGCTTCATCTCGAACAACACCACCGCCTCCTCCGTGGATTTGGTCATCACCAACAGCTCCGCCAAGAACGACACCTGGAACGGCAACCACAACGGCAATTGGGACACCACCACCTTGAATTGGTTGTACTTGCGCAGCCCGGTCTATTACGGGCAGGGCGACCCGGTGACGTTTGACGACACGCTGACCGGCACCTCGCATGTGATCCTGGCGACCAACGTCACGCCGAGCGCGATTGGCTTCAACAATCAGTACACTAATTACGTCTTGAGCGGCACCAACAGCATCACCGGCGGCACGGGCTTGACCCTGGGGAATAATTCCGGCTCGGTGACGCTGACCGAAAGCGGCGGCGACAATTTCAGCGGCGGCATCACCGTCAATAGCGGCACCCTTATCCTGGACAACCCCAACAGCGCCATCCTCGGCGGGCTATTGATCAACGGCGGCACGGTGCAAATCGGCAACAACGATGGCAACGGCGCCTTGCCTGGCGGGGCGGTGACCGATGACGGCGCGCTGGTTTTCGATCTGACCAACAACGTCACCGTTGCCACTGCCATTGCCGGCTCGGGCGCCCTGACCCAAAGCGGCAGCGGCACACTCACCTTGAGCGGAGCCAATGCCTACACCGGCAATACAACCGTCGGCAACGGCACGCTGGCCCTCAGCGGCTCGGGCACCATTTCCAATAGCGCCTCAGTTTCGGTCAATAGCGCGACCTTTGACGTCTCGGCCCTGAGCCAGCCCGCGACGGTGTACACCTTGACTCTCAATAACGCCCAAATCAATGTGGCCCCCAACGCCAGCGAGTCCCCCGCGATTATCGCCGAGTACGGTTTGACTTTCGCTGGCGCGACCAATCGTATCAACGTCGCTTCGTTCCCCACCATCGCCCGCTATCCCGTCACGTTTACCAATATCCAGTCCCTCTACTACGCCGCTTCCGGCCCGTTCAACGTTGGTGTCGGCAGCCTGCCCACCGCCACCCCGCCTTACGGGGCCACGGTCACCCTAAGCGGGAACGGCATGGAGGTGCTGCTGACCGTCACCAACGGCCCCGTCGGCCTCCGGCCCTCGGTGCTCTGGACGGGCGCCGACGCGCCCACAACGATCAACTGGTCGGACGCCCTCAATTGGCAATTGCCGGGCGCTCCGGTCCCGGGCGACAATGTCATCTTCAACCCGACTGATGCGCAAACCTCCCCCGCTGTCTCGCCACCCGGCGGCGGCGCCAGCGCCCTGCAGTCCTATTACGTGAACAATATCGTGGACACCAACTTCACGATTGCCTCGCTGACCTTCACCAATGTCAACGGCACGTACCACAACACGCTGATCTCAAACGGTCTGACCCTGACCATAACCAACTCGTTGACGGTCGGCAGCGGCAGCACTTCCGGGGACTTTGGCAGCGGTGCGACGGAGTTTGTGACCATCGTCGGGACCAACGGCACGTTGAGCGTCAACAACACCACCACCAACGGCACGATCTATGTCGGGTTGGGCAGCTCGACTGCCGGCGCGCATCAGGCGACTTTGGATTTGTCCGCGCTCGGCACCTTCAATGCCAACATCAGCCGTCTGCTGCTGGGCGCCGGCAGTTCCAGCGTCGGCTTCGGCCTGGGACGGGAGAGCGCAGTCGTGTATTTGGCTCAGACCAACACCATCACCGCCGCGCTCGCCGTCAGCGGCACCGAAACCAGCGATACCAGCGCCGCCGCCGTCGCCCTGGACATCGGCGATAACGACGGCAACCCCGGCAACACCTGCTATCTTTATCTCGGCCAGACCAACGCCATCTTTGCCGGCGCGATCTGCACGGCCCGACAAAAGCAAAGCGCGCAGATGCTCTTCAATCCCGCCTTAACTCTCCCCGCGGCCTGGTTCCGCGCTGCGGACGGCGTCAGTGCGGTCGGGACCTGGAGTCTGGGCGATGGAGTCGAAAATGCCGGGTCGGAGGGCAGCACCGGGGTCAATGATTTCACCGGCGGAACGGTCAATGCGCTGGTCAACAACATGTACGTCGGGCGTGCCGCCTACACCGCCACCGGCTCCGGCACCAGCACTGGCACGCTGACCTTTGACGACGGCGTGTTCAATGTGAGCACGCTCTACATCGGCTATCAGCCGACCAACAGTGCGAAGGCCGGACAGGGCACGCTGAACGTCAATTCCAACGCCACGGCGGGGGCCGGCGCCACGCTGGTGGTGACGGGCGATCTGAACCTGGGCCTGAGCATGGGCGGCACCGGCGCTGCCTCCACCTCCGGCACCCTCAATCTCACTAACGGCACGGTCCTGGCCAATGCCATCGTGCCGGGAGTCAACTCGACGATTAATGTCGCCGGCGGTTGGCTGGTGGTGACTAATCCCGTTGACCCGCTCGACACACTGACCCTGGCGTCCCTCGGCACCGCCGACAACAGCGCCACCCTCCTCTCCCTGCCGGTTAGGACCAATAGTCCCGGCATAACGGTAGTCACCCTCAACCTCGACGGCCTGGGCAACACCACCAACATTATCAATGTCGAGTCGGTGGGCCCGGTCGGCCCTGCCCCCGTGGAGTTGGCCCTCATCAAATACACAACTTTGAACCCCGGCGGCGGCATCTTTAATGTTGGCTTGGGCAAGCTGCCCAGCGGTTATGCTGGGCACCTGGCCAACGACACCGACAACAGCGAAATCGCCCTCATCCTGACGACCGCGCTGCACCCGAACCCGGCCATCACCGCCTTCAGCGTGCAAGCGGCGACCAATCTGGTCTTCAGCGGCGCCAACGGCTTTGCCAACGTTCCCTATGCCGTGCTGGCCTCGACCAACGTGGCCGCCCCGCTGACCAATTGGACCAGCATCGCCAATGGCATTTTCGGCTCGGACGGCAGCTTCAACTTCACTGTCCCTGTCAATGCCGCCACGCCGCAGCGGTTCTTCGTGCTGCAGGTGCAGTAGAGTCCCGGCTAAGATTACGAATGCCCCGCGCCGCTTTGCGGCCTTGAACGTTTGTTCGATGGCAAAGCGGCTGCTTTTATGCACAGAATCAGGCATGAATAGCTTGAGTTATTCTAGCGCGCGAACAGTTGGGCATAGCGGCCTGGCGGGAAGGCCGCGCGCCTTCACACTGATTGAGTTGCTCGTGGTGATTGCGATCATCGCCATCTTGGCGGCGCTGCTGCTGCCCGCCTTGTCGCGAGCCAAGGAAAAGGCCAAGCGCATCCAGTGCGCGAATAATCTCCGGCAGATTGGCATTGGCATGACGGTTTATGCCGGCGATAACAACGATGTCGTTGTGTCCGCCCGCCCAATCAGCGGCGGGCGGTTCAACCAGAATGCCATGAACGCCGATGCGGCCTCCGCGTCGAAGGGGGTCGATCTGGATCCGACAAGGACCAATACTCCCTCCGTCTGGGCGTGTCCCGAATACAATAACAACGGATTCGTCGTCTATGATCCCAATGCTAGTCCGCCGCAATGGACGCTGGGCTACCAGTACTTGGGGGGCGTGACACTGTGGGACAACCACGCCGGGGAGTTTAGTGCGCTCAGCCCGGTAAAACTGGGCACGGCCAGCCCCCAGTGGGTGCTGGGGGCGGATGTGGTTATGAAATACGACGGCGCCTGGGCCAGTGTGGTTCACAAACGGCCGGGGGCCGCTTTTCCTGACGGGAGCAATCATTTGCTGACGGACGGCTCAACCCATTGGATCAAGGTGGAACAATTATATGAAGTCACCGGGTGGGGTAATATGAGTTACTGCTTTTACTTGTGGCAGCAAGACCTTTCAACCATTCCATCCACCCAACTTGCCACCCTGAAATTCAGTCCGTGACCAAAACAAGCTCGTTCCAGGCTGCCGCAGCCCTCGGTTGGCTGGTGCTGCAAGCCGCCGTAACGTCCGCCCCTGCCAACACAAACCTCAGCGTTTGGGTTTATCCCGGGCCGAGCGGGCGGCTCATCGCTCAGCCGGACGCCCTGGGCAACCGCATCCTCGACTGCTCCGGGGTCGGTTACTTGGGCGGGGCGGTTCCCCTTCCCTCCTCGAACACCGTGCCGGTCGCGGTGACGATTTCGCCGGTCGCCGGGGACAACGTGGCCAATCTCCAGAACGCCATCAACCAGGTGGCGGCGCTGCCGCTGGGCACCAACGGCTTTCGCGGGGCCGTGCTCCTTTTGGCCGGGGAATATCCGTTATCCAACACCGTGACGATCAGCGCCAGCGGCGTGGTGCTGCGCGGGGTCGGCAGCTCGACCAACGGCACCGGCACGGTCCTGCGCGCCACGGCCACCAACCAGTACACGCTCTTGGAGGTCAGCGGCTCGGGCTCGGCCTCGACCGTGAGCGGCACGACCCACAACATCACCAACAACTACGTGCCGGTCGGCGCCCGCAGTTTCAACGTGGACAGCGCCAGCGGGCTGTCGGTCGGCGACACCGTGTTTGTCGAACGCCTGGCGACGCAGGCCTGGATTGACGACCTGGGCATGAACTTGCTGGGGCCGTCGCCCGACGTGCCCTGGACGCCCAGCGGCTACAATATCAATTCGGAGCGCGTCATTACCCACCTCGAAGGCAACCACGTCTTTGTGGACTGGCCGCTGGCCTGCGCCATTGATGCCCATTACACCAACGGCTCCATCCGCCAATTCACCTGGTCGGGCCGCCTCCAGAACGTTGGCATCGAACACATCTATGCGGTGTCCGATTATTTCGGCAGCGTGACCAACGAGACCCACGGCTGGACGTTCATCGAGTTCGACAACGTGGTCAACGGCTGGGTGCGGGACGTCGTCTCCCAATACTTCGGCTATTCCTGCGTGAACCTAAACAGCGGCGCTAAATACATCACCGTGCAGGACTGCCAATGCCTGGACCCCATCTCGATCATCACCGGCGGTCGCCGCTATGCCTTCGCCATCAACGATTGCCAGCTTTGCCTGGTGAAAAACTGTTACACCCGTCAGGACCGGCACCAGTTCGTCACCCAATCCCTTACCATCGGCCCCTGCGTGTTCGTGGATGGGACCAGCGACTCGGCCAATGCCGAGGCCGGCCCGCACCAGCGCTGGGCCACCGGCATCCTCTGGGACCACATCACCGTCAATGGGAACAACCTCGACGCGCAAAACGCCGGTAATTACGGGACCGGCCACGGCTGGGAAGGCGCCAACTGCGTCATTTGGAACAGCGCGGCCAAGGGGTTCATCGTGCAAAACCCGCCGGGCGCGCGCAACTGGCTCATCGGCTCGGTCGGCCCGATTCAAACCGGCACGGCCTACGTCGGCCCGCACGCCCCGGGCACCTACGATTCCTCCGGCTCGGGCGCCACGAACGTCTTTCCGGACAGCCTCTATTTTGCGCAATTGCAGGACCGCCTCGCCTCGCCCGGCCTCCAGGCGCGGGATTACTGGCTCGGCGCCATTGACGCCTTCACGAACGGACCGCCCGACGGGGTCGTCGTGCCGGTGGATGCGGGCTGGCGCGCGGCGGTGCAGGCGAGCGCCGCAGGCCAGCCCCTGGACAACTTCGACGTTGTCACCAACAACCATTGGGTGCCGTTCACGTTCAATTACTCGCTCAGTTCCACCGAGCACGTCGTGGCCGCGACGCTTTCTCTTTCCCTGCTGGCCGCCTACTCGGCCACGAACGACGCGCTCTATCTGGGCAGCCTGAGCAACAGCTTTACGTTTGCCGCTCTCCAGTGGCTGCCCATCGCGACGGCGGTGACCAATCCGACCGTGCGCGTGCTCGACCTCACCAGCCAATTAAGCCTGCTGACCAACGGCCAGCTCAACGCCGCCCTCCAAGGCGACATCGGTGTTGACTGGGCGATGCTGGAACTCGAGGTCGCTCCCAACAGCAGCGCCTCGCCCACGACGCTCGCCCCGGTCGCCGACGCGACGGTCTGGGGAGGCGTCAACGCGACCAACAATTACGGGTCGGCGGCGACGTTGACCGCCGAATTGAACTCCTCCGCCAACAGCCTCGCGCGGGCCTACCTGCGCTGGGACCTGACCGGCGTGTCCGGCAATGTCACTCAAGCCCGGGTGAGCCTGACCCCGCTGAGTGTCGGCACCGGCGGGATCGAGCAGGGCATCGCCGTGTCCGCCACGGATACCTGGTCCGAAACCGGCCTCACGTGGAACAACCAACCCGGCGGCGGCGAGCGCTTCGCCACCTGGATGCCGGGGACCAACGGGCCGGTCTCCTTCGATGTCACGCCGCAGGTTCTGGACGCCCTCACCGGCGACAAGCAGCTTTCGCTTGAACTCTTCTCGCTCGTCAACCTCGGCGCCGCGGGCGTCGTGACCTATGCCTCGCGCGAGTATTCCGACCCCAACAGCCGGCCCCAACTGACGCTCTGGATCCCCCCTTCGCCGCCGACGATTTCCAACTTCACCAACGTGACCGTTCCTGTCAATGGCTCGACCGGGCCGCTGCCCTTCAGCGTGGGCGACGCACAGTCGCCCGCGAGCGCACTGTTGGTAAGCGGGGCCTGCTCGAACCCGAGCCTGGCACCGCCAGCCAACATCGTCTTCGGCGGCAGCGGCTCCAACCGAACCGTGACCGTGACGCCGGCGTTGAACCAAAGCGGCCAGTCCGTCATCACCGTGACGGTGACCGACCCTGGCAACTTGTCCGCCAGCGCCAGTTTCACCCTCACGGTCGAGAGCCACGCGCCGGGAACCTACGTCTGGAATGGTCCCGGCGTCGGCGCCAACGCCTGGTCCGCCAGCGGCAACTGGTCTCCTGCCGGGCCGCCCGACGCGTTTGATGACGTGAAGTTTTTCGATTCCGGCGCCGGCGGCGTGGCCGTTTCCAACATCAACAATGCCGTGGATGCCGGTTTTGGCGGGACGGTCGCGTCGCTCCAGTACGGCAACACCAACGGCAACCACACTACCTTCATCAATCCCGGCGCCACGCTCAGCCTGATCGGCCTGAATGGACTCGTGGCGGGCACGGAAACCGACAACGGCCAGACCCAAACCGTGTCGGCAACTGTTACCGGGCCGGGGGCCAGGCTGGTGGTGGATAATTCGGGCGCTAATCTCGTCGTCCGCCAAGGCACGGCCAACAGCGGCGGTTCACAGCGGGCCACGCTCGACCTGTCCGGCCTGGGGAACTTGAGCGCTACCCTCAATCAGGTGCTCGTGGGTGTTATCGGCCCCGTCAACCGCCCCACGGGCACCCTGCTTCTGGCCAGGACCAACACGCTCACGGCGACGGGGTCGCCTGGCCTCTGCGTCGCGGACAGCAACTCGAACGCCGGCGGCCAGAATCTCCTCTATCTCGGCCAGACCAACGCTATATTCGTGGATTCGATCGTCATCGCCCGCCAGAAAGGCAATGCCACGCTCCGGTTCAATCCCGCCTTCGCCAATCCGGCGGTTTGCTTCCGGGGCTCGGACGGATCGAGCCGCGTCAGCTCCTGGAACATCGCTGACAATTCGCTGCAGAGCACGAGTTCGAGTTCGGCCTTGGGCACCAACGATTTCAGCGGAGGCACGGTGGATGCGCTGGTGGATACGCTGGTGCTCGGCAAAAGCCAGAAGACCACGGGCGCCGGCAGCACCGGGGTCTTGACCTTCACCAGCGGCACGTTCGACGTGAACACAGTGCAGGTCGGGCAGCAGGCCCAGAGCGGGGCCACCAGCGGCGGCGTTGGCCGCGTGAACGTCAACGGCCCCGGCGCGGTGCTCATTGTGAACACGACACTCGAATTGGGCAGCACCAGCGGCGGAATTGGCACCACCAACACCTCCGGCACGCTCAGCATCAATGGCGGCACGGTCCTGGCCAACGCCATTTTGGTCGGCGCGGGCAGCGGCACCAACACCCTCGCTATCGCCAACGGCACCCTCGCCGTCACCAACTCCGCCGGCTCGCCCGCAGCCCCGATTAACCTCATTGCCCTCACTAATGCGACCCTCCAGTTCCAAGTGGCGGGGGGCACGACCAATCTCGTCGCGGCCAGCCTCATCACCGGCGGAACCTCCAACACCATTGGGATAACCTCGCTGCCGGCCATCTCCTCTTTCCCGGCCCAATTCACGCTGGTCGCGTACTCGGGCGCAGTCGGCGGCGCCGGGTTCAACTTTGTCCTGGGCGCCCTTCCGGCGGGAGTCTATTGCGGGGGTTTGCTCTCCAATAACGTGGCAAACCATACGGTTGACCTCGTCATCACTAATTGCCTCGCCGCCGACCTCTTCCTCACCTGGAACGGCAACGTGAGCGACAGTTGGGACACCGAAACCCCCAACTGGAAAAACAATCTCACCCAAGGTTTGATTTACGCGGAAGGCGAGAGTGTGGTTTTCAATGATGCGGCGAGCGGAACGACCACCATCGACCTCGAGGACACTCGCACCCCGGCCAGCGTCACTTTGAGCAACAACACGCAAACCTACACCTTCGTTGGTCTCGGAAAACTGAGTGGCAGCACCCCGTTAGTCCTGCAAGGCCTCGGCCCGGTCATCCTCGCCAACAGCGGGAGCAACGATTTCACCGGCGGCGTGGTCATCGACGGCGGCACGCTGTGCGTCGGCAACGGCGGCACCAACGGCTCCCTGCCCGCCGGCAGTGTTGTCAATAACGGCAGCCTGGTCTTTAACCGCAGCGACGACCTCACCACAGCCAATACCATTTCCGGTTCGGGAACCTTGACCAAGAACGGCGCGGGCGTCCTGACGCTCAATGGAGCCAACGCATGCAGCGGCGGCACATTCGTCAACGCTGGCACGCTCGCTCTTACCAATGCCGGCTCGCTCGCCGGCAGCTCAAATATCACCCTCGCCATCGGCGCGACCTTGGATGTCAGCGGACGCACCAACGGCACCCTCACCTTGCTCAGCGGCCAGACCCTGAGCGGCAACGGCACCCTCAACGGCAGCCTGACGGTAAGCCCCGGAGCCACCGTCTCCCCGGGCATCGCAGGCATCGGCGCGCTCGCCGTCGCCAATGTTTTGACGCTCCAAGGCGCCACCGCCATGGACCTGGGCAGCGGGACGAACGACGTGCTCAACGGTGCTGCCAGCATTGCCTATGGCGGCACACTGGCCCTGGCCTTCCCTCCCGGCAGCTTGGCCGCTGGCGACAGCTTCAAACTCTTCAACGCGGCGGGCTACATCGGTTCGTTCAACAACATCCAGCCATCGGCTCCCGGGCCGGGGTTGGCTTGGGATACATCCACCTTGAACAACGGGGTGTTGAGCATCGTGCTGCGGCCGGCCATAGCCGGCGTCGCGAGGTCCGCAGGCAGCCTCATCATCGTCGCGACCAACGGCCTGCTGGGTGGAAGCTGTTATGTAGCCTCTTCGACTAATCTCTCGCTGCCCCTGGCGGACTGGACGCTGGCTGCGACCAACGTGTTTGATGGCAACGGAACTTTTCGCTCGACAAATACCTTTGACCCGAACCTGCCCCAATGCTTTTACCGGCTGCGGTTGCCGTGAAGCTTATGCTGAAGCTTGGACTCCAACTTATCGCGATGGTTTCCACCCTGCTCCTGGCCGCCAGTTCCCGCGCCACCCTGTTATGGGACGGCAACGCGACCAACGGGTTGGGCGTTTTTAAGCTTCTCAATATTGACGGCACGAACGGCTCATCCGTCACGGCGGTCAGCGACCCCATTTACGGCACGGTCTGGCAATTCTACAAAGCTATGGATGATACTCGTTGCGAGGCGCACGGCGCGGCGGGCGTCAATCCCGCCATAGGCCAAACCTATTATATCTGCTGGCGGACCAAGCTGGCCATGCCCACCACAGCCGCCCTCAACGCCATCTTCCAGTGGAAGGCCTACGGCACCCCGCAGCTCCAGGATTTTCCCATCACCATCGCGCCGGGAGGCGGGACGCTGGCGTTGAACCAGTTCAACCCCAGTGACGCCGGCGGACAAACAACGCTTTGGACCACACCGGTGGTGACCAATGTCTGGGTTTCGCACATGCTGGCCATCAATGTTTCCACCCAGGACTACGGCGGCTATATCGAATACTGGTATAACGGCGTCCAGCAGACCTTCACCACCGGCACGAACCAGTTTTACTGCCGGACTTTTGACGGGACCTCCGTGGACCCCAAATGGGGCGTGTACGGCGGCGGCACCTACACCGTCATTGACTATGTCAGCGGTCTGAAGATCGGCACGACCTATGCCGACGTGGTGGATTCATCCTTCCTGCTCACGGGCGCCCCGGTTTCGCAGATAGCGGGCATCACCGGCACCAATCTCTACTACACAGTCAATGTGGTCACCAACCCCGGTTACAGCGGCAGCGTTGCCTTGAGCATGAGCGGCTTGCCGGCCAATGCGAGCGCCAGCTTCAGCCCGCCGTCCGTCACGGGTCCGGGCGCTTCGACCTTGAGCGTTACCACCTCCAACACGACGCCGCTGGGAACCTATACGCTTTTTGTCAAAGGCGTTGACGGAACCGAGACCAATATGACCACCGTCGAGTTGGTCGTGAACAAAGCGCCGCGAAACCTGGTTTGGAATGGGCCGGGAGCGGGCGCCAACAACTGGTCGGCCGCCGGCAACTGGTCTCCCGCCGGCCCGCCGGAAATCCAGGATTCGGCATTGTTTCTGAATCCCGGCGCCGTCGCCTCGATTTCCAACATCGACAACTGCGTGGATGCCGGCTTTGCCGGGGCCGTCACCGCAGTGCAGTTCGGCAACACCAATAACAATCACACGACCCTGATTGCCTCGGGGCAGACCCTGAACGTTACGGGCGAAAACGGCCTCCTCGTCGGCACCGAAACGGACAACGGCAGCTCCCAGACAGTGTTCGCCACGGTCACCGGCCCCGGCGGGACGCTGGCCATCATGAGCGATGCGAACAGCGCTGTCGTGGTCCGGCAAGGCACCGCCAACAGCAGCGGTTCCCAGCGCGCCACGCTGGAAATGTCCGGGCTGGGAGTGTTCACCGCCACCGCCGGCCGGGTCCTTGTGGGCGTGGTCGGACCGGTGCCCCGGGCAACGGGGACGCTGTACCTGGCAAAGACGAACACGCTCATACTTTCCGGCGCGGACCCGCAGATTTGCGTCGGCGACAACAACGGCAATGGCGGCGGGCAGAACTTTCTTTATCTCGGCCAAACCAATGCCGTGTTCGCCAAATCAATCACCATTGGCCGCGAAAAGGCCACGGGGAGCTTGGCTTTTAACAGCCGCTTCACCAATTCCACCGCCTGGTTTCGCGGCCCGGATGGTGTGGGTCCGGTGTCGCTCTGGAACATCGGCGACGCCTCGGCGCAGAGCGCCAGTGCCGATTCCACCACCGGCACGAACGACTTCAGCCTTGGCCGTGTGGATGCCTTGGTGGACACCCTCTCTGTCGGTGTGGGCCAAACCACCACCGGCGCGAACGGCTCGGGCGTGCTGACGTTCAGCACGGGCACGTTCAACATCAACACGCTGCAAATCGGTGTCCAGTCCGCAACCAATGCCACCAGCGCCGGCATCGGGCGGGTAAATGTCAACAGCACCAACGCCCTGTTGGTGGTGAATTCGACGCTCGAGCTGGGCTACACCAGCGGCGGCGGCGGAACCACGAACACTTACGGCCTGTTGAATATCAACGGAGGGACCGTGCTGGCTCAAACCATCGCGGCCGGCGCCGGCAGTGGCACCAATGCCATCGCCGTCAACAACGGGACTCTTGTGGTCAGCAATGCCATCGGCGCTACGGGCACGGGCATCATCAACGTGTCGCTAACCAACGCCCTGCTGCAATTCTCCGCTGCCAGCGGCCGGGTCAATTTGACGGCAACGAACCTGACGACTGGCCCGGGCGTGAATACCATTAACATCGCGTCGCTGCCGGCCACCAACAGTTTCCCCGCGCGATTCCGGCTCATCCAATATGCAGGCGCCATCGCCGGTGCGGGATACAATTTCACCCTCGGCACGATGCCTCCAGGCCCTTTGGTCTATAGCGGCTATCTTTCCAACAACCTCTCGGCAGCGGCTGTGGATTTGGTGGTTACCAACTGCGTTGTCTTGCGGCCGGTCATCGGCGGCCTCACTTTGTCCGGAACAAATCTGGTCGTGTTGGGCACCAACGGCGCGCCCGGGTGGCCTTGCTATGTGCTGGCTTCGACGAACCTGACCCTGCCAATGGCGAACTGGACACGCGTGGCGACCAATTCGTTCGACGCGGCCGGGCATTTGGCTTTTACGAACGCCGTGGCCGCCCCTGAGAAGTTCTACCGGTTGCAGTTGCCGTAGCTGATGGTAGAACATTCGTTCAAGAGCCAAATGCAGCCCGTTGGGGCAGAATACGGCGTGCCTCGGCGCAGGACTGGTTCATAATCCAGCGCCGTTAATATGTGCATACATTCCCGTAAAGCGCAGCGACGGTCAAATGGTCTGACCTGCACCTCTCCGGCAGACGATCGGTTCGTGACCTCCGGCGCCAAAAAGACCTCGGCGCATTCGATGCATAACTCCAGCTCCCCGTTACCGCCCGCGGCGCGGGACTGGTAAAGATAACGCCCGCAAAATAGACTGAACGCATGAAGGCCAGCTTGCTAAGCCGATAGAACAAATGTTGCCATGAACCTAACCCGCCTTCCCAGGGAATGGTTATTGACCTTCACCATCGGCGCGGTCTGTCTCTTGTCCGCACCGGCGTGCGCACAATCGCCGTTACCATCACGCTCGATCCAAAAGCCCCTGGCACCGCCGTAGCGGCCGAGTTTAGCGGCTTGAGTTTCGAGATGGAGAAAATGCTGCCCGATCAGCAAGGAGCTTACTTCTTCAGCCCGACCAACCAGCCTTTGCTCACTCTGTTCAAAACCCTGGGCATTCGAAGCCTCCGCCTCGGTGGGAATACCGCCGACCGCTCCACGGTGAAAGTTCCGGCGGTCCAGCATTCCACCTCCGCATCACCTCCGCATCATTTACAGCCTTACGTCGCGCAAGTATGTTGACAGGCTTGTGACTGCGCAGAAGAGAACACGTGTCGTAGTGGGGATGAGCGGGGGAGTCGATTCCTCCGCTACCGCCGCGCTCTTGCTCGAGCAAGGCTACGACGTGGTGGGCATCACGTTGAAACTGTGGCCGCAGGACTGCGTCTCTCTCGCTGAGGACAAATGTTGCGGGCCGCAGGCGGTCACGGACGCACGCGCCGTCTGCCACAAGTTGGGGATTCCGTATTACCTCATCGACGAAGCGGCGGAGTTTCAGACCAAGGTGATCCAATACTTCGCTGACGAATACAAGGCGGGCCGCACCCCAAACCCTTGCGTGCTGTGCAATCAGAACCTCAAGTTCGGCCGGCTCATCGAGCGGGCAAACCAGCTCGGCGCGCCATACGTGGCCACCGGCCATTACGCGCGGGTGGAGCAGAGCCCGAACGGCGGACGCACGCTGCTCAAGCGGGGTTGCGACTGGCGCAAGGACCAAAGCTACTTCTTGTTTTCGCTGCGGCAGGACCAACTGGCCCGCGCGATGTTTCCCCTCGGTGAGAAGACCAAAGCCGACGCCCGCGAGCTCGCCCGTCACTGCCACCTCAAGACCGCCGACAAGGAAGAGAGCATGGAAATCTGCTTCGTGCCGGACAACGATTACGGCAAGTTTCTCCAGCAGGCCAGGCTCGCGCAGAAGCATCGCGGCGAGATCGTGAACCTCCAGGGTCAGGTGCTCGGCGAGCATGACGGCATTGAGTTCTACACCGTTGGCCAGCGCAAGGGCCTGGGCCTCGCGTCCCCGAAACCGCTTTACGTCATCGAGTTGGATGCAGCCACGAACCGCGTGATTGTCGGGGACGATGCGGCGCTGGCGCGCGACGAGTTCCGCGCGGAGCGTTGCAACTGGATCGCATTCGACGCTCCGCCCGCCGCTTTTGGTGCTACCGTCAAAATCCGCTATAACCATACAGGCACTCCTGCTACGGTGACGGTGCTGCCCGGCGGCACGGTCAAGGTGAGGCTGCACGCCCCGCAACGCGCCATCACCCCCGGCCAGGCGGCGGTGTTCTACCAAGACGACTTGGTGCTCGGCGGCGGCTGGATCACCCGCGGCTGACACGGTTTGTGCCGTATTTGCGATTTGCGATATATGATTTACAATTAGCGAGGGCGGCTCTGGTTGAATGCGTGAGCCACATCGAGCGTCTATATGTTGACAAGTTCGGTGTGCTGCGGGATAATTTGCGGGTATTAACCGCGCGTGGCAGCGGGTGGACGGTTGGGGAAACCGGGGCGGCAGGACCGGAGGGCGATCCCGCCCTGCGGAACCCTGAGCCTTTGGGTGCCCGGCCCGGCGACCGGGCGGCAGACAGAAGCGGGAGGCCAGAAAAATGCTAGGAACATGCTTGGAACATGCTTGGAACCCCAGTGGGGCTACGGTATTGCTACGGTGCCACAACCGCGTTCCTCCGGCCACTCTAGTCTGCCCGCCGGCGGCGGTTTCGACTATTGGACTCTGATCTGGCTCAAGGTCTCCCGCAGCCGTTCGATTCGGCCACCAAACTCCTGCCAGCCCTCGTGTTCCAGGCGCTCAAAGTCCTTGTAGTCAAAAATCGGCGACTTGACTGGCAAATCCCCATCGGCGTCCTTCAACATTCCGCTCATCGCCGCCACGAGGCGGTCGTAACCCCGCAACTCCTCCCGGAGCTTTTCCACGGAGCGGGCTTTCCAAAAGCCGCCCTCGTCATTCACTTTGACGCGCGCGCCCAGCCCGCGCCAGAAATCCAGCAGGCTGATGACCCGCAAGTGGCATTGCAAGAAGTTCTCCCAGCCATGCACGCCCGCGTATTGCGTCTTGCAAAAGCCGCTAAACCGCCAGCCGCCGTGGAAACCCGTGGACACATAGCCCTCGCCGTACAGAATCCGGCGGGGATATTGACACACGCCAAACGTCGCCGTCTCGCAGCCCGCGCCCGGCCAGACGCGCACCAGCCAGCCGCGCTCGGGCGTGACCCAGGTGCAAAAACTGCCTTTCGGCTCACCGAGGTAAATGAAGAGCGGCGCGAGGTCTTCGCGCTTTTCGGCCCGCAACAGCCGGCTGACATCGGCGCAGCCGATTTTCCGCGCGTAAAGGGCGGTGCGCCGGACCAGTTCGCGGACAACACTGGCCGAAACCTCTTCTTTCAAAGACAACGTGTAATAAATAGTCAGTCCCATATTTGTTTTGTTTTTTGTCACACTCTACACATGGGGGTGGGACAAAAACCGTCCAAGGCTCATCTTTTTATTTCAAATCCGCGAGGCTGGATTGAATGTCCCGAAGCTCGGTGGGGGTGATGCTCCAGACGGCGGCGGCCTGTTCGTCAATCTCGGTTTCCACCGTTCGCAGCCGCTTCTGGGCGCGTTCGGTAGCTTCAGCAGCGAGTTGGTGTGCCTGCGCGCTGAGTTCGGCCAGGCGCTGGTGCTGTTTGTCCTTCGTGTCGAACTTCGGCAAGCGGACGTACTCGAGGACATGTGTAGAAGTCTGCGTTTCGACCCCGTAACTCTTCACGATAAGGACAGCTATACTCGAACTGAGCATCGCGCAGACGTAGTGCGCCTCCTCTTTCTCGCCAAGGGGCACGAACATTAACTTGTGATCGGGAATGACCACCTTCCTCTTCTCCCCGACCGTGCTGCTGCTAGTGACGGCGCACGTGAAGAACTCCGCTTGCTCGCGCCAGCACACCTTGTAAGGCGCGATGGTGTAGTCGCCAATGGCGTACATGCTGTAGAAGGGCCCGCGCCTGATGAGGTCACGGACACTTTCACTCCGCCGCAGCGTGCGCAAGGCAGTCTCAAATTCCTTCAGGTAAGCGTACGTCTTCGGAAGGTTGGCCTTCATCCAATCTTCGTCATAACCGATGCGCTTCTGAGGGTCTTGTGCCAAAAGGATGTGGCACGAGCTACCGGTGCGCCACCGATCAACGTCGCGTCCGCGAACCAGCGGGAAAACCAAATCCGGCTCTATGGCTTTCTCAACTTGTTTGACCTTTGTCTTGCCGACGTCGCTCAAGTTCCTGATCACGAGCTGGCCGATGGCATTCCTTTGTATGATTTCCAGCCAGTAAACGCCGTTCAACCCACCAGTATTCGAGCCTTCGTAAGCCCGGTAAGTGGATTCGCCGATGGCTTTCTGCACGGCGTCGAGTGCTTTCGGGCGTGCCGTAAGCCACGGGCTGGTCAGTTGGCCGGGATTGATCGGCCGCGCCTTCCAATAGGTGACGGTGACCTTCTCCGGGTAAACATCGTCGAGGTCATCATCGAGGCGGATGCTGGCTTTCGGCTTCTTCCGCCAGTACTCGTAATTAAGGTCGTAAGTTGTTCTCTTTCCCTTCTGGAAGGTGACAACGGCGGTGCGGTTGGTCGCTCCTTCAAAGGGCTGGATTTCGCTTAAGTCCGCAACCTGCAGCACTTTGAAACAGGCGCCCTTATCGCCCAGTTGGAAGCGCCGGAAGCCGTCGCCAGCGCCTTTGGTTTTGAACAGGGTTTGGGTGATGATAAAGCCGAGACGCCCGTGGTCTTTGACGTAGTTGTCGAGGCAGGCGCAGGTGAAGAGCATGGCCAGGTCTTTCTTGCCGCCGCCGAGGCGGGCGGCGTGGCCGCTGAGCGAGAACAGGCCGTAAGTTTCCCAAAGTTTCCAGGTCTTGTCGCGGTAGGAGTCCGAGAGGCTCTGCCAGTTGACCCACGGGGGATTGCCGATGACGAAATCGAACCGGTTCCTGCCGATGAACACTGGAGCAAACTGGTTTTTCAAGAAGCGCGCCCAGATGCCGTTTTTGCCGTCGGCATTCAGGCGGGCGACACGATCAAACACATCGCCGATCAGTTGCTCGACCGTGCGGTCCGGGCGCTGCAAGGCGGCGCGCAACTTTTCCAGGAACTGCGCCCGGGTGCGCCCGACGAGGACAGACTCTTCGATCAGGGCGCAGATGGTCTCGATCTGTTCCCGGTCAATGACCGCCGCCGGGAAAGTGAAACGGCCTTGGGAAGTGTCCACGTGCCAGATGCGTCCGTTGGCAGGCATCTCCAGTCTGACCTCTCCCTCATGCAACGCCGAGGCGACGAATTCAGTCTGGCCTTCGTGCGCAAACTCAGTTGGGGTCAGTATCGAATCACAGAAGTACACCGGGATTTCAATCTGCGGCGCTTTCTTGATGAGGGTGCCAAGGGAGAGGAGGAAGTTGGTGCGAGCGGCGATCACCGCCAGCGGGTTGAGGTCAAAGCCGACGATGTTGGTCAGGAGCTTCTTGACCAGCTCGTCCGGGCGGACCAGGTAGCGGTCCGCGTAATCGAAGGCTTTGCGGATGCAGAGGGATAGGAACGTGCCCGAGCCGCAGGAGGGGTCAAGGACGCGCGTGTCGGGGTTGCCGTCGTAACCGATCTGGCGGATGAGTCGCTCGGCCAGCCAATCCGGGGTGTAGTATTCGCCGAGGTCGTGGCGGACGCGGCGGGGCAGGAGGTACTGGTAGAGCTTTTTGAGGAGGTCGCGCGTGGCGTCGGGGTCAATCGTAGCGGTGGCCGGCTCGAATTGCTGGAGCGCGATGGCGATGTGCCTGAGGCTCTTGGCAAGGCCAGCATCCCACACGTCAAGATACCAGCGGAAGAAATCGCCTTCGAGGAAGTTGACGATGTTGAACTGCTTGAACAGCCCGCCGTTTTCCAGGTGCTCGATTTTGCTTCTGACCAGTTCGTCGCTGGCGGCCTCGATATCGGCGGTGAAGGAGGCAAACCAAGAGCCTTCCTGCAAGGAGATGAGTTCCGCCGCGAGCAGCTTCATCAGCAGAACGTAGTAGGTGTGAATGGCGAAGAGCAGCCGCTTCAGATCGGGTTTGTCCGTGATGTTGTAAAGCCTGGCGAGTTCTCTCGCCGCGGCATCGCCGCGCTCCAATTCCTGACCATAGATGACACCGAAGATCATGTCCCACTGCTTGAAGAACATCTCGACCCGGCGGTTGCTGGCGGTGCACAGCTTGTGGTACAGGACGTTGATGGTGGCCGACGCCACTTCGGCCTCCGGGCCAAAGACCTCCGCGAGCGACTGGGGTTCGAGGGCGCGGCGCTGGAAGAAGCGGAGCGAGTAGAGGAGCCAGTCCATGCTGGCTTCGTCAATGGGCATCGGCCCGACGATTTGGAAGCCGCCACGCTTGAGGCCCTTGAGCTTGAAGAACTCAAGCTGAGTCTCCAACGAGATCGGCTGGAAATACTTGGCGCGGTTTTCGGACGAGGCGAACCGCAAATACATGACCTGCGTCCCATCAATGCCGATGCCGATCATCTTCTTGAGCGGCTCAAGCGGTTTTGTGGGGGCCAACTCGCGGGCCTTGCCCTCCAAGTAAGCAGAGAGTTTATCTACAAGGGACTTGCGCCCGTTGGGGATGGCGATGACCCCGGGGCGTTTGTATTCGATGATCCCGAAGCCATAGACGGCGTCGGCGCTGCCTGAACCGTGAAGGAAGGTGATGTGCTGCTCATAGGAGGCGGTTGTGGAGATGCCCAGTTGCGCGAGGTGGTGTTTGAGGGCGGCTTCCACGTTGAGCCGAACGTCCTCCTCGGTTTTCGCCGATTTGCCGATGGCACGGATCTGCTCGGCAAGCTGCCTCGCGATTCCAGGGTCAATTTTACCACGAAGGCTCATTTCGGGGGGACCGTAGCAGGAGGGGTGTGCGTGGCAAGCTCAATTGTCGGCTTGGGCCAAAACGACCATCTGACGTTTCAGATTGAGGATTGCGAGTTGCGAATTGGTGGTACGGGCAAGATACGGTGCCGGCGAGTTGGGGTAGAATTGCACTTGCGCTGGAGTGGTTGGGTGCTTAGAGTCCGGCCTGCTTTTTCTCCACCGGTGCGGTGGTTTTTTGCTTTAACCAAAGAACAGGCGATTTGTGAAGATTTTCAGCGGCAGTTCGAATCAACCTTTGGCCGGGTCCATTTGTGCCTACATCGGCATCGAACTCGGCAAATCAACTATCAAGCCGTTTCCCGACGGGGAGACGTTTGTGAAGATCGAGGAGAACGTCCGTGGCGAGGACGTGTTCGTGATCCAGTCCACCAGCCCGCCGACGAACCATCATTTGATGGAGATGTTCATCATGATTGACGCGTTGCGGCGGGCGAGCGCGGCGCGCATCACCGCGGTGCTGCCGTTCTACGGCTACGCGCGGCAGGACCGCAAAGACCAGCCGCGGGTGCCCATCACCGCCAAGCTGGTGGCCAACCTGTTGGTCGCCGCGGGGGTAAACCGCATCCTGACGATGGACCTCCATGCCCAGCAGATTCAGGGCTTTTTCGATATTCCGGTGGACCATCTGTATGCGGCGCCGGTGATGTATGAGTATTTGAAGAAGAAACGGTTGCACGACCTGGTGGTGGTCAGCCCCGACGTTGGGGGGTTGAAGATGGCATACGCGTATTCGCAGGTGCTGGGGGCGGGCCTGGCGATTGTGGCGAAACGGCGCAAGAGCGCCAGCGAGGTGGAATCCATGGCCGTGATCGGCGAGATTCGCGGCCAGGATGCGTTGCTGGTGGATGATTTGACGGAAACGGCGGGCACGCTGACGACGGCGGCGGCGCTGATCAAACATAAAGGGGCCAAGAAGATTCTGGCCTGCGTTTCCCACGCCATTCTGAATTCCGTGGGGGTAGAAAGATTGCGAAAATCCCCTATTGACGAATTGGTAACAACTGATACTGTCCTGCGCCCTGCGATCAGCGGCGTGAAGATTGTCACGTTGTCGGTGGCGGGGCTTTTGGGCGAAGCCATCAAGCGAATCCACAGCAATTCGTCGGTCACTTCGCTGTTTGAATTCAGAGGCGGGCGCACGAGTTAAGCGCCGTGAACGGGTTAAATGGGTTAAGGAAGTTAAATCGGTTAAATGGGCTAATTGAGTTAAATGAGTTAAATAGGTGTGAGTGATGGTAATGGGTGACTGGTGACCGGCAATCCCGGCCCAGTGTGCCGATTACCGATCACCGGTCACCCCGTCAGACAATGAAATCAGTATTACTGAACGCAGCTCCCCGCGTCCTGGGCCGGCGCGCCGGAGCTAAGGCGCTTCGCGCCGGGGGCCGCATTCCGGCGGTCATCTATGGCCGGCAGGCCCCGGCGCAGAACCTCGAGGTGAACGCCAAGGACATGGAAGACCTGATCCACCATTCGGTTTCGGAGAACCTCCTGGTGGACCTGGCGGTCAAGGACGATGCCCGGCCCAAGCGGCTGGCGTTGGTGCAGGAAGTCCAGCACCACCCCCTCAGCGGCAAGGTGCTGCACGTCGATTTCCACGAGGTGGCCGAGAACGAGAAGGTGACCGTCTTGGTGCCGGTTGAAACGGTCGGCGAAGCCGAGGGCGTCAAGACCGAAGGCGGTGTGCTGGAGCACGTGTTGTTCAAGATCAAGGTGCGCGCCCTGCCCAAAGATTTGCCGGAGGTGATCACGGTGGACGTCAGCCACCTGAAGATCGGCCAAGCGATTCACCTTGGCGAAATCAAAGCGCCTGAGAATACGGAAATCGTCGGCGACAAGCAGATTCCGGTCATCGCCGTCGCCGCGCCGCGCACGGAGGAAGAGGAAGCGGCCGAGCTGGCCGAAGCCGCGGAGGCCGTGCCAGGCGAAGTGGAGATGATCAAAGAGAAGAAGGAAGAAGGCGAAGAAGGGGCCCCGCCGGCCGCCAAGGGCGCCGAGAAGGGCGCAATCAAGGGCGCCGAGAAGGCCCCGGCCAAGGGTGCGGAAAAAGGCGCCGAGAAAGCGGCTCCGGGCGCCGAAAAGAAAACCGCCCCCGGCGCCGAGAAGAAGGCTGCCCCGGGCGCCGAGAAGAAGGCTGTCCCTGGCGCCGAGAAGAAAGCTGCGCCGGCGGCCCAGAAGAAGAAATAGTTTGGGTGGCGGCCCGGCGGTTGCCGGGCGGCCACACCGGCGCCCCGCATGGAGAACCTGTATCTCATCGTGGGCTTGGGCAATCCCGGCGCCGATTACGCGCGGACCCGGCACAATGCGGGTTTCCTGGTCGCCGACCGCCTGGCCGAACGCTGGCGGACGGGCTGGACTTACGAAAAGAAGTTCAACGTGCGGCTGGCGTGGGCGCAGCGGAACGACCGCCGGGTGCTCCTGTGCGAGCCGCAGACGTACATGAATTCGAGCGGCGAGGCGGTCGGGGCGGTGGTGGCGTTTTACCGTGTGCCGCTCAACGCGTTGCTCGTGGTGGTGGACGACGCGGATTTGCCCCTGGGCGAACTCCGGTTGCGGCCCGGCGGCAGCAGCGGCGGCCATCACGGGTTGGAATCCGTCGAGCAGCATTTGGGCACGCGCGAATACGCCCGGCTGCGGGTTGGCATCGGGCGGCAGAGCGGGGCGCGCGAAATTACCGGCTACGTGCTGGGCCGATTTAGTTCGACGGAAGCAGCATTGGCAGATAAAGTTTTAAGCGTGGCGTCCGACCAGGCCGAAACCTGGCTGGAAGCCGGAATACAAAAGGCAATGAGTCAATTTAACGGAGTCGTAAGCGACTCCGCGAGTGAAGGAATAGAGCAGTGAAACGATACGAAGGCCTGTTCATACTGGAAACGGCAGCCAAGGAAGAAGGCATTAAGGATGCCATCGACAAAATCTCCGCCGAGATTACGACGCTGGGCGGCAAAGTGGAAACCGTGCAGAAGATGGACAAAAAGAGCTTCAGCCGGGTCGCCGACAAAAAGCACAGCGCGGGCTTTTATGTAAACATTATCTTCGAAGGCCAGCCGTCGCTGGTTGATCAGTTGAAGCATCGCTTCGCGATGAACGAGGAAGTTTTCCGGGTGCTGTTTACCAAGGCCCCGGCGCCGAAACCAACAACAACAACAACAATTGCGTAAAGGAAACCTATGGCTAGCTTCAACAAAGTAATCCTCGCGGGCAACCTGACCCGCGACCCCGAATTGCGTTACACGCCCAAAG